>JACMPC010000136.1 GCA_014377705.1 Dermatophilaceae bacterium
AGCAGGGCGACCGTCAGCAGGGCGACCGTCAGCAGGGCGACCGTCAGCAGGGCGACCGTCAGCAGGGCGACCGTCAGCAGGGCGACCGTCAGCAAGGCGACCGTCAGCAAGGCGGTCGGCAGGACAACCGTCAGCAGGACAACCGCCAGCAGGACAACCGCCAGCAGGACAACCGCCAGCAGGGCAACCGTCAGCAGGGTGGCCAGAACGACAACCGGGGCCGCTACGACCAGGACGAGGACGCTCCCGGCGGTCGCCGGCGCAACCGTCAGCGCAGCCGCGACCGCAAGCGTCGTGGCGGACCGGGCGAGGGCTCCGGTGGCCAAGGTCAGAGCGAGGCCATTGATGTCGTCGGTGAGGACGACGTCCTGGTTCCGGTGGCTGGCATCCTCGAGGTGCTCGACAACTATGCGTTCCTGCGCACCAGCGGCTACCTGCCCGGTGAGAATGACGTCTACGTGCCGCTCGGCATCGTCAAGAAGAACGACCTGCGCAAGGGCGACGCGGTCACCGGTGCCGTCCGGGCACTGCGTGAGGGCGAGCAGATCCCGGCCCGCCAGAAGTTCAACGCGCTGGTCCGGCTGGACACCATCAACGGACTGACCCCGGAGCAGTCCCTGAACCGGGTCCACTTCGCCAAGCTCACCCCGCTCTACCCGCAGGAGCGTCTGCGTCTAGAGACCGAGTCGAACATCCTCTCGACCCGGCTGATCGACCTCATCGCCCCGATCGGCAAGGGCCAGCGTGGTCTGATCGTCAGCCCGGCCAAGGCCGGCAAGACGCTCATCCTGCAGGCGATCGCCAACGCCATCACGACGAACAACCCTGAGGCTCACCTGATGGTCGTGCTGGTGGACGAGCGTCCCGAGGAAGTCACCGACATGCAGCGGGCGGTCAAGGGCGAGGTCATCGCCTCGACGTTCGACCGGCCGGCCACCGACCACACCACGGTTGCCGAGCTGGCTATCGAGAGGGCCAAGCGTCTGGTCGAGATGGGCCACGACGTGGTCATCCTGCTGGACTCGATCACCCGGCTGGGCCGTGCCTACAACCTCGCCGCCCCGGCGAGCGGCCGGATCCTGTCCGGTGGTGTCGACTCCAGCGCGCTCTACCCGCCGAAGCGTTTCTTCGGTGCCGCCCGCAACATCGAGAACGGCGGCTCGCTGACCATCCTGGCCACCGCCCTGGTCGACACCGGCTCCAAGATGGACGAGGTGATCTTCGAGGAGTTCAAGGGCACCGGCAACATGGAGCTTCGCCTGTCCCGTCACCTCGCCGAGCGCCGCATCTTCCCGGCCATCGACCTCAACCCCTCGGGCACGCGTCGCGAGGAGATCCTGATGGCGAACGAAGAGCTCAAGATCGTCTGGAAGCTGCGCAGGGTGATCTCGGCCCTCGACCAGCAGCAGGGCATCGAGCTGCTCATCGACCGGCTCAAGAAGTCCAAGAGCAACGTCGAGTTCCTGATGCAGGTCCAGAAGACGTCCTCGATCCAGATGAACGAGGACGACTGACTGATCTGACTCTGCCCGAAACTTTCGGGTTGTTGTGAAAGGGTGGCGGAACTCGTTCAGGAGCTCTGGGCGGGTTTCTCCATTCCCAGGGCGTATCGTTTCGCCGGTCGATCCAATTGCCCGGAGCCGGTCAAGTCGGTACAGAGGGGCATCTCGGAACGGCGGAGCCTGGCCAGACCCGCATTGTCGTCGCCGATGACGACCCCGACATCCTCCACCTTGTGGTCTTCAAGCTCACCCAGGCCGGGTTCGACGCCGTGGGTGTCACCGACGGCACGGCTGCCCTGGATGCCATCGAGACCGACCCGCCACGGCTGGTCATCCTCGACATCATGATGCCCGGGATGTCCGGCATCGACGTGCTGCGCAAGGTCCGGGCCAACGAGGCCATCAACGACCTCGACGTCATCCTGCTGTCGGGGCGGGCACGTGACGCAGACGTCGACACCGGATTCGCCACGGGCGCCTGCGACTGTGTCACCGAGCCGTTTAGCCCGCGTGAGCTGCTGCATCGTGTCAACGCAGTTCTCACCAGGGGCGTTAGGTGAGTGTTGGGCGGACCTTCCTACTTATGGCCTGGTCCGCCAGATGACCACGTGGTGGCCAGGCGAAGGGCGGTGCGCGAGTCTGTGCGGCCCGGAGCGGGTGTCGGGCGCCACGGCCAGGCAGAGATTCGGCAACGACTCCCGGGCGGTGGCTGGCTTGAGGGGCGATGTCTGAGCGTGGCCGGCAACGGGCGGCTCTCGGGTGGCCGATCGCCGGAACGCTGCGCATCCTGGTCCTTCTCTGCTGGGCGGTGCTCCTGGTCGTGGCCTTCACGGCGGTCGGCCCCCTTTTTCTTCAGTCGTAGAACGTGCACAGGCTGACCGTGATCGACTCCCCGGCGGTGGACGCCAACGCGGAGGTCCGCGAGGACATGAGCGACGCCCTGACCGGATGGACGGCATACAAGCTGTCCGGTCAGCGTGAGCTGGCGAAGCCGTTTCTCGGCTCTCACGACCGCACGACCATCGCGCTGACCAGACTCGACGGCAGGCTGGCGTGCGGCGGGCTGGACGAACGTGACGTCCGTCTGCACGCAACACCGGGCAGCACGCAACACCGCGCGGCCGTGAAGTGGTGGGCTTTTGCGCTGCGCACGGAGAATTCCCCAACTGGCAACGGTCCGGCAGATCCCCTGAAGGGCCGGCCGCTGTTTGAGGAGTTCACGTCGGCGAACGCGGCGCTCGGTGCCTATCTGACGGCAGAGCGCGAAAAGACCCGAGCCGAGGCAGATGTCATCGCGAGAGCGGTCCTCGACAGCGCCCCGGGTCTTCCACCGCGACACCGGTGCCCGCGGGGTCGTGAAGGTCCCGATCGGACTTAATGACCGGGTGATCGGGATGATCTACGTGCTGGTCGACGAACCTCGGAAGGGGACCACGTTCGAGGTCAATGT
This sequence comes from Dermatophilaceae bacterium, assembly GCA_014377705.1. Classification (GTDB taxonomy): domain Bacteria; phylum Actinomycetota; class Actinomycetes; order Actinomycetales; family Dermatophilaceae; genus UBA4719. The sequence goes on from JACMPC010000136.1 coordinate 2,953, forward strand.
CGTGCAGGCGGTGTCCGGGTTCGTGGCGCGGGCCATCGTCGAGGCCGAGCACCGGGCGAACCAGCGGGAGCATGTGGAACGTATCGAGAGGCTTGACCGCCAGAAGTCCGACTTCCTGGCGACGGTCAGCCATGAGCTGCGAACACCCCTGACCTCGATCAGCGGCTAACTGGAGCTGCTGCAAGGGGGGATGCCGGTGAGATGACACAACAGCAGCACCGGATGCTCGAGGTGATCAACCGCAACACGATTCGTCTGAGGAGTCTGATCGAGGACGTGATGGCGCTCAGCCGGATCGAGGGCGGAATCAGCAGGGCCGGCTTCGTCGGGGTGTCGGTCCAGCAGCCGATCGTCAGGGCCGGCGAGGAGCTCAGCCCGCTCGCCCACGGCAAGTACGTGAAGCTCGAGGTGGAGCACGGTCCGGGCGCCGCGATCGTGCTGGGCGACTGAGTCTCAGTGGATCGCGCAGTCGTCAACACCCTTTCCAACGCCATCAAGTTCAGCCGGCCCGGAGGAGTCGTTCTCCTCAGCAGCACCCTCGATGAGCGCGCCGGAGGACGGGCCATCATTGCCTGTCAGGACACTGGGGTGGGCGTCCCCGCCCGCGACCTGGCGGACCTGTTCAGCCGGTTCTTCCGGGCCAGCAATGCCACCGAGCAAGCGATTCCCGGCAGCGGTCCGGGCCTCAGCATCGGCAGGCAGATCGTCGAGGACCATCACGGCGGGAAGCTGAGGCTGACCTCGGTCAAGGCTGAGGGAACGACGGTGGTCCTGGACCTGCCGTTGTACGAGTCTCCACCGGCCGACGCCGATGGGGCGAAACAGGCCCAGGGGGCGGGGGGAATGACTCGGACCCGGACAGCGTTTTCGGCATACGTGCCGGATCTGGCACAATGTTGTGTTGGCAGCCGGTCCCCGCGTGCGAGGGAGTCCCGAGCACACGATCCGGCAGTGCCTCAACCACAAGGAGCACACGTTGAAGAAGGACCTCCACCCCACCTATGTCGCTACCACGGTCACCTGCACCTGTGGCTCCACGTTCGAGACCCGCAGCACCGTGACAGGCGGCAAGATCTCGTCCGATGTGTGCTCACAGTGCCACCCGTTCTACACCGGCAAGCAGAAGATCCTCGACACCGGTGGCCGTATCGCCCGCTTCCAGGCGCGCTACGGCAAGAAGGTCGAGAAGGCAGAGGAAGCCGAGAAGGTCGACAAGTAGCTACCCCGCACGCCGGTCCCCGATCTTGATGGTCGCGGGGCCGGCGTTGCTGTCTGAGCGCGTCGTCCGCGTGCTCGTGCGAAGCTCATGAGTGGAAGGTCCCCCAGATGTTGGAGTCCGCTGCGACGCTGGTGCAGGAGTACGCCGATCTCGAGGCCCAGCTCGCTGAGCCCACGGTGCACTCCGACCAGGCTCTGGTGCGCAGGCTGAACAAGAGGTACGCCGCGCTGGCACCCACCGTCGCGGCCTACCATGCGTGGCACGCCGCCTGCGACGACGTGGCTACGGCCCGTGAGCTGGCCACCCAGGACAGGGCGTTTGCCGAGGAGCTGCCCGCGCTCGATGCCGTGCTGGCAGCCGCCGAGGACAAGCTTCGCCGGTTGCTGGTGCCCCGCGACCCCGATGACGATCGCGACATCATTCTGGAGGTCAAGGCGGGCGAGGGCGGGGAGGAGTCTGCGCTGTTCGCCGGCGACCTGTTGCGGATGTATCTGCGCTACGCCGAGCGTCGCGGCTGGCGAACCGAGGTGCTGGACGCCACCGAGTCCGACCTAGGCGGCTACAAGGATGTTCGGGTGTCGGTGAAGTCGCGTGGGGTCACGGACCCGGCCGATGCGCCCTGGGCCCGGCTGAAGTACGAGGGCGGCGTGCACCGGGTCCAGCGGGTCCCGGTGACGGAGTCCCAGGGGCGCATCCACACCTCTGCGGCCGGCGTGCTGGTGATGCCCGAGGTCGACGACGTCGAGGTCACTGTCGACCTGAATGACCTCAAGGTCGACGTCTACCGCTCGTCCGGGCCGGGTGGCCAGAGCGTCAACACCACCGACTCGGCGGTTCGGATCACCCACCTCCCGACCGGGACCGTGGTGTCCTGCCAGAACGAGAAGTCCCAGCTCCAGAACAAGGAGTCGGCCATGCGGGTGTTGCGGGCCAGGTTGCACCAGCTCGCCCAGGATGAGGCGGACGCGGTGGCCTCGGCGCAGCGGAAGTCCCAGATCCGCACGGTCGACCGCTCGGAAAGGATCCGGACCTACAACTACCCGGAGAACCGGATCGCTGACCACCGGACGGGTTACAAGGCCTACAACCTCGACATGGTGCTGGATGGTGACCTGGACCCGATCGTGCAGTCCGCGGTGGACACCGACGACGCCGCCCGGATGGCGGCGGTAGCGGCCGGGTCCCCGAGTTCGTGACCTCAGGGTCTGGGACCCCAGGGTCAATGACGGTGTCGTCGATCCGGTTGGTGAGTGGCCGGTGAGGGGGCGGTGAGCGGATCAGTGGGCGGGTCGGCAAGGTTACTGAGGGACGCTGTCCGTGACGCTGTCCGGACCTTGTCGGAGGCCGGCGTCGAGAGTGCTGAGTTTGACGCCATTGCCCTGGCTGCGTGTGCCGGAAAGACGACCACCGGGGACGTGCGCAAGCTGATGATCATGGGCGCGCCGGTGCCGGGGGGGTTTGACGACCTGGTGTGCGAGCGCGCCCGGCGGGTGCCGCTTCAACACCTGACCGGCAAGGCAGGATTCCGCAGGCTCGAGCTCTCGGTCGGCCCAGGCGTCTTCGTCCCCCGCTTCGAGACCGAGCTCACAGCCGGCCTGGCCATAGCCTTCCTGCAGACCGGTGCAGACCAGGCCGAAGTCCACCAGACCGGTGTCGATCAGACCGGTGCAGACCAGGCCGAAGTCCACCAGACCGGTGTCGACCAGACCGGTGTCGACCAGACCAATGCCGCCAAACCTAGGGACGGTGCGCAGGAATCGGGTTCAAACCTAGGGACTGTGCGAAGCGCCGTCCCTAGGTTTGAGGGTGAAAACCCAACACCGTCCCTAGGTTTGCGGGATTGGACGAGGTCTTGTGGGACGCCGGTTGTGGTGGACCTTTGCGCCGGGTCGGGGGCGATCGCCCTGGCGGTCAAGGACGAGGTTCCTTCGGCCGAGGTGCATGGAGTGGAGCTGTCCGAGCTTGCTTTCGCCTGGGCGATTCGCAACCGCGACGATCTGGGGCTCGACGTGGACCTCCGGCTCGGCGACGCCACGCTGGCGTTCCCCGAGCTCGAGGCCGGCGTGGATGTGGTCGTGAGCAACCCGCCATACATCCCGGTGGGCTCGATCCCGAACGACCCGGAGGTCCGCGACCACGACCCGGAGGTTGCCCTTTATGGCGGGAGCTTGGATGGTCTGCGGATCCCCCTGGCTGTTGCCGCCCGCGCCGCTGCCCTGCTGCGCCCGGGAGGGTTCTTCGTCATGGAGCATGCCGACGCGCAGGGTGAGTCCCTCACCTCGGCCCTGCGGATGACCGGTGTGTGGCAGGACGTCCGGGACCATGCGGACCTCAACGGGCGTCCGCGGGCAGTGACCGCCGTCCGAGCACGCTGATCAGCCGGGCACACTCACTGCCGAACAGTCGGCCGGAGACAGTCGGTCGGGCGTAGTGGGCCGGCCAGAGTCAGTCCATCACCACGACGTTCGCCAGCTCGACCAGGATCTGCTCCGCCTGAGCGCGGCTGATGATGGCCCCCGACAGGGCCGCAAGCCGGTCGAGGTCGACCGGTCCGAGGTCGGCTCCGCGCAGATCCGCGTCCTTGAGCCTGGCGGCATACAGGTCGGCATGGAGCAGCACCGATCCGGTCAGGTCGCTGCCGCGCAGGTCCGCTCCCCGCAGGGTTGCCTCGGTCAGCCGCAGGTCGGTGAGCGCCGCACTGGCAAGAACGCAACCGTTGAGGTTCGCGGCATACAGGTTGCTGCCCTGCAGGAGCATGCCGAGGCCTCGCGTGTTCTCGAAGTTCGTTGCCATCAGCCGGCATCCGTGGAACTCCGCCTCGCTCATCAGGGCACCACCAAAGATCGCCCCGGCGCCGTCCACCATCTCGAACCGGGCACCGGCGAGATCGGAGTCGGTGAAGGTGGCGTTTCGCGCGCTGCCCCCTTCGAAGAGCGCCGCGTCCAGGCTTGACCCGTTGAGAAGGGCCTCGTCGAGGTTGCAGTCACGGAACCGCCAGCCGGGCAGGTCGAGCCCGCGCAGATCGGCTCCGCTCAGATCGCAGCGCACCAGTGTCAGCGGTCCGCCGCCCAGCTCAGGGCGTTCGCGCAGGAGGGTTGCGCCGAGCTCGAGGTCCTGCAACGGCTCGCTGGCCACTACGCACATCCCTGGGTCGCCGGTCGGAGCCTCCAGTCTGCCCTGCCCGCGTCGCGCCGTTCACGCCTCGGGTCTGGCGACACTTCTGGGCCGGGGGCATGACAAACTTCAGCCGTGGCCGAGTTGACGGAGAGCAGCGAATGAGTCCAGTGATCGACTGCACGAGCGAGGAGGGTCTGGCCGAGGGGATCGCCGCCGCGGCAGAGGCCGTTCGCGGTGGCGAGGTGGTGGTCCTGCCGACTGACACCGTGTACGGCGTGGGTGTCGACGCGTTCGCCTCCGATGCCGTGGCCGCGGTGCTGATGGCCAAGGGCAGGGGCCGCGAGATGCCTCTGCCGGTGCTGGTCCCGAACGCCCAGACCGTCGACGGCCTGGCGGCTGGCGTGCCCGGCTACGCCCGGGACCTGATCAAGGCTTTCTGGCCCGGCCCTCTGACCCTGGTGCTGCACGCGCAGACCTCCCTGATGTGGGATCTCGGCGATACCAACGGCACCGTGGCCCTGCGGATGCCCCGCAATGACACCGCGCTCAAGCTGCTGAACGACGTCGGCCCGATGGCGGTCACCAGCGCCAATGTCTCCGGGCAGCCACCGGCCAAGACCATTGTCGACGCCGCAGCCCAGCTCGGCTCGGCCGTCAGCGTCTATCTGGACGCGGGGCCCTCGGCCGGAGATCTGGCTTCCACGATCCTGGACTGCACCGGTGCGTCACCGGTCATCCTGCGGGCCGGGGCCGTCACCGCCGGACAGCTCCAGGAGGTTCTTGGCGAGATCGAGCTGCGCAACTGATAGGCGGGCAGGTCCGGCCAGGGCCACGGTGCCCGTGCCCTCAGGACCGACCGGTAATCTCACCCGATGCGCTCCGTGGCGCCCGCCCTCCCCAGGGCCGCGGGCAGGCGTTCCTCGATGCGTCTGATCAGGTCGGGAAGTTGTGCGGCCACGACCGGAGGCCCGAGAGCGAAGCCCTGAGCGGTGGAGCATCTTGGCTGGTAGTGCACCACGATCTCGCCGTTCCTGATCGCCTCGAGCGGCTCTGCCAGGAGCTGAGGTACGAGTGGGCCCCCGGTCTCCATCTCGTTGCCGCATCTGGCGGTGTGCTCGGACCGCGCCCTGGCCACGGACAGCGCCACGTCGGCCCGGAGCAGTACGAGGTCCGGCTCTGCGCCGTCCTCGGGCACGACGGCGGCGCCGATGCTGACCTCGACCGAGACACTGAGGTCAGGCAGCTCGAGGGGGCCTTCAAACGCCGGCCGGATGTGCGTTGTGGCCCGGCTGGCTTCTTCGCCGGAAGTGATCGACGGGTCCAGGACCCCGAACACGTCATTGCCCATCCGGGCCACCACTGCGTGTTCGCCGGTTCATCAGACCCGTGACGTAGTCCGTGTCCGCCAGTCGCGCCAGTGGCACCGCCTGGTCCTCCAGCTGGCGCACGATCCGGACCAGGATGAGCGGTCCCATCAACCCTGACGAGATCGCGATGGTCATGTTCTGCACCAAGACACCAGCGATCAGCTCACGCACGATGATGGTCGGGCCGACAGCCACTGCCGCCGCAAGCGCCACCATGAGCGTGCCGCGGCTGATACGAGCAGCAGGAGCCCGGTGGCGAAAAGTGCGTAGGCAAAGAGGTAAGGGCGTCGGCGGGGGAGGGGAACGGTTCGACCAGGACCACGTGTTGATACCAGCCGTACAGCCCGTCGCCCAGAACCCACATCACGGTGCCTGCGGCGATGAGGTACCACCCGCCTGGATGGGCCGGCCGGTACTCGCGGACGCCCTACAGGGTTCCGGTGGCACCGTGGAGGCCGATGAGGCAGCCGACGATGTCTCTGACCATCCCCAGCGGCAGTGCGACGCGGTTCGCGCTGGCCACGAGACCGCCGAGCAGGTATCGCCGCCAGGTTGCCATCACTATCTCGCTCTTATCGGCTTCATCGACTCGAGTTGATGGTGATCTGCTGGACGGCACCGTCCTGGACGTGCCAGGTGGACAGGATCTGGGCATAGACGCCGCTGCGGCGAAGCTCCTCGAGCGCGCCCTGCACGGCCTCGCGCAGTCCGGGCTGACTCTTGGCGACGACAACGCCGTACGACCCCGGCTCGTACTGCACCGTCGATGCGAGCTGGTACTGCGACCTGGTGCGCGGGTCGTTGACCAGGAAGACGGCCGGAGGCAGGTCGTTCAGGACCGCGACAGCGCGGCCCGTGCGCAGCTGCAAGAGGGCATCCGAGTTGGTCGGGAAGGCCTTCACCACGATGGGCCGCCTGCCACAGTTCTTCTGGCTTCGCGCCAGCAGGCCCACCTGGGTCGTTCCGCTCTGAACGGCGACCACCTTGCCGCACAGGTCGTCGAGCTCGGTGACGCCGGACGGGTTGCCTCGCTGCACGACGATCGAGGAGCCGGCATGGAAGTAGTTGATGAAGTCGGCGGTCCTGGCGCGCTCGGGGGTGTCGGTCATGGCCGAGATGGCGAGATCCAAGCTGCCACCGGCAACGTCTGTGAGCAGTCCGGAGAAGTCGAAGTTCCGGAACTGGACCCGGACTCCCAGGACGCGACCGATCTGGGCGCCGAGGTCAGGCTCGACGCCGACGATGGTGTGGCCATCAGGCCCGAACGAGGACATGGGCGCGTAGGAGGCCTCGGTGCCGACGCGAAGGACCCCCCGGTCCCGGACAGCCTGTGGCAGCAGGTCGTTCAGCCTCTGGTTGAACCGCACTACGGGTGCCGGGGAGGTGGCGGGGGATGCCGGATCGCCGCAGGCCGCGGGCATCGTCGCGGTGAGCGCCAGGATGAGGCCCGCCACGACCCGTCGGCGCAAGGTGCTCGGGTATCTCATGGTGAGCCCTCTCGTGAGGCTGAGACGGTCGTGGCGTCGAACGCCCTGGCGACCTCGGACCAGGGTCCCGGATGGAGCCAGAGATATCCCTGCGCGTCGTCGCACTCCGCATCCGTCAGCACGTCGGCGACTTCCTGTGACTCCACTCCCTGGGCGGTGACCAGGCATCCGAGGTTGTGGCCGAGGCCGATGATCGAGCGCACCATGGCGCGGTCCTGTTTGCTGCCCGGCAGACCGGCCAGGAAGGTGCTGTCGATCTTGATCTCGGAGACGCTGGCTGCGCTGACCTGAGCCAGGTTCCGCAGGCCAATCCCGAAGTGGTCGACGGATATCGAGATGCCATGGCCGGCCAGGGCATCGATGGTCGCCCGGACCAGGCCGGCATCGAAGGCCAGGGCCGACTCGCTCACCTCGAGGCGGAGGCGGTCGGGGGGAACGCCAGCCTCGTGCAGGATCTGGACCACGCTGCCGGCGAACTGTGTCGCGGTGAGGTTGCGGGCGGAGACGTTGACCGCGACCATCCAGTCGTTGCCCTGCGCGGTCCACTGCGCGCAGTCGGCCAGGGCCTGTCGCAGCACCCAGATCGTCAGGGGCCCGATCAGCTCGCTGCGCTCCACCACGGGGAGGAACTCCGCCGGCAGCAGGAGCCCGCGTTCGGGGTGTTGCCACCGTACGAGCGCCTCGAGGCAGTTCACCCGGCCGGAGCTGAGGTTGACCTTGGGCTGGTACTGCAGCACCAGCTCGTCACGGGCCAGTGCGTCGCGAAGCTCGCGCTGGATCACCAGTGAGTGCGTGGCCAGGTGCGGCCAGGACGAGTCGTAGATCATGATGCCACCCGGGCCCTGCTTGCCCCGGTACATCGCCGTGTCCGCATGCTGCAGGAGGTCCTCGACGGTGTCGGCGCCCTCGGGATAGAAGCAGACGCCGAAGCACGCCTCCACGTGGAGCGAGACGCCGTCCAGCACGACTTCTTCACCCAGCTCGGCACGAACCCGGTGCAGCAGTGCCAGCGTCTCTGCGCGGCCACCGCTGGGCAGAACCATGGCGAACTCGTCACCACCGATCCGGGCCACGGTGTCGCCGGTGCGCAGCGCCCGGCGCAGACGGTGCGACACGACCTGCAGCAGCTGGTCGCCCGCATGGTGACCGAGGGTGTCGTTGATTTCCTTGAAATCGTCGAGGTCGATCAGCACCAGCGCGCCACGCTCGCCGCGTCTGCTGCGGTCCAGCGCGTCCTGCGCCTTGTCCTGGAACAGCTCGCGGTTGGGCAGCCCGGTCAACGAGTCGTGCAGCGACTCGTACTCGTGGGTGGCCGCATTCTGGCGCAGTGAGCGGGTGGTCCACCAGGAGATGAGAGCCAGGGTGACGAACAGCCCGACCAGGCTGACCGACAGCCGGACGATCTCGCTGCGCGCCTCGGACTGGACCTTGGTGGCGATCGCGTCATACGGCAGATAGACCTCGAGCACCCCGGTTGCCTGGCCGTTCGCGCCCGCCTTGACCGGCTCCACGACGCGGATGGTGCCGGGTTTCTGCGGATCGCCCTCGATGACGGTCACGTCGGTGCCCCCCGCGGCCGCGGTACGGAACGCCGGGTCGCTCACCGGCACCGAGCCTGTCACGCTGCCATCGTCGGAGAACTGCACCGCCCCGGTCAGGCTGCGCAGGCGCAGGCTCGACACGGTGCCGTTGAAGATGGCCAGATCGGTGGCCGACTGCAGGCGATCACGCTCGGCAGTGTTCAGCCCCAGGGACAGGTCAGCCCCGCGCAAGGCCGGTGCGATGGCCATCTGCTCGATGACGACTGCCTGGGCGCGCGCCCAGTCCAGGCCGAACTTATCCGCGGCCTGGGTGTCCCCGCGCAGAGCCACCGCCCCCGTCACGCTGATCGGGATGAGGCTGGCAAGGACGTATAGCGCAAACAGGCGGGAGCCCTGCTTGTGCAGTCGGCGACGCGGCATGTGCTCCCTTCGGCACGCGAATCATCGGGCTGGGGACTGTCAGGTCCAAGCGGCTGGCAGCCCGGATATTCTTGCTTCAAGTATCTCTTGCGGGCAAGAGCGGTGGAGGCGGTTTGGACCTATTTGTTGGGGGTCGTGAAGGTCGCGGTGATCGTGGTGACCGGCACCGCATAGAGTGAGGCCGCCAGCACGGCGTCCCACACGTCACCTCGCCTTTATTCCCTTTGGGAGCGCCCATGTCCATGGACCAGACCTTCTTCGGTGCCGATTTCGGCCAGCTGAACAGCCAGGACCCGGAGATCGCCGCAGTCCTGCTCTCCGAGCTCGAGCGGGCCCGTGGTGGCCTTCAGCTGATCGCCAGCGAGAACTTCACCAGCCCCGCGGTCCTGACCGCGCTGGGCTCGACCCTGTCCAACAAGTATGCCGAGGGTTATCCGGGGCGCCGCTACTACGGCGGCTGTTCCGAGGTCGACAAGGCCGAGTCGATCGGCATCGAGCGCGCCAAGGCCCTGTTCGGCGCTGAGCACGCCAACCTCCAGCCGCACTCGGGGGCCAACGCCAACCTGGCGGTCTACGGCGCCTTCTGCCAGCCGGGCGACACCATCCTGGCGATGTCTCTGCCGCACGGCGGTCACCTGACCCACGGCTCGAAAGTCTCCTTCAGCGGCAAGTGGTTCAACGCCGTCCACTACGGCGTGGACAGGCAGACCGAGGACATCGACTACGAGCAGGTGGCCGAGCTCGCCCGCAAGCACCGCCCCAAGCTCATCGTCGCGGGTGGCTCTGCCATCCCGCGGCTGATCGACTTCGCGTTCTTCCGCAACCTCGCCGACGAGGTGGGCGCGATCTTCTGGGTGGACGCCGCGCACTTCATCGGGCTGGTCGCCGGCAAGGCGATCCCCAGCCCGGTGCCGTATGCCGACGTCGTCACCTTCACCACGCACAAGGTGCTGCGGGGGCCGCGTGGCGGCATGCTGGTCAGCAAGGCTGAGCATGCGGCGAAGCTGGACAAGGCAGTCTTCCCGATGATGCAGGGTGGCCCCCTGATGCACTGCGTCGCCGCCAAAGCGGTGAACCTGCACGAGTGTGCCCAGCCGGCATACCAGGACTATGCCCGGCAGGTCATCGCCAACGCCCGGCAGCTGGCGGCCTCACTGGGGGAGCGCGGGATCCGTCCGATCACCGGAGGCACCGACACCCACCTGTCCCTGCACGACCTGCAGGGGATCGGGGTGACCGGCAAGGAGGCCGAGGCCCGGGCGGGCGCTGCCGGCATCGTGCTCAACAAGAACGCCATCCCCTTCGACCCGCAGCCGCCGAACACGGCGTCGGGTATCCGCGTCGGCACCCCCTCGGTGACCACCCAGGGCATGGGAACCGCCGAGATGGAGGTCGTCGCCGACCTCATCCATCAGGCCGTCACCCAGACCGACGGCGACCCCGAGCACCCCAGGGCCCAGGAAATTCGTGCTCAGGTGAGCGACCTCGTGGGACGCTTCCCGGCATATCCTCGAGTGGACAGCTGATCCATCCGGCTGCACATCTCTTGAGCTAGGCGCTGATCCGTGCGGGAGTACCTCCTGGTTTTTGTGGTTGCCGCGGTCATGACCTATGCAACCACCCCGTTCGTGCGGTGGCTCGCCTTCAGGACCGGGGCGATCACGGCGGTGCGTGACCGCGACATCCACACGGTTCCGATCCCGCGTCTTGGCGGGGTGGCGATGTTGTTCGGCTTCATCGCTGCCCTGGTGGTGGCGAAACGCCTGCCCTACCTGTCCCAGATCTTCGCCGGTGGCCAGATGATGGGCGTGCTGCTGGCCGCCGTCATCGTGTGTGCCGTAGGGGTGCTTGACGACATCCGTGAGCTGGACTGGGTGACCAAGCTGGCCGGCCAGATGCTCGCCGCCGGCGTGATGGCCTTCTACGGTGTGCAGATGCTCTCGCTGCCGCTGTTCGGCGTGACCGTCCTGCCGGCGCCGTTCCTGGTGACGCTCACGATCCTCACCGTCATCATCTCGAGCAACGCGGTGAACTTCATCGACGGCCTGGACGGGCTGGCGGCTGGGGTGGTCGGCATCGCCGGGCTGGCGTTCTTCAGCTACTCCTACCTCCTGTCCCGTTCCTACGACCCGCCGAACGTGTTCTCCTCCGCGACCTTCATCACCGCCGCGCTGGTGGGCTGCTGCGTGGGCTTCCTGCCGCACAACTTCCACCCGGCCCGGCTCTTCATGGGTGACTCGGGCTCGCTGATGCTCGGGCTTCTGCTCGCGGCGGCGACAATCTCGATGACCGGCAACGTCGACCCCAGCCAGGTTGGCGGCAACCCTTCTGTGGCGATCTTCCTGCCGGTCGTGCTTCCGCTGGCGATCATCTCGCTGCCCCTGCTCGACGTCCTGCTCGCGGTGGTCCGGCGCACCCGGGCCGGCCGACCCCCCTGGCAGGCGGACTCCGAGCACCTGCATCACCGGATGCTGCGGATCGGTCACACCCACGTGCAGGCGGTGCTTCTGCTCTACCTGTGGGCCGCCGTGGTGGCCCTGGGCGTGGTCTCGTTCGCCTTCGTGGATGGCTGGTGGCCGGTCATGTTCATCATCCTCTTCGCCATCTCGGCCGCAGTCCTGACCCTCTGGCTTCCCAGATGGATGCCCGCCCGTCGCTTGTGATATCTTTCACAAGCGCTCAGGGGGTGGTTCGGGATGGCTGATGACGACCCGGGAGCAGGCGACCTTTTGACACAGCCGCAGATCAGATGACACTGACCACATGACGCCAGAACACCTGACGCAACCGCAGCCACCCGGCCCGGCTCAGGTCCCGCCCTTCGCTGCGATGCTTCGCGCCACCGTCCTCCCGATGGTGGCCCCCACGCCGGTTATCGTGGGGGTGTGCTGGGCCGTCGGGAACGCCCGCGCAGGGCTGTCCGGACTGTTGGGTGTCATGACCGCGGTGCTCTTCTTTGCCAGCGGTCTCTATGTCATGAGCCGGGTGGCCAGAGCGAACCCGCTGTCCGTGCTGGCCGGGGCACTCGCGGTCTATCTCGGGCAGGTCCTGTTCCTGGGTGTGGTGATTCTCTCTCTTTCAGGCGCCGACTGGCTGGATGGCACATCATTTGGTCTGTCAGTCCTCGCTGTGGCCCTGATCTGGCAGCTCTCTCAGGTCGTGGCCTTCATCAGGCTTCGCAAACCTGTGTACGACATGGCCGGCGAGCAGCCTGTCCCGACAGCACCAGAGCCGTCACGGGCACGGCCCTGATGAATACAGGAGCTCCGGATCCAGACGCTGGACATCCCCGGCTGGAAGAGTCGTACATGTGGAATGTTGTGTCCTACCTGATCTCGGGTCCGGTGATGTTTGGCGGGATCGGCTGGGCGCTGGATCGATGGCTGGGCACGGGTTTCTTTGTTCCGGCGGGGATCCTGGCCGGAATGGCCGTGTCGCTCTACCTCGTCTGGGTCCGGTACGGTACGCAGCATTGACCCCCAAGGAGATGTTTTGAGCCTGAACGTGCTGGGCAGCCTGGCTTCGGCCGAAGGCGGCGGCTTCGAGACGCCAACCACCGCCGAGTTCTACCAGCCGTTGTTGTTCGACGGTCCCCTGGCGATCACCCGCCCGGCGGTCGTCCTGATGCTGTCGGTGGGCCTGATCGCCTGGTTCCTGATAGCCACCACCAGGCGCGCGGCCATCGTCCCGAGCAAGGGACAGTGGGTGACCGAGGGTGCCTACGGGTTCATCCGCAACGGTGTCGCCCGGGACATCATCGGCAGCAAGGACTTCCTGCGGTTCGTACCGCTTCTGTTCACGATGTTCGTGCTGATCCTGGTCAACAACCTCTTCGGCGTGATCCCGCCGGTCCAGTTCCCGACGATGAGCAGGATCGGTATCCCGATCGCCCTGACCCTCGTGGTCTACGTGGTCTACCACTACATCGGCATCAAGCGGGTGGGACTGGGCGCCTACTTCAAGCACCTGGTGCCGGACGGCCTGCCCGGCTGGATCGTCCCGCTCATCTTCGTTCTCGAGGTCATCACCTTCTTCATCACGCGCCCGCTGACCCTGGCGCTGCGGCTGTTCGGCAACATGTTCGCCGGGCACCTGCTCCTGCTTCTCTTCATCACCGGCGGCGAGTACATGATCATCCACGGGGGCATCGGCCTCAAGATCGCCGGCGCCGGCTCGTTCGCCATGGCGTTCGTGCTGACCATCTTCGAGATCCTGATCGAGTTCCTGCAGGCGTACATCTTCACCCTGCTGGCAGCCACCTACATCGCCGGCTCACTGTCCGACGAGCACTGACCCATCCACCCAGACTTCCGCCCGGTGACGTGCCGGGCGGGGCACCAAGAACGAAAGAGGATCACATCGTGACCGGAAACATCGCCATCCTCGGCTACGGCCTCTCAGCCATCGGCCCCGGCGTCGGCATCGGCCTGATCTTTGCCGCCTACATCAACGGCGTCGCGCGTCAGCCTGAGGCCCGGGGCATGCTGCAGTCGATCGCCATCCTGGGCTTCGCCCTGGCCGAGGCGCTGGCCATCTTCGGCCTGGTGCTCGCGTTCGTCTTCAAGTAGGCCAGCCGTTCAACCACCCAGCCAGCAACCCCACCTTGGCACCTAGGCACTAGGAGATTTCCGTGCAGCTATTCACCGGAGCGACGCAGGTCGCAACTTTGGTGACCGCCGGCGAGGCCGAGCAGCTCCCCGTTCTGCCCCACTGGGGCGAGCTGATCTTCGGTGTCATCGCGTTCGCCATCCTCTACTGGATCGTCAGGGAGAAGGTCGTTCCGCGGCTCGAGAAGATGTACGCCGACCGCACCGCCGCGATCGAGGGCGGCATGCGCCAGGCGGAGGAGGCCCAGCAGGAGGCCCAGGCAGCCCTTGAGCAGTACAAGGCCCAGCTTGCCGAGGCCCGGGTCGAGGCCGCACGCATTCGCGCCGAGGCACAGGAGCAGGGCGCGGCGATCATCGCCGAGCTTCGCGCCCAGGCCCAGGCCGAGGCGAACCGCATCGCCGAGGCGTCACACAAGCAGATCGAGGCGGAGCGAGCGCAGGCCATTGTCTCGTTGCGCAGCGAGGTGGGTCGCCTGTCGACCGAGCTGGCCAGCCGTATCGTGGGGGAGTCGCTGCAGGACGAGGTTCGTCAGAGCGGCATCGTCGACCGCTTCCTTGCTGAGCTCGAGCAGGGCGGTGCCCGGCCCGAGACGGTCGGGCAGGACGCCTGATGCAGGGCTCTTCGCGTGCAGCGTTCGTGGCGGGCCGAGATGCCTTCGCCGCGGCCCTGGGTTCCGGAGACGACTGGTCGGCACTCGCCGAGGACCTGTTCGGCGCGATGGGCGCCCTCGACTCGAACGCCGCCCTACGTCGTGCGCTGGTCGACCCGTCCCGGGACCTCACTGCCAAAAGGGGTCTGGTTGAGGCACTCTTCGGGCCCAGGATGAGTGCGGCGACGACCGGCGTTCTCAAGGTGCTGGTCTCTCAGCACTGGGCAGATGACCGTGATCTCGGCGATGCCATCGAGACGCTGGCGGTCGAGGCTGTCGTGGCGTCGGCTGAGGCCGGCGGCAACCTGGAAGCACTTGAGGACGACCTGTTCCGCTTTGAGCGGCTTGTCGCGGCAGACTCCGGTCTGCGTGAGGCCCTGGGCGCGGGTGGAGGCGACGACAACGCCAAGGGCGCTCTGGTCAGCGCCTTGCTCAACGGCAAGTCCTCGACGGAGACGATCCGGCTTGCCCGTCAGGCTGCCATCTCACCCCGGGGTCGGCGCTTCAGCCGGGTCCTTGAGCGCTACCTGGCCGTGGTCGCGACCCGCCGCGAGCAGCTGAACGCGACAGTCACTGTGGCGGCCCCTCTCACTGGCGTTCAGCGTCAGCGGCTCGCAGTGGCTTTGACGCGGATCTATGACAGGACGGTGCAGCTGAACGTCGTGCTCGACCCGGCCGTTGTCGGCGGCATCCGGGTGCAGGTCGGCGACGAGGTGGTCGATGGCACCATCCTGCGCCGTCTCCGGGAGGCCGAGCAAGCCCTGATGAGGTAGCGGGCCGGCCAGCCAGACAGCACGTCCTGACGGGCAGCACGAGACAGTTGAACGACGAGGACGAAGCACGCTGAGCTCGATGACACGCTGAGCACGATGACACACATACAAAGACACGAGACATGAACAGACGGCACCGGCCCGAACTGAGTTCGGGCCGCATACGAGGAGAGAGACACTGATGGCGGAGCTCACGATCCGTCCGGAGGAGATCCGGGACGCGCTGGACAAGTTTGTTCAGTCTTACGAGCCCGGCGCGGCTTCGCGCGAAGAGGTCGGCCGAGTGCTCGATGCTGCTGACGGCATCGCGCACGTCGAGGGCCTGCCCTCGGCCATGACCAACGAGCTGCTGAAGTTCGCCGACGGCACCCTGGGCATCGCGCTGAACCTTGAGGCCCACCAGATCGGTGTCGTCGTCCTGGGTGAGTTCTCCGGCGTCGAGGAGGGCCAGGAGGTCAAGCGCACCGGCGAGGTCCTCTCGGTCCCGGTGGGCGACAACTTCCTGGGCCGGGTGGTCAACCCGCTCGGCCAGCCGATCGACGGTCTGGGCGAGATCGTTGCCGAGGCCCGTCGGGCCCTCGAGCTGCAGGCGCCTGGCGTGATGGACCGCAAGTCGGTGGACGAGCCGCTGCAGACCGGCATCAAGGCCATCGACTCGATGATCCCGATCGGCCGCGGCCAGCGTGAGCTGATCATCGGTGACCGCCAGACCGGCAAGACCACCGTCGCTGTCGACACGATCATCAACCAGAAGGCCAACTGGGAGTCCGGCGACCCGGCGCAGCAGGTCCGTTGCATCTACGTGGGCATCGGTCAGAAGGGCTCGACCATCGCGGCCGTGCGTGGTGTCCTCGAAGAGGCCGGCGCGCTGGAGTACACCACGATCGTCGCAGCCCCCGCCTCTGACGCGGCCGGCTTCAAGTACCTCGCCGCCTACACCGGCTCGGCCATCGGCCAGCACTGGATGTATGGCGGCAAGCATGTCCTCATCGTCTTTGACGACCTGTCCAAACAGGCCGAGGCCTACCGTGCGGTATCCCTGCTCCTTCGCCGTCCGCCGGGCCGCGAGGCCTACCCCGGTGACGTCTTCTACCTGCACAGCCGCCTGCTCGAGCGTTGCGCGAAGCTCTCAGATGCGCTCGGCGGTGGCTCCATGACCGGCCTGCCGATCATCGAGACCAAGGCGGGTGACGTCTCGGCCTACATCCCGACCAACGTCATCTCGATCACGGACGGTCAGATCTACCTGCAGTCCGATCTCTTCAACGCCGACGTGCGTCCGGCAATCGATGTCGGCGTCTCCGTCTCGCGAGTCGGTGGCGCCGCGCAGATCAAGGCGATGAAGAGCGTGGCCGGCCGGCTCAAGATCGACCTGGCCCAGTTCCGTGCCATGGAGGCCTTCGCCATGTTCGCCTCCGACCTCGACCCGGCCTCTCGGGCCCAGCTCGCCAAGGGCGCCCGCCTGATCGAGCTGCTCAAGCAGAAGCAGGCCTCCCCGATGGCGGTCGAGGAGCAGGTCATCGTCATCTGGGCCGGTACCACCGGCCAGCTCGACGACATCGCGGTCGGCGACATCAAGGCCTTCGAGGGGCAGTTCCTGGACCATCTGCGCCGCGACAAGCCCGGTCTGCTCTCGGCCATCCGCGAGTCCAAGAAGTTCGACGACGACACCCAGGCCGGGGTCCTCGAGGCGATAGACGCGTTCAAGGAGCAGTTCCTGGCCGGCGGCAACGACTCCGTCCCGCTCGGTCACGAGGCTGAGGCCGGCGCCCTGGGCCACGAGGTCGAGCAGGTCAAGATCGTCAAACAGCAGCGATGAGCTCCTGTCGGGTGGTCGCCGGCCGACCACCCGGCACCCGCTCACCGGGCAGCAGCCGGCGAGCACGTCATACGGACCCAAACACCACGAACCTACTCAGGAGAGGCGGGATCATATGGGAGCGCAGATGCGGGTCTACCGCCAGCGCATCCGGGCCGTCCAGGCGACCAAGAAGATCACCCGGGCGATGGAGCTCATCGCGGCGTCCCGGGTCGTCAAGGCTCGTCAGCGGGTCGCCGAGTCCACGCCGTATGCGCGGGCGGTCACCCGGGCCGTGTCCGCCGTCGCGACGTTCTCCAACGTCGACCACCCGCTGACCACGGAGCACCCGCAGGTGCGACGCGCGGCCATGGTGGTCATCACCAGCGACCGCGGCCTGGCCGGGGCCTACTCCTCGGCAGTGCTCAAGGAGAGCGAGAGGCTGGCTGAGCTGCTGCGCGGGGAGGGCAAGGAGGTCACTCCCTACCTGGTGGGCCGCAAGGCGGTGGGGTTCTACAAGTTCCGCCGTCGCGAGTACGCCCACGAGTGGTCGGGATTCTCCGACAGCCCCAAGTACGAGGTCGCGCGCGAGATCGGTGAGCGGATCACTGACGACTTCATCAAGGAGTATGACCTCGGTGGTGTCGACGAGGTCCATGTGGTCTTCACCCGGTTCGTCAGCATGGTCACCCAGGAGCCCGAGGTCATCCGGCTGCTTCCCCTGGAGGTTGTGGAGGGCACCGAGGCGCCGGACCCCGATGATGTGCTGCCCCTGTACGAGTTCGAGCCCAGCGCCGAAGAGGTGCTGGACGCCTTGTTGCCGAAGTACGTCACGTCCCGGCTGTTCAATGCGTTGTTGCAGTCGGCGGCCTCCGAGCTCGCTGCCCGGCAGCGTGCGATGAAGTCCGCGACGGACAACGCCGAGGAGCTCATCCGCAAGTACACCCGACTGGCCAACCAGTCGCGGCAGGCCGAGATCACCCAAGAGATCAGCGAAATCGTGGGCGGCGTCGAAGCCCTCGCGTCCGCCAAGTAAGAGGGTAGAGAGAGCAAATGACTGCAACCACCAACGAGGTCACCCCTGACACGGCTCAGAAGGCCGGCGGACTCGGACGCGTCTCCCGCATCATCGGCCCGGTCATCGACGTCGAGTTCGCGGCCGACGAGATGCCGGAGATGTACAACCTGCTCACCGTCGAGGTGGAGCTGTCGGGTGAGAAGAAGAGCCTGAACCTCGAGGTCGCCCAGTACATCGGCGACAACATGATCCGCGCCATCTCCCTGCAGCCCACCGATGGCGTGGTCCGCGGTGCCCCGGTGAAGGACTCCGGCGGCCCGATCACGGTGCCGGTCGGTGACATCACCCTCGGGCACGTGTTCAACACCACCGGAGACTGCCTCAACCTCAAGGGGGACGAGAAGCTTGAGGTGGGCGAGCGCTGGGGGATCCACCGCCCGGCACCAGCGTTCGACCAGCTCGAGTCAAAGACGGTCATGTTCGAGACCGGCATCAAGGTCATCGACCTGCTCACCCCGTACGTCCTGGGTGGCAAGATCGGTCTGTTCGGTGGCGCCGGGGTCGGCAAGACCGTGCTCATCCAGGAGATGATCGCCCGCGTCGCCAAGGACCACGGTGGTGTGTCCGTGTTCGCCGGTGTCGGTGAGCGGACCCGTGAGGGCAACGACCTGATCGTGGAGATGGAAGAGGCCGGCGTTCTCGGTCAGACCGCTCTGGTCTTCGGTCAGATGGACGAGCCGCCGGGCACCCGCCTGCGGGTCGCCCTGTCGGCGCTGACCATGGCCGAGTACTTCCGTGACGTCCAGAAGCAGGACGTGCTGTTGTTCATCGACAACATCTTCCGCTACACGCAGGCAGGTTCCGAGGTCTCCACGCTGCTCGGCCGGATGCCGTCCGCCGTCGGCTACCAGCCCAACCTCGCGGACGAGATGGGGGTGCTCCAGGAGCGGATCACCTCTACCCGTGGTCACTCGATCACCTCGATGCAGGCGATCTACGTGCCGGCTGACGACTACACCGACCCGGCGCCGGCCACGACGTTCGCCCACCTCGACGCCACCACCGAGCTCTCGCGTGACATCGCCTCGCTCGGCATCTATCCGGCCGTCGACCCGCTGACCTCGACCTCACGAATCCTGGACCCGCGCTATATCGCCCAGGACCACTACGACACCGCGACCCGGGTGAAGTCGATCTTGCAGCGCAACAAGGAGCTTCAGGACATCATCGCGATCCTGGGCATCGACGAGCTGTCCGAAGAGGACAAGATCCTGGTCAACCGGGCGCGGCGGATCCAGCGCTTCCTGTCCCAGAACACCTACGTCGCAAAGCAGTTCACCGGCCTCGAGGGCTCGACGGTCTCCCTGGCCGACTCGATCGAGGGCTTCACCAAGATTGCCGACGGTGAGTTCGATCACGTCGCCGAGCAGGCGTTCTACATGTGTGGTGGCCTGGACGACGTCGAACGCCAATGGGCCGAGATCCAGAAGAACCTCTGACCTCACCTCTTCGTCACCTTATTGTGGCGAAACCACCGAACGGTGCCGGTGATGCCGGGAGCGCGGTGGTTTCGAAGCAAGAGGAAGGTGGTGGACACGCTGCGGGGCGTACCACGCCCGGGTGGACCGGTCATTGGCTGATGGCCGTTAGAGTTGTCGAACACGAGAGCGAGCGGAGGAACCGTTGAGCAAGTTGCACGTGGAGCTCGTTGCCGCGGATCGCAAGGTCTGGGAGGGCGACGCCAAGCAAATCAGTGCGCGGACGATCGACGGCGAACTGGGCATCCTGCAGGGTCACACGCCACTGCTGGGGGTTTTGGTCAGCGGCGACGTCCGGATCGAGACGATGTCGGGCCAGATTCACACGGCCACGATCGACAGCGGCTTCCTGTCTGTCGATCACGACCGGGTCACCATCGTCGCCGAGGCTGTTGACGCCTCCCGGATCAACTCCTGAGTCCACGGTGCATGAACTGTGGCTCACCAGCGAACTGCTGGTTGGCGGCTGCCTGTTCATCCTCACGGGCGTTCTGGGCTTCGTCTTCATCCGGCGAAGGCTGATCGCGCGCGGCAAACCTCTCACGGTCTGCGCGCTGCGAGAGCCAGGGGATGACAAGTGGCGCTTCGGGCTGGCGCGCTATGGCACGACCGGCCTCGAGTGGTTCAAGCTCGCCGGGGTCTCGCTGCGCCCGGCCAGGCGCTGGGAGCGCGCGCTCCTGGATTTCGGTGCCAGCCAGCCTCTTCCGGTGGGTGAACGGCCCGAGATCCTCATCGGCGGGGCCCTGAGGGTCGACTGCAGCTACCGCGGGGAGCATTTTGAGCTCGCCCTGGCGCGAGCCCCCTGCACGGCCCTGCGCTACTGGCTGGAGGCCTCCCCGCCCGGCCGAAACGTCAACGTCGCCTAGCTCCCGCAAAGGGAGGGTGCGCCAGTCCAGCCCGCAAAGCTGAGGGACCGGGCCGCCAGTCAACCCCGAGCCCAGGGACCGCCTGGGTAACGGACCGCGCACGGCTTCGATGTCCCGGCCGAATTTGTTCGTCTCTGCCAGCAGGATCTGCCCTGGCCTGGACGCGGCCAGGGCGGGGTCGCCGTAGAGCAGGTCGAGTAGGACTTTGGCGTTCGTCGGCTTTGGCGCCGGTGAGCGCGTACCCGATGGGCAGGCCGTGCAGGGTCGCGACCAGGTGCAGCCGAAGGCCGCAGAAGAACCTGGAATGGTTTGCGCAGTAACGGTATTCGGCCCGACCAGCCAGGTACGGGAACAAGTGGCGTAGGTGCTCGTGGGCGAACCGCAGCTAGCGGGCCACACTGGTGTAACCCAGCAGCGCCTGCATCACCGACAGTGTCACCGTCTTCGCATCGGAGATCACCGGCGCGAAGCCCACCTTGGGCTTCAAAAATCCGATGCGGGTTGTCTTTGAGCAAGTCATCGGTGCGGACCTACAGTGTTGTTGACAGGGTGTCCAGGTCAGCGTCCACGCCGAGCCTGCGGGTTCAGCGTTGGGTAGAGAACGCTGATTCTGGGCACCCTTCAAGCACTGCGGAGCACGACACGCCAGCCGTACCCCTTGGAATCAGCCATCTAGTGCTTGGCAGGTGCCTTCGCCCGGCCGCCGCCCGGCTGCCAGAGCACGTCCCCGCCGATCTCGAGGTTTGCCACCCGCCCCAGGATGAACAACAGATCCGAGAGCCGGTTGAGGTACTTGGCGGTGATCAAATTGATCCCTCCCACGCCCTTGGGGCTGCCCACGGGTGCCGGCTGATCGCCGTACGTCTCGAGGGCTGTCCAGGCCGAACGCTCGGCGCGGCGTGTCACCGTCCGGGCCACGTGGAGGTAAGCCGACCCCGGGGTGCCGCCGGGAAGGATGAATGAACGAAGCTTTTCGAGCTCGTCGTTGAACCGGTCGCAGTCAGCCTCGAGCTCGTCAATCCAGATGTCCTGTACCCGCAGCGGCGGGTACTCATAGCTGGCCGCCAGAGGCGTGCACAGGTCAGCGCCGACATCAAAGAGGTCGTTCTGGATCCGGATCAGGACTGTGCGGATGTCCTCGCGCAGCGCGCCGCAGGTGACCGCGACGCCGATGGTGCTGTTGGCCTCGTCAGTGTCCGCGTAGGCAATGAGCCTGGCGTCCGTCTTGGTGGTGCGGCTGAAGTCGCCCAATGCCGTGGTTCCGTCGTCGCCGGTCCGGGTGTAGATACGTGTCAAGTTCACCATGGACGGAATCCTCTCAGACTTAGCGACGGTAGGCTCACCATGTGCAAGAGCGCTTTCGTGTGGTCGGGGGAACCAGCCTGCGGGGAGAGGTGTCTGTCGTTGGCGCCAAGAACAGTGCCCTGAAGCTGATGGCGGGGTCCTTGCTGGCTGTGGGACGGACGCGCCTGACCAATGTCCCGGCAATCGTTGACGTGACGATCATGGCCGAGCTGTTGCGCCGGCTGGGGTGCACGGTCGACTATGACGCCGACGCCGGTGTGGTCGAGCTCGACGTCCCTGACACCATCCAGCATCAGGCCGACTATGAGCTGGTCCGGGCCCTGAGGGCGTCGATCTGTGTCCTGGGACCGCTGGTGGCCCGGTGCGGCCGGGCGGACGTGGCGGTTCCCGGTGGCGACGCGATCGGGTCCAGAGGTCTGGACATGCACGCGGCGGGCCTGGAGACACTGGGCGCCACGGTGCGCGTCAACCACGGTTACCTCATCGCCGAAGCGCCCGGCGGCCTGCACGGCGGGGACATCCGCCTCGACTTCCCCAGTGTCGGTGCGACCGAGAACATCCTGATGGCAGCGGTGCTGGCCAAGGGAAAGACCCGCGTGACGAACGCCGCGCGCGAGCCTGAGATCTGCGACATCGCCGCGTTCCTGTGCGAGATGGGTGCCCAGATCGAGGGCGCAGGAACGTCGGTCATCGACGTCGAGGGCGTCAGCAGCCTGGAGGCGGTGACCCACGAGGTCGTTCCGGACCGCATCGCGGCCGGCACGTGGGCTTTTGCGGCGGCCACCACCGGTGGCGACGTCGAGGTAGTTGGCGCTGCGCCGGCACACCTGCGCCCGGCGTTGAACCTGTTGGCCGGCGCCGGTTCGGAGATCACGGAGACGGACCGCGGATTCCGGGTGACAACCCTGGGGCGCCGGTCGGCGTTCGACGTGGCCACGTTGCCCTATCCCGGGTTCCCCACCGACCTTCAACCCTTTGCGCTGGTCTACAACGCCGTGGCGCAGGGCAGCGCGATGGTGACCGAGAACGTGTTCGAGGCGCGATTCCGCACCGTGCAGGAGCTTGCCCGTCTGGGCGCTGAGGCGCGTGTCGACGGCCACCACGTCATGCTGCACGGCGTCCAGCGGCTCTCGGGAGCCCCGGTGCAGGCCAGCGACATCCGGTCGGGGGCGGCCCTCGTGATCGCCGGTCTGGTCGCCGATGGTGTCACGACAGTCGGCCGGGCGAGTCACATCGACCGCGGCTACGCCGGTTTTGCCGAGGCACTGCGCGGTCTCGGGGCCGATGTCACCCGTGAGCCGGACGAAGAGCCGTTCCTCTGACCCCCCCGGGTGCCTTCACTGCTTACCACCGCGGAGGCGACCGTTACCGGATTGTTACCTTTCGTCGCTGGGTGACTGAGCACCCGGAGGCGTAGAAATAGGACTAGTCACGAGCCGGGTGCGCGGGCGAGGACGGTGTCTCGAGGGGGCAGGACATGGCCTTGACGACTTGTGGGGAACGGTCGGCATGCGTGCAGGAGATCCGCGTCGGCCGGGAGGTCGCCGTCCTGGGTCGTCTTGATGTGATCACCGTCGCAGACGTCAGGGTGGCGCTGCATGACATCCTTGCCCGGGGGGCCGGTGACCTGCTGATCCACCTCGCCCAGGCGGAGGTCCATGACGCCACCGGGCTCGGCGTGATCGTTGGCTTCCATCATCGCGCACGCAGGCTTGGACGCAGGCTGGTGCTTGTTGATGTCTCGCCCCGCCTCGACCGGCTTCTGCGGGCATCCCGGCTGCAACAGACGCTCCTGCGGGTGCCGGCCGAGCACGTGGCCACCGTGCTGCCCGCCACCGGGACAGGGCCGCCAACCACTGAGGTCGCCACCTGCTGAGGTCGCCACCCGCTGAGACTGTGGCGTCTTTCACCGACTGAGTACCTCCCTGCGGGGCCACGCCAGCCGGTACATTCGGCGGTATGTCACCGGCAGAGACGGATCGCCCCAGCAAGGACCCCGCGTGGGTCATGCGCACGTACGCCGGTCACTCCAGCGCTACCGCCAGCAACGAGCTCTTCCGGCGCAACCTGGCCAAGGGGCAGACCGGCCTATCGGTGGCCTTCGACCTGCCGACCCAGACCGGCTACGACCCTGACCACTCGTTGTCCAGCGGCGAGGTGGGCAAGGTTGGCGTGCCGATCTCGCACATCGGTGACATGCGAGCGCTCTTTGCCGACATACCACTGGCCCAGATGAACACGTCGATGACCATCAACGCCACCGCCATGTGGCTGCTCGCGATGTACCAGGTGGTCGCCGAGGAGCAGGCACTCACGGCAGGTCAGGATCCGGCGGCAGCGGTGCGGGGGCTCACCGGGACGATTCAGAACGACATCATCAAGGAGTATCTTTCCCGCGGGACCTACGTCTTCCCGCCGCAGCCCTCGCTGCGCCTGATCACCGACGTCGTGGTCTACGCGGTCGCCGAGATCCCCAGGTGGAACCCGACCAACATCTGCAGCTATCACCTGCAGGAGGCCGGCGCGACGCCGGTGCAAGAGATCGCGTACGCCATGTGCACCGCGATCGCCGTTCTGGACGCCGTGCGCGACTCCGGACAGGTCCCTGCCGAGCGCTTCGGCGAGGTCGTCAAGGCGGTCTCCTTCTTTGTCAACGCAGGCGTCCGGTTCGTCGAGGAGATGTGCAAGATGAGGGCGTTCGTGCAGCTCTGGGACGAGCTGACCCTGCAGCGGTATGGCGTGACCGACCCCTCCCAGCGCCGCTTCCGGTATGGCGTCCAGGTCAACTCGCTGGGCCTGACCGAGGCTCAGCCGGAGAACAACATCCAGCGAATCGTGCTGGAGATGCTCGCGGTCACCCTCTCCAAGGACGCGAGGGCCAGGGCGGTGCAGCTGCCCGCCTGGAACGAGGCGCTGGGGCTGCCCAGGCCGTGGGACCAGCAGTGGTCGCTGCGGATGCAGCAGGTGCTGGCGTTCGAGTCGGACCTGCTGGAGTATGACGACCTCTTCGCCGGATCCAGCGTGGTCGAGGCCAAGGTGGCGGAACTGCTCGCGGGAGCCAGGGCAGAGATCGACCGGGTCCAGGAGATGGGCGGTGCCGTCGCCGCTGTCGAGTCGGGATACATGAAGTCGGCGATGGTGGCCTCACACTCGTTGCGGCGCCAGCGGATCGAGGCCGGCCAGGACATCGTGGTGGGCGTCAACACGTTCGTCACGACCGAGCCGAACCCTCTCACCGCCGACCTTGATACGGCGATCATGACCGTGGACCACGACGTCGAGGCCAAGGCGGCAGCCGCGGTCGTGCAGTGGCGCAGGGACCGGGACGCCACCGAAGCCGGGCGTTCCGCCGCTGAGTCCGCGCTCGCCCGGCTGACCCGGGACGCGCAGTCCGGGACCAACCTGATGGCGGCGTCCTTGGACGCCGCGCGGGCTGGTCTGACCACGGGGGAGTGGGCCCAGGCGTTGCGGGACGTCTTCGGCGAGTATCGAGCTCCCACAGGGGTCTCCGGTTCCGTGGGGGTCAGTGAGGCGGCTGTGGGCGGAGACCTCGCACAGGTACGCGAGCGTGTGCGCGCCACCAGCAAGGAGCTCGGCCAACGACTGCGCCTCCTGGTCGGCAAGCCCGGCCTGGACGGACACAGCAACGGCGCCGAGCAGGTCGCTGTGCGGGCTCGTGATACCGGGTTCGAGGTCATCTACCAGGGCATCCGGCTCACTCCCGAGGAGATCGTCGCCGCGGCCGTGGCCGAGGACGTGCACTGCGTCGGTCTCTCGATCCTTTCTGGCTCGCACATGGTGCTGGTTCCGCGGGTGCTGGATGGCCTCAAGGCGGCCGGCGCCGGTGACCTCCCGGTCATCGTCGGCGGCATCATTCCAGACCGGGGCGCTGCACAGTTGCGTGACCTGGGGGTGGCCGCCGTGTTCACCCCCAGAGACTTCGGGCTGACCGAGATCATGGGAGGCATAGTGGACGTGATCCGAACCGCCCGCGGCCTGCCCGCGCAATAGACAAACCTAGGTATCGTGCTCGGCATCAACGCCCAAACCTAGATGTCTTGCCATGGTCGGTGCCCGCACGGTCCCTAGGTTTGCGGGGTCAGGACCGGCACGGTCCCTAGGTTTGCGGTTAGAAGAGGCGTGAGGTGACGTCGTCGATGCCCTTGAGCGCGTCGTAGTCCAGGGTCACGCACCGGATGCCGCGGTCCTTGGCCAGGGTGCGCGCCTGCGGCTTGATCTCCTGGGCGGCGAACACGCCGACCACAGGTGCCAGATGGGGGTCGCGGTTCATCAGCTCCAGATAGCGGGTGAGCTGCTCGACGCCGTCGATGTCCCCCCGGCGCTTGATCTCGACGGCGACGGAGTTCCCTGAGGCGTCCTTGCACAGGATGTCGACCGGGCCGATGGCGGTCATGAACTCCCGGCGTACCAGCGTGTAGCCCTCGCCGAGGGTGGCGATGTGCTCGGCCAGCAGCCGCTGCAGGTGGGCTTCGGCGCCGTCCTTCACCAAGCCGGGGTCAATGCCGAGGTCATGGTCGGAGTCGTGCAGCACCTCGTGCAGCTGAACCCGCAGGTGGTCGTCGGACTTGGCATGCTGCACCTCCCAGACCAGCTCGACGCCCTTGGCGATCTCGTCGTCCTCGGGGGCCACCTCGGCCATGGCGCAAGGGGGCGACATCCAGTTCAGCGGCTTGTAGGAGCCACCGTCGCTGTGAACGAGCACGGACCCGTCTGCCTTGACCACCAGCAACCGGGTCGCCAACGGCAGGTGGGCCTGAAGCCGACCTTCATAGTCCACGCTGCACCGCGCTATCACCAGTCGCACGGCGGGAATCTTACCGAGCGCTTCGGGGAACGTGATCATCGCCTCGCGCGGTGAGGTCTGCACCAGCCCGAATCCTCTGGCAGACTCAGCGGCATGGCTCATGACTTCGCAACAGTTGGCGTGATCGGACTTGGCACCATGGGTGCCGGCATCGTGGAGGTGTTTGCCCGCAACGGCCTTGACGTCCTCGCGGTCGAGGTCTCGCAGGAAGCCGTCGAGAAGGGCCAGGCGGTTCTGCGGCGGTCGACCGACCGGGCCCTGGCTCGCGGCAAGCTGACCGATCAGGCACAGATCGATCTGCACGACCGGGTGCGCTTCACCTTTGATCTCAACGACCTCGCCGAGTGCGACCTGGTCATCGAGGCCGTGCCCGAGCAGCTCGATCTCAAGCGTGAGGTCTTCGCCCGTCTGGACAAGATCGTGAAGCCGGAAGCCATCCTGGCCACCAACACCTCCAGCCTGTCCGTCACCGAGATCTCGGTGGCGACCGAGCACCCCAGCAGGGTCGTCGGGATGCACTTCTTCAACCCAGCGCCGGTGCTGGAGTTCGTCGAGATCATCCGAACGGTCGTGACCGAGGAGTCCGTCGTCCAGGACGTCGTGGCGCTCGCCGAACGGCTCGGCAAGATGCCCGTGGTCGTCGGGGACAAGGCAGGATTCATCGCCAACGCGCTGCTTTTCGGCTACCTCAACCACGCCGTCGACATGTACGAGAGCCGCTATGCCACCCGCGAGGACATCGACGCGGCGATGAAGCTCGGCTGCGGACTCCCGATGGGCCCCCTGGCGCTGATGGACCTGATCGGCCTCGATACGGCCTACGAGGTCCTGGACACGATGTACAAGCAGGGCCGAGACCGCCTGCACGCGCCCAGCCCGATCATCAAGCAGATGGTCACCGGCGGGCTCAGGGGTCGCAAGGCGGGGCGCGGCTTCTACACCTACGAGGCGCCCGGAAGCTCCACCGTCGTGCCCGACCACCTCACCCCGGTCGCCGGCGCCCACGAGGGTGGCCTCCGCCCGATGAAGACGGTGGGCGTCGTCGGCTCCGGCACGATGGCGACCGGGATCATCCAGGTCTTCGCCAAGGCCGGGTATGACGTGACCTATGTCGCGCGCTCCTCGGCCAAGGTCGAAGCGGTCAAGGCTGCCATCGCCAAGAGCCTGGAGAAGGCCGTCCAGCGTGGCAAGCTCACGGAACAGGTGCGCGACGAGACGCTCGGGCACCTGAGCGGGACCACGGCACTGGAGGACCTGGCCAAGGTCGACCTGGTCGTCGAGGCGGTCGTGGAGGACCTCAAAGTCAAGCAGGCGCTGTTCGAGAACCTCGACGAGATCTGCAGGCCGGATGCGATCCTGGCCTCGACCACCTCCTCGCTGCCGGTCATCGAGTGCGCAGTGATGACCAAGCGGCCCCAGGACGTCGTGGGCATGCACTTCTTCAACCCTGCCCAGGTGATGAAGCTCGTGGAGGTCGTGCACACGGTCTCCACGGCCGATGACGTCGTGGCCACGGTCCAGGAGCTGTGCCGCAAGATCGGCAAGCATCCGGTGACCTGCGGGGACCGCTCCGGTTTCATCGTGAACGCCCTGCTCTTCCCGTACCTGAACGACGCGGTCAAGATGCTCGAGGCGCACTACGCCGGCGCCGATGAGATCGACACCGCCATGAAAACCGGCTGCGGCTACCCGATGGGCCCGTTCGAGCTTCTCGACGCGGTGGGCCTCGACGTCTCGCTGGCCATCCAGCGCGAGCTCTACCTCGAGTTCCGCGAGCGCGGGTTCGCCCCGGCGCCGCTGCTCGAGCACCTCGTCACCGCGCGGTACCTCGGACGCAAGGTGGGTCGCGGCTTCCGCACCTACGCCTAGGTACTGCGTCTCCCTACGCCCAGGTCCGGGTTGGAGCCTGCGACAATCAGGTCATGTCCAGACCCCATCGTCGACGTCGCGAGGACACCGGGCTCGACCTGGACCGGGCCATCGGCGGGACGCCTCGCCGCGAGTCGCACAGTGACGGTGAGTGGTTCGTCCGGCGAGTCAGCGGTGCCGGCTCGGCGCGGTCGTTCCGGTGCCCTGGCTGCCAGCAGGAGGTCGCGCCGGGTGTGCCGCACGTCGTTGCCTGGCCGGCTGAAGGTGTGGGCGGACTGGACGACCGTCGCCACTGGCATACCCCCTGCTGGACCGCCCGCGGCCGGCGTACGCCCAGAGGATCCTCACGATGAGCACCAGCATGCGATAAGCACCGGCATCCGATGACAGGCAAGTCAATGAATACGAGCGGTCAATGAGATGCGAGCGGCCAATGAGATACGAGCGGTCAATGAGATATGAGCAGTCAGTGACAGACACCCGAAGACTACGAGCAGTCAGTGAATAGCACTGGCACGCAGACAATTCGGGCCAATACCGTGCTGCCGGCACGGCGTCGCGACATCGAGCTGCACACCGCCGACGGACTGGCCCTGGTGGGAGAGCTGGCCCTCCCCCTTGAGCGGGACCCGGTCGCCACCCTGGTGACTCTGCACCCGTTGCCCACCCATGGCGGCTTCATGGACAGCCATGTCCTCAAGAAGGCGTCCTACCGCCTGCCCGCGCTGGCTGACATTGCCGTTCTGCGGTTCAACACCCGGGGCACGACCTCGCCCCGTGGTACCTCGCAGGGCAGCTTCCACGAGGCCCACGACGAGCGCTTCGACGTCGCCGCGGCCATCGAGTTCGCTCGTGCCGCAGAGGATCCCGCACTGCCGAACCGCTGGCTGCTCGGCTGGTCCTTCGGCACCGACCTGGCCCTGATGTACGGCAACGACCCCTCCGTGGCGGGGGCCATCCTGCCCAGCCCGCCGCTGAAGTTCAGCGGCCCCGAGCATCTGCGGGGCTGGGCCGAATCGGGCAAGCCCCTGGTGGCGCTCGTGCCCGAGCTGGACGACTACCTGCGACCGGACGAAGCCGTCCAGCGGTTCGGGTCGATCCCTCAGTCCAGGGTGGTCGGCGTCGAGGGCGCCAAGCACCTGTGGGTGGGGGAGAGCTATGTGCGTCGGGTGCTCGACGAGATCGTCGCGACGGTGAGCCCCGGGGCCGGGCCGTTGCCGACGACGTGGGACGGCGAGGTGGGCTAGCGCGTCATCCCCCTGCGTGAGGGTCGTGAAGGCGTGCCTAAACTGGCGGGGATCAGCCGAATTCAGCGAGGAGGAGGATCGGTGCAGCTCACCGGAATGCTCTACGGCGCGGATCTTCTCAAGCATGTTGGCTTTCCCACCTCGGACGTGCTCGGACCTGAGGCGACGGAGGAGGAGATCCAGGCACTGATCGAGCGGTGTGGATCGATCTTCGTCAAACCGGTCTTCAAGGGTGGAGTGGGCAAGAAGGGCAAGGCCGGCCTGATCGGGCGCGCTCACAACCTCAAAGAGGCCCTCGCGGAGAAGCAGCGCCTCTACTTCGTCGAGCATCGCGTCGGCAACATCACCGCGCAGGCCCAGGGTGTCACCTTCGAGGGTTCTATCCCGGCCGAGTTCGAGGTCTACTTCTCCATCTCCGACTCCACCGTCTTCCGCGCTCCCACGATCACGCTCACGCACATGGGCGGCGTGGCCATCGAGGAGCTCGACAAGAAGTACGTCGCGAACATCCCGTTCGACCCGTTGACGGGCCTGAAGGCCTTCGTCATCGCCAATGCCCTTGAGGACATCGGCGCGCCGCAGGAGATCATCTCCCCGCTCGTGCAGCACCTCCCGAAGCTGTGGGAGCTCTACCACCACTACGGCATGACCGTTCTCGAGCTCAACCCGATCCGGATGACCCCTGGCCCGGCGGGCCGGCTGCTTCCGGTCGCCTGTGACTTCAAGTGCCAGTTCGACCGGGACGACCCGCGCGCGACCCGGCTGGGCCTGCCCGCCAGCCTGTTCAGCGCCGAGTACTCCGACTTCGAGACCGAGATCAACCAGCTTCGCACCTATCAGGGTCAGAGCGACGTCTTCATCATCAACCCCAAAGGGACCATTCTCGCGCCGACCTTCGGCGGTGGCGCGAACTCCCTGGTCACCCAGGTGCTGGGCGACGACGCCATCATCTCAACGGACTTCGGCGGGAACCCGCCGTACGCGAAGATGCGCGCGGTCGCGCACATCTGCTTCAGCCACTATCTCGAACAGGCCAACGTCCTGTTCGTCATCGGCGGCAAGGCCAACAACACCGACATCTATGAGACCTTCCGTGCGATCGCCGATGCGCTGCGCGAACACTTTGTGGAGCATGGACCGACGCCGGTATTCGTCGTGATCGGGCGCGGCGGGCCCAAGCTGGTTCGTGGCATGGGCGCGTTCGCCGACACCATGGACGCACTCGGGCTGCCCTATGCGGTATTCGGTTTCGACTCGGCAATCAGCGAGGTCGTCAACTACGCGCAGAGAGTCAACACCTGGATGCAGCAGGGCGGGCGCGAGGAGCTTGCCGCCCACATGCGACTCGAACCAGAAGCCTGAGCAGACGCTGAGCAGACGATCTGGGCCCACTACCGACGCCTCACCTCGCGTGCACTAAGGAGCAACATGAACAAGAAGGGCGTCGCCGGCTTCCCCTACTTCGTCGGTATCGAGTCCCTCGCCCAGGTGGCGACCACCGATGACACCATCTGCGTGCTCAACATCCTGGGCACCGAGTCACGGCAGGTCACACCGGTGAGCCATGCCTACTCAGGGGGCAATATCGTCTTCGGCACCTCACCGGGGCACAAGGGCGAGGTGCTGGTCACCAAGGCGGGCAGCATCCCGGTCTTCGACAGCGTCCGTGAGGGACTTGACGCCGGGCACCACTTCAACACCGGAGTGGTCTACCTGCCGCCGTCCGGAGTCCGGGACGGTGTTGCCGAGCTCATCCGGGTCAATCCCGAGCTGGCGAAGGTTGTCATCCTGACCGAGAAGGTCTCTATCCATGACGCGCGGGAGATCCGGGCGTTCGCGCAGAGCAACGGGATCGACGTCTTCGGCGGCAACTGCCTCGGCGTGGCTGACTCGTGGAACCAGGTCCGGATCGGTGGCGCCCTTGGCGGCGACCACCCGGAGGAGTCCCTGATCAAGGGCTCGGTGGCCATCTACTCCAACTCCGGCAACTTCACGACGACGATCGCGCAGTACCTCGCGACCGGAGGGTGGGGCACGACCACGCTCATCTCGAGCGGCAAGGACGTCTACATCCACTTTGCGGCCGACGAGTTCGCCAACGCCCTGGCCAACGACGACCGCTCCCGCGCCGCGGTGATGTACATCGAGCCGGGTGGTTACTACGAGCAGAACCTGAACCTGACCAAACCGGTGGTGGCGTGCGTCGTCGGGCGATGGAAGTCCAAGCTGACCCGGGCCGTCGGCCATGCCGGGGCGATGGGCGGCGCCGGAGACAACGCTGAGAGCAAAGAGCGCTGGCTGATGGAGGCCTTCGGCGTCGATGCGATCTTCACTCCCGAGAACCCGGTGGCCTCGGCCAAGGGCGCCGTCGTGATCAACATCGCCCACATCCCTCTTGCCCTCAACAAGGTGGCGAAGCTCAACGGCTTCGCACCGGACTTTGCGCCCACCGGGAACCTCGCGCTGAAGCCGTGGCTCGGGAACAACCAGGGACTCGATCTGCCTCCCGAGGTGGACCTTCCGATCGCCAGGGCGATCGCCCCCTACGATCTTCAGATCGCCCGCCTCAGGCAGCAGATCGGCGCGGTTATCCCCAGGCAGTCCATGCGAGATAGCTCCGGAGCCACCAGGATGGACCCGGCGACCCAGATCACCAGCGTTCACGGGCACTCGGTGCTCGATCTGGCACGCTTGCCGTTCGAGGTCAACATGGCGTTGGCGCTGGTTCACGAGACCATCCCTGAAAAAGATCGCGCCCTGCTCCACATTGCGGTGGCCGCGCAGGCAAACCTCGTCGGCGACCCGGCCCTGGCTGCTGCGGATGCGGCTCGCGAGGCCGGCACCGCCCCCAACCTGGTCATGGCCGCAGCAGCCTGCATGGTCGGGCCGACCCGGGTCGAACGCACCCTGAAGGCCGCCGAGAGACTGATCGACCTCTTTGGCGCCTCAGGTCTGCGGGACCCCTACGACGACTCCTTCGACCTGGGGCAGATCCCGGTTGACGACGAGACCCGCGCCCTCTTCGTCGGCACCGACCCGGAGTCTGCGGCGCATGCCCGGGCGATGCTCGCCGCCGTTGACGCCTCCGGCAGCCGCTCGGTGTTCCTCGCGTTCGTGGAGTCCCTGGACGGCCAGGTCGATCAGGACGGTGTTCAGGCTGCCCTTGCCACGACCTTGGCGTGGGGGCCGCTCATGCGCAAGCGCATCTCCCGGCTCACCGCTGCCACTCTGCCCTGGTACCTCCGCCTCTATGGCGTCTCGATCGGCTCCACCTTCTCGGCTCCGCGGCACCGTCAGGGCTCACTTGCCGACATTCCCGAGGCTGAGCTCCTCGAGCGCACCACCCTGGCCGAGCTGGCCTTTCTCGCCCTGACCGGCAAGAAGCCGACCGACAGGGAGGCGCGATCACTGGAGATGCTGATGGGGTTGCTCGTCTCCAACGGTCCTGGCGCCATCTCGGCTCAGGGCGCCAAGGGAGCGGTGTCCGCTGACGGCCCGCAGACCCCGGAGCGGGTCCAGATCAACAAGGCGATGGTCGGTTTCCTGACGCACACCGGATTTGCGCATGGCGGCAACGGCTTCGAGGGAATGGCTTTCCTGCTGGACCGCTTTGCGGCCGTGGATGTCGGCGATCCCACGGACCCGGACCATGGCCTGGATCTGCGGGCCATGGCAATGGCCTATGCGAAGGACTACAAGAAGCAGAAGGCCCTGGCCAAGGAGGTGGGCGCCAGCGGCCCGCCGGCCCTACCCGGTGTTCATCACCCCGTGTTCAAGGGCAAAGCGGTCAACTACGATCCGCGAGAGCAGTTCGTGGCCTCCACGATGGCTGAGCGTGGCGAGTACAACATCTTTCATGACTACTTCCGGGAGCTGGTGCAGGCGCTGTTTGATGTTGGTGCCTCGCGGTATGTCTTCTGTATCAATGTCGACGGGATGATCGCGGCGCTCCTGCTTGCGTTGCTGTGGCCGGACTATCAGGCCGGGCGAATCACCGAGCACGAGCTGGAGACGGCGGCGTTCACGGTGTTCCTGCTCGGCCGGATGATGGGCGCGGCGGCAGAGATCGACGACCATCTCAACCGGGGCAGGAACATGGACACCAGGACCCCCGCCTCGGAGTGCAAGTTCGTCACCTGACACCGGCGGACACCTGACCTGACCTGAAACCGGGTCATCGTCCTGCATGCTTCCAGCGGACGATGACCGGTTGGTGGGTCGGTCTGCTACGTCTGGCGCTGGCGCGGCAGGACGACCTCTTCATAGATGAGCAACAAGCCGGCAGCGACCGGGATCGCCAGCAGTGCGCCGAGCACCCCGGCCAGGGTCGCCCCGATCAGCGCGGCGACCACAGTGATGGCACCGGGGACCGAGATGGTGCGCTGCATGATCTTCGGCGCCACGACGTAGTTCTCCACCTGCTGGTAGACGACGTAGTAGATCAGGGCGATGACGGCCTTCTGCGGGTCGTCGAACAGGGCGACCAGGCAGACCACCGCCGCCCCGAGCGACGCGCCGACCATGGGAATCAGGCCCAGCACCCCGACCACGACGGCCAGCACCGCGGCATACCGGAGGCCGATGACCGACATCATGATCCAGCTGCAGACCGCATTGATCGTCGCGACGGCCACCTGTCCGATGGCGTAGCTGCCCACCCGGCGCATGATCTCTTCGGAGAGCGACTCGAAGCGCGCCCGACGTGAGCTCGGCACCATGCTGTATGCCGCGCTCTTCACCCTGGGCAGGGTCGACAGGAAGTACAGCGTCAGCACCAGAACGGTGAAGACGGCGAAGAAGCCCGAGGCCAGCGCCTTGCTCGCGCCAAGCACCCCGCCGAAGACGCCACTCATGAAGTTGCCGTCGGTGATGAGCTTCTGGAACTCGACCTGGATCATGTCGAGCACGTGATACTGGCTGTCGAGGTCCTGGATGATCTGCTGGCCGAGCAGCTTGTCGAGGTACTGTGGCGCGTTGTCGGCGAGCAGCCCTCCTTGCTGCGCCACCGGCGGAATGACAAGGAATCCGAGCGCGGTGAAAGCGGCGACGACTCCGGCGAAGACGACTGCCACAGAGTGGGACCGCCGCATCCCGCGGGCGGTCAACACCTCGACCAGCGGGTTGAGGGTGAGCGTCAGGAAGAACGCGACGACCAGCAGGGTGATGACCGGTGTCAGCTGGCCCAGCATCTTGTAGAGGCCGTAGGCGACGAAGACACCCAGGGCTCCGACAAACCCCACAAGAAATGGCGACTGCCGGTTGAGCGGTCGTCCCGCGGTGCCGTAGTCGCGGCGCCCGCTCGGCTCTGACCGGACGGACCCGAGCGGGGGAGCGCCCGCCTGGAGGCTCGCCCCGGTTGCCTGCCCGGTTGCCTGCCCGGTCGCCTGCCCGGTTGCCTCCTGCGGCTCCCCGGAGGGGCTGTGCCGGTTGGGGTTCGGCGCATTGCTGGCACGCAGGGTCTCGCGCTGTTGTCGACGAAAGTCGGACCATCTTCTCAACATTGGTATTGGCCTCCGGCGTCGAGCCTAACCGGCCTTTTGTCATGCTCGAACGGAGCCACCGCATCACTGGCGGCGCGGGCGGCGTCCGAGCCTCAGCGGCCCTGCGACGACCTCGCGAGCCGCGTGCGAGTCGCAGGAGCATCAGTGGCGAGGTCAGACCGACAGCACGGCCAGGCCCGCTGTGCTCTCAGCAGCACGGAGTAGTAACCGCTGACTTCCGGGGCGGGTTCCCCAGGCTGTAGGTCCACGTTGAGTCCGAAGCAGTAGCCGGCCTCGGTGGTCCCGCCGATGTCCACCACCACCGTGTCGCCCGATCCGATGACCCGGTCGGAGATCTCTGGATGCGGGCTGGCGCCATTGGGCCCGGCGGCGATGGTGACCGCAGCGGTGCCGTTGCCGCCCAGGAACCTGGCGACCAGCGCGGGCCCCGACGATTCGTTCGTCGAGGCCCGCGCTGTCAGACATTGATGCTTCCTACTCGATCTTGCCCATGACGCGCTTCACGAAGGGCGCACCGGCTATGGCGACGAGGCCGGCAACTCCCACGTAGATCGCGACACTGCTGAACACGGCGCCTGCCGACTTGTTCTCCAGTGTTCCCGCGGTCAGTCCGGCGAACAGGTTGCCGAGCGCCGCAGCCACGAACCACAGCCCCATCATCTGGCTGATCCGGTCGCGGGGTGCGAGCTTGGTGATCGAGGACAGCC
This sequence comes from Dermatophilaceae bacterium, assembly GCA_014377705.1. Lineage (GTDB taxonomy): Bacteria > Actinomycetota > Actinomycetes > Actinomycetales > Dermatophilaceae > UBA4719. Next base: position 38,808 of record JACMPC010000136.1, read on the forward strand.
CGACCGGGGAGAGGCACAGCTCGCCGGCGGTGTGCAGGAAGTAGGTCACAACCAGCCAGGTGATCGCCACCGAGCCCTTGCCGCTCGCGCCGGCGGCACCCCAGGCCAGCACGAAGAAGCCGACCGACAGGCCCAGCAGGCCCATCGCGAACTTCATCGGGATGGACGGGTTCCGGTTCCGGTGCGCGAGCCAGGTCCAGGTGTAGCCGAACACCGGGGCGAGCAGGATGATGAAGATCGGGTTGACGTTCTGCAACCACGACGTCGGCATCTCCCAGCCAAAGACGTTGCGGTCGGTCAGCTCGTTCGCGAACAGGTTCATCGACGAGCCGGCCTGCTCGAAACCGGACCAGAAGATCGCGGCGAGGACGAACAGCCAGACGATGACGAGGATGCGGCGCTTGTCCTCGGTGCCGTAGCCGCCACGCAGAAGGATGTAGAGGAAGTAGGCCGCGGCGATGGCGACGATGCCGTAACCCAGGTAGAGGGCCACGTCGGTCACCGCGAGGGTGATGATGCCCGAGACTCCCAGCCAGGTGACCAGGGCCAGCGTGGCCAGGACGGTTGCGGTAACCGAGAAGAACTGGCGCGAGAGGACAGCCTTGGCCGCGGTGTCGTCCGAGTCCGTGTGCAGGCCGGCCTCACCGAGGTACTTGCTGCCCATCCGGTACTGGATGAGCCCGATCAGCATGCCGAAGCCCGCGATGGAGAAGCCCCAGTGGTAGTTGACCTTCTCACCGACGGTGCCGCAGAGGAACGGGCCCATGATCGCGCCCATGTTGATGCCCATGTAGAAGATGGAGAACCCGGCATCCCGGCGTGCGCCGAGGTCCTTGGCGGCAGCACCCTCCGGGTCGCTCACTCCGATAACACGCGCCCGCACGTCATACAGCTGGCCGACAATGCTGGAGACGTTGGGCTTGAGCAGCCCGGTGCCGACGATGATGAAGAACAGCCCGGCGAAGAAGGTGGGCAGGACCGGCAGGCCGATCAGCGGGGCGGCAAGGGTGAAGTGCCCCGTGGCGATGATGCAGCCGCCGATGAAGACGGTCCGCTGCTGACCCCACAGCTTGTCGGCGACCCAGCCACCGGGCAGGGCGAGCAGGTAGACCAGCGAGGTGTAGAGGCCGTAGATGGCGGTGGAGGTCTTGACGTCCATCCCCAGGCCGGCGTTCGCACCGCTTGCGGCAGCGGTCATGAAGAGCACGAGCAGAGCCCGCATGCCATAGTAGCTGAACCGCTCCCAGACCTCGGTGAAGAAGAGGGTGGACAGGCCACGAGGGTGGCCGAACCGCATGCCTTGGTCGGGGGTCTCCCGAACCTCGGGTGCGTCCAAGAATGTGCTGGCCATCGTGTGGCCTCTCAATCGCTTGGGTGCTGCGCCTCCGGCAGACTTGTGTCCGCCTTGGCGAGGTCCCAAACGTTGGAGACCGCGCGACCTTAGACTACAGAGGGGAACTTCGGGAGCCTAATCGCCCCTTTGTCTCAACCCTTGGTCGAAATTTCGCCCATCAGGCATCACTGAACCGGTTGATGGCGGGCAGGAGCTCTGCCCTCTTCTTCAGATCCGTGGCACCGAGACCGGTCTGTGGAGCGAGTGCCAGCACCCCGACCTTGCCCTGGTGCAGGTTGCGGTGCACGTCGTATGCCGCCTGGCCCACCTGGTCCAGGGAGTACGTCTTGCTCAGCGTGGGATGGATGAGCCCCCGGTCGATCAGGTCGTTGGCCTCCCAGGCCTCCCGGTAGTTCGCGAAGTGCGAGCCGACGATGCGCTTGAGGCTCATCCACAGGTACCGGTTGTCGTACTCGTGCATGAACCCCGAGGTCGAGGCGCAGGTCACGATGGTGCCGCCCTTGCGCGCCACGAAGACGCTGGCGCCGAAGGTCTCGCGGCCCGGGTGCTCGAAGACGATGTCGGGGTCCTTGCCACCGGTCAGCTGGCGGATCTTGGCACCGAGGCGCTTCCACTCGCGGGGGTCCTGGTTGTTCTCGTCCTTCCAGAACGTGTAGCCCTCACCGGTGTCCCGGCTGCGGTCGATGACAAGCTCGGCGCCCATCTTCCTGCAGATCTCCGCCTTGTCCGGACTGGACACCACGCAGATCGGGGTCGCACCGGAGGCGAGCGCCATCTGGGTGGCATAGGAGCCGAGCCCGCCGCTGGCCCCCCAGATGAGCACCACGTCGCCGAGCTTCATACCGGCTCCGTTGCGCGAGACGAGCTGCCGGTACGCCGTGCTGTTCACCAGGCCGGGAGAGGCGGCTTCCTCCCAGGTCAGGTGCCTGGCCTTGGGCATCAGCTGGTTGGCCTTGACCAGCGCGAGGTCCGCGAGGCCACCGAAGTTGGTCTCGAAGCCCCAGATGCGCTGCTCGGGGTCCAGCATCGTGTCGTTGTGACCGTCGGCGTGCTCGAGCTCCACGGACAGGCAGTGCGCGACCACCTCGTCGCCGGGCTGCCAGGCGTTGACACCGGGCCCGGTCCGCAGCACGACACCGCTCAGGTCGGAGCCGACGACGTGATACGGCAGGTCATGCTTCTTGGTCTGAGGCGAGAGCCGGCCATAGCGCTCGAGGAAGCTGAACGTCGAGACGGGCTCGAAGATCGAGGTCCACACGGTGTTGTAGTTGATGGCGCTGGCCATCACCGCCACCAGTGCCTCGCCGGGGCCGAGCTCGGGAACGTCCACCTCCTCGACGTGCAGGCTCTTGCGTGGGTCCTTGTCCCGGCTGGCCATCCCGGCGAACATGTCGACCTCGTCCTTGTGCACCGTGACGCCCCGGTATCTCGCCGGGACCTCCAGTGCGGAATACGTCTCCGGCGATCGGTCACCAGACAGGATCGCATCGCGGATGGCCTTCATCGTGGTACTCCTCAGAACGGGCGGGCAGGTCGCAACCTGCTGTCTGGCCATGAAACTACTTGCCAGTAGGCCGTAAGGGGAAGGCCATCTCAGATTAGACCGCCCGTGACGTGAATCACCCCAGCCTGCACAGCTTTGAGACCGGGGTGAAGGTGAGCCCATCAGCCCGGAGCACGCGGATGAAGGCGTCGAGATGCTCGATCCAGATGAGCCGGTCGCTGGGGCCGGTGTGGTGGCCGAGGATGATCGAGCCGGGCTGGACGGCGGTGCGCACGGAGGCGACGATGCCTGCGGGTCTGTCCCTGAAAACGACTCTCCACGGCCTGTGCGTTCCAGAGCACCGTGGTGAGCTGTTGCTCGGCTGCAGCCAGCAGGGATGAACCGGCGATGTGGGCGGCCGGGACAACGTGGGGCGTGTCCCGTAGACCTGCGCCATGATCGTCGAGGTCCGCTCGATCTGTTCCTTGCGGCGTGGTTGTCCAGGCGGGCCAGATCGGGGTGGTCCCAGGTGTGGTTGGCCAGCTCGTGCAGGCCCGCCGAGTTCCGGTGAATCCCGCCGTGGTGGAGCACGTTGATGCCCTTGAGGAAGAACGTCGTCGGGATATCGTGCCGGCTGTCGGTCCGTGCCCACCAGAGCACGGCACCTCCCGCCGGCTCAGACCCACGGCCTGATGTTAGGTCAGCGACTTCGAGACTTCAGTGAGGGAACGAGATTCGGCGTGGCACCTGGATTGGCGCAGCCGGCGCACCGGGCTGCCGTGCTCATGTCAGACTGTGCCCAGGGTGGCGGGCGATGCCCGGGCCGGCCCGGCGGACGAGGAGTGTGGTGAGGCGACGTCTCGCGTGGTCCGTCGCGGCACTGAGCTGTATGGCGGTGTCCGTTGCCCTGATCCTCGCAACGGCGACTCCGGATGCCCGTCCGGGCCTGGCCACCGGCCCTGGCTGGCGAGTCACCAGGGACACCGGCGGGGCAGTGCCGCGAGGACCGATCGCCGATGCCGGCTGGCTGGCCCTTGGCTCCGTGCCGGGCACGGGCACGCGCTGGGAGCCGATGGTCCGGACCTCCCTGCTCGACCTGCACCAGCTCTCCCAGCCGAACGGAGCAGTGGCGGCGGGGGCCGGGCCCATCTGGAACTACGCGTGGCCACGTGACTCCGCCTTCGTGGCAGTCGCCCTGGCCCGTGCGGGTCATCACGCTGAAGCGTTGCAGGTGTTGACGTTCCTGGCGCGGGTCCAGCTGGCCGGCGGTGGCTTCGAGGCACGATATCGACTGGACGGCCATGGCCCGCCCGACCAGCGCCCCCGACAGTCTGATGGCGCGGGCTGGGTGTTGTGGGCGGTCTGGGAGGTCAGCCGCTCATCCCCGTGTGAGCAGGGCGCGAGCTCTGCGGCAGTGCTGCGCTCGCTGCTCGACGATGCCACTGGCTTCGCCCTGGCTGCCACTCGCGATGGTCGGCGGCTCCCGCCGGCCTCTCCCGACTACTGGGAGGTCCCGGTCAGGAGCACCTCCCTGGGCACGGCTGCACCACTGTTGGCGGGTCTGGTGGCGAGCCGGCAGATGTATGGCGCGCTGGGGCAGCGGGCGCTCGCCGAGCGGTCCGGCGCGGCCGCCGCCCGGCTGCGCGCCACCATCAGCGAGCGTTTCGCCGAAGACTACGAGCGCTTCGGCTCCAGCTCACTTCCCGCGCTGCGGGCCGGCGGCGGGGGGGTGGATGCTGCCGTGACTTTTCTGATGCCGCCGTTCGAGCAGTCCCCGCAGCCGCAGGTCGTGGATGCCTGGACGCGATACCAGTCCGGCGCACTGCGACCGGCCGGAGGTCTAGCCCCGGGGTCGCAGTGGAAACAGGACGGGATCTCGTGGACTCCGCAGACGGCTCTGGTCGCCTACACGGCCGCCATGAGCGGTCAGCCGCACGTGGCTGCGCGGTGGATGGACTGGCTCAACGCTCACCGCACCTCATGGGGGAGCCTGCCGGAGAAGGTCCTGGCCGATGGTGCTCCGGCCGGCCCGGCGCCGCTGGCCTGGACCGCTGCCCTGGTCGTGCTGACAGCCGCCCAGCTAGAGACCCCGAACGGGTAGCGATCCGGCCGGGTGCGGGCGTTCCCGTACATCGTTCGCCTTGTTGCCAGAAAGACCACCGAATCGCCCGCAGATCTGGGGAATTCGGTGGTCTTGCGGCAGGAGAATTGTTCCTGCGGGGCTCTTGCTGTTGTTGGGTTAGCTCGCGGCCGGCTCTACGAGCTCGACGAGGACGCCGCCGGCGTCCTTCGGGTGGATGAAGTTCATCCGGCTGCTCGCGGTGCCGATGCGGGGTGCGTCAAAGAGCAGGCGAAGTCCGCGCTCGCGCAAGGTGGCCGAAACGGCGTCGATGTCGGCGACGCGGTAGGCGACCAGCTGGATCCCGGGGCCGGACCGACCCAGGAACTTGGCGATGGTCGACTCCGGGGTGAGCGGCGCGAGCAGCTGGACGCAGGAGCCGGACGTGCCCACGGCCA
>JACMPC010000137.1 GCA_014377705.1 Dermatophilaceae bacterium
CCTGGGCTCGACAGCGGCCAACACCTGGCTCAAGGTTCCAGTCGTCGACGACATGGCGCGCGTCATGGCGTCAAGCACGCTGCCCTCGCTGGTGCTCGGAGGCGAAGTCCCGCAGGATCCAGACCACACGTACGGCACGTGGGCCGATGCGCTTGCTCTCCCGAACGTGCACGGCCTCGTGGTGGGCCGCGCACTCCTCTACCCGAGCGATGGCGACTACGAAGCGGCGATCGACACAGCGGTTTCTCTTCTCTAGGTCTTGAGCGAGCAGTAGGTAGGACGAAGCACAACAACCACCCACGGGCCGCCAGGGCGCGCCCATCACGTCAGGAGAAGATAGTGAAACTTGGAGTTATCGGAGTCGGTCGCATCGGCGCCCATCACGCAGGAGTCCTCAAGGGCTTGGATGACGTAGAGGCAATCCATGCGACGGACGTAGTACCGGGAGCCGCCGCGAAGGTCTCCGCCGAGCTGGGGCTCACCCCGTTCGACACGCCTGAGGACCTGTTCAGGTCCGGGATCAACGGTCTCATCATCGCCTCATCCACACCGACCCATCCGGAGTTCGTCATGGCGGCGCTCGAAGCCGGGATCCCGACGTTCTGCGAGAAGCCTGTCGCCGACAACCCCAGAGCCGCCCAGGAGTTGTTGGACAAGACCTCCGGCACGGATGTCCCCGTCCACATCGGGTTCCACCGACGTTTCGACCCCGGCCACGTCCGTGCCAAGGAAGAATTACGTTCCGGCAATCTGGGCTTCGTACACACCATCCGCTCGACGGTCCTAGATCCCGCGCCCCCGCCGGCGGAATACATCGCCATCTCCGGTGGGATCTACCACGACTGCTCGGTCCACGACATCGACGCCATCCGCTGGGTCTCGGACAGTCAGGTCGTTGAGGTTTTTGCCGCGGGAGGCAACCGTGGCGAAGCATTCTTCAAGGAAGCCGGTGACGTCGACACCGGTGCCGCGATCCTGCGACTCGAGGACGGCACAATCGGCATCATCTCCAACTCGCGCTACAACGGTGGCGGCTACGACGTACGTCTTGAGCTCCACGGCTCGCGGGGCGCCGTCTCGGCCGGCCTGGACGACAGCTACCCGATGCGGTCGCTCGAAGAAGGCGTCGAGTTCCCGAAGGGGCCTCCCGCGAGCTTCTTCATGGATCGCTTCAAAGCGGCGTATATAGCGGAGCTCACGGCCTTTACCGAAGTGGTCGCAGGACTTCGGGAGTCCCCCTGCACCATCGCAGACGCGGTCGAGACATCGTGGGTCGCTGAGGCTTGCACCGTGTCACTGCGCGAAAACCGGCTCGTGCGACTGGACGAGCTTCGGTAGTTGCTCCACTCCTGACGGACAGCAGCTGTCAGCGTCTGTGTCAGGTCGACAGACGGATGTTCACCTGTTTGGTCTGGCTGAATGCCGCGATGGCGCCCTCGATGGAGAACTCACGACCTATGCCCGACTCCTTGTAACCGCCGTACGACTGCCCGACGACCTGGCCCCCGCCTTGGTTGACCTGCACCCAGCCGGCTTCCAGGCGATGTGCCGTCGAGACAGCCTCGTCGAGATCCGCCGACCATATGTAGGCCGCCAGTCCGTAGTGAGAATCGTTGGCCATACGGATCACCTCGTCCGCGTCATCGAACGGAATGACGACGAGTACTGGTCCGAAGATCTCTTCACGGGCGATACGCCAGCTGTTGTCGACACCCGCGAACACAGTGGGGCCTTGGTAGAGCCCCGGCTCGCCATCGACTGCGTGGTCCAGCCCGTCCAGCATCACCCGAACTCCTGGCTGCTGACGGCCGTCCTCGATGTACTCGCGGATGGTGTCGTACTGACGTTGGTTGATGATCGAGCCCATGTCTGTCTTCTCATCAAGGGGGTCGCCCACCACTAGCTGCCGTGCAGCGTCCACCAGCCGCTCGAGCACGGGTTCGAGGACGGACCGGTGGACGAACAGGCGCGACCCGGCGGTACAGGACTGACCTTGACGGGTGAATCGCATGGCAAGTAGGACACCAGCCACGGTCGCTTCTATGCGCGCGGGAGTCGCCGCCGACCGGAAGATGATGTTCGGGTTCTTCCCGCCAAGCTCCAAGGAGACGTGCGCGAAGCGACGCCCGGCGGACGCGGCGACGTCACGGCCGACGGAAGTGGAGCCGGTGAACGAGACCTTGTGGATGCCGGGATGATCGACGATGGCCTGACCGACTTCCCGGCCGCTGCCGGTGACGACGTTCAACAGACCGGACGGAAGATGCCTGCGTGCTATCTCTGCCAGCTTGAGAACCGTCAAGGGGGCCTCGTCGGCTGGCTTGACGACCAAGCCGTTGCCGGCAGCCAGCGCCGCGGGGATTTTCATCCCTGCGATCATGAGAGGTGAATTCCACGGCAGGATGGCGCCGACGACGCCCAGTGGTTCAATTCTTGTGTACTGCAACTGGTCATCGCCGGCGGGAAGAACTGCGCCCTTGAACTCGCCTGCCACACCGCCGAAGTAACGGAAGAGCGAGATCAAGGTCGCCACCTCGGGACGCGCCTGGGTTCGTATGGCGTTGCCGGTGTCCTGTGCCGTGAGGACAGCAAGACGCTCCGACTCTGCTTCGATGTCTGAGGCAATGGCAAGCAACGCCTTCTGTCGAACGGTGAAGTGGGCCGCCGCCCATTCACGCTGGGCGTCACGGGCTGCCCGCACCGCGGCATCCACGTCCTCAACAGTGCCGGCCGGTACTCGTGCCAGCACTTTGCCGGGTTGCGAAGGTGCGATGACGTCGTGCCACTGGCTGCTGGCTGACTCGATCTCCGACCCTCCCACCGGCATCAGCCAGTGCGGGACGTCAGTGATTCCGTCATCGAGTGTTGTGGTCATGGTCATGGGTATGTCTCCTGATCAAGCGTCATGACGGTGCCCGAGCACTGCAGGCAGAGTCAGCAAGCCTGCTCCCCAGTCCTCGTTGATCCAGGTCTCGGCCGGATCGAAGTGGGGGGCACGGTCCCGGTCGGACTCTGGCCCTGCGAGGAAGTTCAAAAGCCACATATTGGCGGCCGGACCTGCGGCACACAGGTGATAGCCGCGGGGCACCGCAACGAGGCTCTGGTCGTGCAGCGTGTGCGTCTCGTCCCAGTGGTCCTCGGGTGCGAAGTTGCGGTGAAAGCCGAATCCGCTGGAGCGGTCGAACCGGAAGTAGTAGGTCTCCTCGAGGCGGGGAGAGCCGTCCACCCCGTCATGTCGATGGGGAGGCCAACCCGTCCAAGAACCCCGCGCGACCCACCCTTCGTACATGATCAACCGCTCTGCGGGGATGGGGTCAGCCAACGTGGAGACCACCTGTCGACGGGCCGGCCCACCCCCGCGGATAACTGACTCCATCTCACCGGTCGCGACGACGCGCGGATCGAAGCGGCCAGACGCCGGCGCTTGCCCGATCGTGATCTGCGAGTCCTCGCGCGCACTGATGGACACCGGTGCGCCCGGCGGTAGGTAGACGACATCGGCGAGAGTGGTGAATGGGCTCGGCCGCACGATCACGTGGTCCAGGCCCGAGCCCTTCACCTCCACATGGCCGGACACCACCGCTAGAGCGGACTCATGGGTGGTGCTGGACACGTCATACGCCTGCCCCGCCGCCAGATCGATGACCAAGGCGGTGAGATGGTCCCAGTGAGCCGAGGCCGGCGTCACTGACGCAACGATGCGCGTCACGTGACCGACACCGTTGGGCTGGCCTCGCGTGCGCCCAGTTGCGACATGGTGGGGAAGCCGTCTGAGCAGTAAGGCTGCTCGACCGTGTAGCCGGCAACACGCATGGCGAGCTCGAGTGAGTCCTGCCACGACCAGCCGCTCAGCCTCGCCGCCACGAGCGAACCGGCAGTAGCATCACCACCACCCACCGTGCACACGGGGTTGGCGGACACAGACGGGACTGTCGTCTCTTCTACCCCTTCAGTGATGAGCATGATGCCGTCCGGGCCGAGCTTCAGCACGACACGCGGCAGGTCAAGGTCGCTCACGGCTTTGAGGAGCTCCGAGCGTGTTGGTTCGCCGAGACATAGCAGCGCAGCGAACTCTTCTTCGGTTCCGATGACCACGTCTGCCTTCAAGAGGGCCGGATGCACAGCCGAGCCGTAGCTGTCCGGCGACGCCCATGAGGACGGTCGCAGGTCCAGGTCCCACCACACTTCGATGCCGTGTCTTCGGGCGGTGGCGCTGAGGTCGGGGATGATGGCGGGCGTTGTGCCGGAAGCCATGGCGTCGCCTGACAGGAGCACGATGTCGAGTTCGTGCCACGGCAATCCCGCAGCATGGGTCGAGGTCATGAGAGAGTCTGCTGGCCCGAGCCGAAAGAACTGGCGTTCCCCTTCATCCGGGGACGGCTGCGCGAGGATCGCCATCGATGTGGGTGCGCCGGGGATGGTGTGCACCCAGCGGACATCGACTCCAGCGTCGGTGAGCTGTTGTCGAACCAGCTCACCAGCGAGGTCGTCTCCGGTCGCCGTGAGCACAGCGGCGCGAACGCCAAGTCGCTGCGCCACCATGGCGATGTTGGTCGGGCTGCCGCCCACGGATGCGACGAATGTCTTCGCTTCTCGCATGTGGACACCCAGCTCGCTGGCGTAGAAGTCCAGGTTGATCCGCCCCACGGTCAGGACCTGAGGGTCGTGACCGTGCGCGTATCGCTCAGTTGGTGGCATCCGACCGACCCGAGTCGAGAGCGCTGAGCCAACGCTGTGTCTTCTTGTTCTCGACGTAATCCTTGCGGGCGGCATCGACAGCGGGCATCTCCGAGATCTCGGACGTAGCCATGTCCCACCAGCAGGTCGCGTATCCGCCGACACGCTCGTGCCAGTCGGTCTCGACCACGATGGCCGTCGTGGTGGCCGAATCGCGGGCAACCACGAGTGCCTTCTCGAAGTCCTGCAAGGTTGACACGCTGATGACGTCCGCCCCCAGGCCC
>JACMPC010000138.1 GCA_014377705.1 Dermatophilaceae bacterium
CCGGGGGCGACCGCGTTGGCGGTGATGCCGTGGACGGCGGGGTCCACCGCCATCGAACGCGTGAGCCCGACCATGCCGGCCTTGGCGGCGGCGTACGCCGCGTCGTCGCGCATCGCCATCACCGGTCCGGTGACGCTGGCGACCATGACGATCCGACCCCAGGCCCCGCGACGCATCACCGGCACCGCCGCGCGGCTCATCAGGAAGGCCGTGTCGAGGTTGCGGCGCAGGCTGTGCTGCCAGTCGGCGTAAGACACGCCCTCAACCCCACCGGAGGAGGCAAGGTCATCGGTGACCGCCACCATGCCGGCATTGTTCACCAGGACATCGAGCCGGCCCCAGCGGGCCTCGACGGCGGCGACCAACTCCTCCGGTGCTGACGGAACGGTCAGGTCGGCGACCAGCGCCATGGCCGACACTCCGGCCCGCTCGAGCTCACTAGCACGCTCGTGCACGCGGTCACTGGTGCCAGTGAGAGCAATGGAGGCGCCCAGGTCGCCGAGCCGCCGGCACACCGCGAACCCGATGCCGGTGGGACTACCCGCGCCGGTGACGATTGCGACCCGGTTCGTCAGGTCGAGTCCGGCCAACATGGGCTGAATGCTGCCAGAAGTCAGCCCACCGATCAAGCATGCCCAACTGACCAGTTGAACGGCAGGTCGTCGTCTCGGGCCAGCGCTGCTCGTGTCTGCGCGCGGAGGGCGGAGGGCGGCACGGGGCCGCGATCTTGGCCGCACTTCGGGGACGACATGGCAGCGCTACGGATCCGCCGCGAGCGGTGCATCATTGCACCGCGAAAGTTGCACCAATCGCCGTCCGTCAGCCATTGACCCGGACGGGGGAGGTCTCCACGAGGTACGCGTCGTGGTCGCAGATGCGGGTCTCCCCGACGAAGGCTCGATGCCTTCGCGTGGCAGTGACAAGCCAAGACTTGGGGGACGGCGATGTGATCAATCCTGAGGAGGTCCTCGATCTGGTGCGACAACGGGGCCGTGGGCACAACGAGCCCTAAGCGTTCGATGGCCGCGAGCAGGGACCGCCTGCCTGCGACGGTGCCCGTCCACTCTCTGCCTGAAAAAGCGTGGTTCCAATCTCCGCCCCAGACCGAGGGGGCACTGGTTTCGACAGCATCAACGGCGGCATAGGTCTTCTCAGCGCTTGTGACACCCACCCACGGGTCCCGGGTCCCGGGTGCCGCACGAGCGCCACGGGAGGATTGAGGACCACACACCAAGGCCCCCCAGTTCGACCATGGCCGAGGCGCCGTGAGGGTCCGGCTTTGGAGACATCAGAAGCCGCGAAGCGACCGCGGCCCACCGTCGCCTGAGCGCCACCAACTGCTGGCCCAGATGCAAGTTGTAACCCGGCAGGTCCAGGCGTTCGGACACCTCGGTGAGCAGCAGGACGTCGCAATCCATCGAGTTGATCAGGTCGAGGTGGCGGGCGTCCCAACGTCCCGCCAGGTTCCACGTTCCAATCCGCACGAGTGCAATCTCTCGGAGTCATGCTCCGGTGGTCGGGCTTTCAGGAAACGCCTCACCCCAAGCCGACCCGGTGAGCGCCATACTGCCGCGTTTGCGGCCCTCCGCTCGGGCTGATGAACGGCCCATGGTGGCCTTCGCCAGACGCGCGCGTCTACGGGCTTTCGACGGCCGAGATCCGGTACTTCGCGACATCGGCACCAAGGACGGCCGGCACCGGGGCTGGTTCGTCGTCATCGCTGCCAGAACTTCGGAAGGCCATCAGGACGTCGTCGCTGTCCCAGCGTTCGAAGATGTTGATCCTCTGGGGGTCGATCGGGTCAGCTGACTGGACGAAGTCGTGGCACCCGGGCAACTGGCGGGCCCCGGCGGCGACCCCCGCCACTGCCGACAGGTACTCGTCACGCTCGCTGGCGGCGACACGCAGATGGCCAGCAATGATGATCATTGCCTCACCCTATTTCGTGTTCACCTCGACGAGGTGTTCCCTGCTAGGTCAGCCCGTTGTGCCGCCCAGATAGGTACGAACCGCCCGCATCATCTTTTTTCATCTCTTGCGCCGCATACCGCGTTTTTCCAACGCGAATGACAAGTTTTGAACAGTCTCGATTGATTGGTGACCCCAAGCCAAAACGCTGTACCGCGCCCTTCGGCATCCAGGTCAGGGCGCGAGTTGGCCGATTGTTCGTGTGACGGCCCGACTCCGGCCAACTTGGCTGCCTAGTGTCTCTCTGGTCGGGGAGGACATAGCTATGACATGGACCGTGGCGGCTCGGGCGTGCGGCATCAGCAAGAGATTCGGGCACGTGATCGCGCTCGATGGCGTCGACCTCGACGTCATCGCCGGTCAGGTGCACGGCCTGGTCGGGCCGAACGGCGCGGGCAAGACCACCCTGCTTGGGCTGCTGCTCGGCCTCGCGCTTCCCGACGCGGGCACCCTCGAGATCCTCGGTACGCCCGTACGGCGAACTCTCGCGATCCCCGATGGCGTCGCCGGATTCGTGGACGGGCCCGGCCTCTACCCGGCACTGTCCGCCCGACAGAACCTGGTCGCTCTGGCGGCCCTTCGCGGCACCCACAGGACGGCCGGCGTGGACGACGCTCTCGAGCAGGTCGGCCTCGTGGACGTAGCCGACAGTCGGGTCCGCGGATTCTCCCTCGGCATGCGGCAGCGCCTCGGGCTCGCCGCCGCGTTGCTCATTTGCCCAAGGCTGCTTGTCCTCGACGAGCCCGCCAACGGACTGGACCCGGCCGGGAAGCGGCACGTGCACCAGGTGATCAGCACGCTGGCCGAGGATGGTGTCGCGGTGGTGCTCTCCAGCCACCGGATGGACGACCTGGCGGCGCTCTGCTCCGACGTCACCCTCCTTGCCACCGGCCGGGTCGTGTTCAGCGGACCGCTGGCAAAGCTGGCCGTCGAGAGCGGCGAGCTCGACTACCGGGTGTCCACCTCGGAGGCGACCAGGGCCGCGACCGTCGCGGCAGGCACACGCGGCCTCCGGGTGCTC
>JACMPC010000139.1 GCA_014377705.1 Dermatophilaceae bacterium
GGCGACGACCAGCTGTTCTACCTGATGTCCCGGGGGATGACCGAGCAGGAGGCCATGGCCATGATCGTGCGCGGGTTCATCGAGCCCATCGCCCGCGAGCTGCCGATGGAGTACGCCCTCGAGCTCAACCGCCTGATCGAGCTGCAGATGGAAGGGGCGGTCGGTTGATGACCGCTGTTCAGGACACAGCCCAGCAGCGACTCGCCGCAGCACCCCGGCCGGGTCAGGGAGCTCATGCCGACTCCGTGGCGGCCTTCGTGCCTGACCAGTCGCGCGCCGAACGCAGGACGTCGTATGACGTTGCCGACTTCCCGATCCCCGGTGGCCGCGAGGAGGACTGGCGTTTCGCCCCGGTGGACCGCCTCAGCGCCCTGTTCCAGGTCGAGCCGACCGACGAGTCCCGGATGATGGTTGAGATCTCCGCACCACAGGCTGCGGAGATCAGCGAGGCGACCGCCGCTGACGCCGTCTTCGGTTCCGTGCTGCGCCCGGCCGACCGGGCGTCGGCCGCTGCGTGGGCCGGTGCCGAGAAGGCCACCGTGGTGACCATCCCCAAGGATGTCGAGCTCGCGGAGCCGGTGAGCATCACGATCAGAGGTGAGTCCGACGCAGGCTCTGGACTGCCTCGAATCAATGGTCACCTGATCGTCGACGTCGGGCGGTTCGCCAAGGCGACCGTGGTGCTGTCCCACCAGGGTTCGGCGCAGTGCGCCAGCAACATCGAGCTGCGGGTCGGCGATGGCGCGGACCTGACGTTCGTCACCGTGCAGGAGTGGGATGACGACGCGATCCACCTGGCCCAGAACGACGCCCTGATCGGTCGCGACGCCAAGCTCAGGCACATCGCGATCACCCTCGGTGGCAAGATCGTCCGGGTCTGCACCAACGCGCGCTATGACGGCCCGGGTGGTTCGCTCGAGGCGATCGGCGTGTACTTTGCCGATGCCGGCCAGCACCAGGAGCACCGCCTCTTCGTCGATCACGAAGCGCCCAACTGTGTCTCGAACGTCGAGTACAAGGGAGCGCTGCAGGGCGACTCGGCGCATACCGTGTGGATCGGGGACGTGCTCATCCGGGCCGCCGCCGAGGGCACCAAGACCTACGAGCTCAACCGCAACCTGGTGCTGACCGAGGGCGCGCGGGCCGACTCCGTGCCGAACCTCGAGATCGAGACCGGCGAGATCATCGGCGCCGGGCACGCCTCGGCCACCGGACGCTTCGACGACGAGCAGCTGTTCTACCTGCAGTCGCGCGGCATCACCGAGGACGAGGCTCGCCGCCTGGTCGTGCGCGGCTTCTTCGCGGCCATCGTCAACCGGATCGGGGTCACCTCGGTCCAGGCGCACCTGATGACCGCCATCGACAAGGAGCTGTCCCTGTCCATGGGGCCTGCCTCTGCTGGGTCGGCCTCTGCGGGGTCGGCCTCTGCGGGGTCTGCGCCCGTGTCCCCGGGCCCGGCGACGGATGCCTGAGACCGCCACCGTGGCCGAAGATGCGACTGGCGAGCTGACCGGTTTCGTGCGGGTCTGCTCCGTCGACGACCTGCCGGCGGTGGGCGCGGTGCAGGTGGAGGTCGCCGGAGCGAAGATCGCCATCGTGCGCGACAGCGCCGGTGACATCCACGCGATCGACGACACCTGCAGCCATGCCAACGTGTCCCTGTCAGAGGGCGACGTCGAGGACGGCGAGATCGAGTGCTGGCTGCACGGCTCGCGGTTCGACCTGCGCTCTGGCAAGCCCACCGGCCTGCCGGCCGTAGCCCCCATTGCTGTGTACCCCGTGAAGATCGACGGTGGCGACGTGTTCGTCGCCGTGACGAAGGAGAGCTGAAAACTTATGGCAACACTGGAGATTCACGACCTGCACGTAACGGTCGACACCGAGAACGGGGTCAAGCAGATCCTGAAGGGCGTGGACCTGACGGTGAAGGCGGGGGAGACCCACGCCATCATGGGGCCCAACGGCTCCGGCAAGTCCACCCTGGCGTACAGCATCGCCGGCCACCCGAAGTACACCATCACCGGCGGCACAGTCACCCTGGACGGGGCCGACGTGTTGGCGATGACCGTCGACCAGCGGGCCCGCGCCGGCCTCTTCCTGGCTATGCAGTACCCGGTCGAGGTCCCCGGCGTCACCGTGTCCAACTTCCTGCGCACCGCCAAGACCGCCATCGACGGCCAGGCGCCCAAGCTGCGCACCTGGGTCAAGGACATGAAGTCCGCGATGGCCGAGCTGCGGATGGACCCGGAGTTCGCCGAGCGCAACGTCAACGAGGGCTTCTCCGGCGGCGAGAAGAAGCGCCACGAGATCCTGCAGATGGAGATGCTCAGCCCGAAGGTCGCCATCCTGGACGAGACCGACTCCGGCCTGGACGTCGACGCGCTCAAGGTCGTCTCCGAGGGTGTCAACCGCGTTGCGGCCAGTGGCGAGGTCGGTGTGCTGCTGATCACCCACTACACCCGGATCCTGCGCTACATCAAGCCCGACTTCGTGCACGTGTTCGTCGAGGGAAAGATCGTCGAGAACGGCGGGCCTGAGCTCGCCGACCGGCTCGAGAACGAGGGCTACGACCGGTTCCTCAAGGTCGAGGCCTGAGGGTCTTGGGGGAAGGTTCAGGGGAAGTGTCAGCCGTGTCAAATGTGGCACTAGGCGCGCCGTTCACCGCGGCGGAATCGTCCACGATCCGCAGTGACTTCGCCATCCTGTCGCGCACCGTGCGTGACGAGAAGCCGTTGGTGTACCTCGACTCCGGGGCGACCTCGCACAAGCCGCGCCAGGTGCTGGACGCCGAGCGTGCCTTCTACGAAGAGCGCAACTCCGCTGTTCACCGGGGTGCCCATCAGCTGGCCGAGGAGGCCACCGACGCCTTCGAGGGCGCCCGGGAGACGGTGGCCCGCTTCATCGGCGCGCAGCCCCAGGAGGTGGTGTTCACCAAGAACGCCACCGAGGCGCTGAACCTGGTGGCCTACGCCTTCAGCAACGCGGCCGCGGCCGGGGCCATGGATGGCGTCGACCCTGCGCTGGCGGCGAGGTTCGCGCTCGGGGTCGGCGACGAGATCGTGATCACCGAGATGGAGCACCACTCCAACCTCGTCCCGTGGCAGGAGCTGGCTCGGCGCACCGGTGCTACCCTGCGCTGGATCGGAATCACCGACGACGGCCGGCTCAACCTGGACGACCTGCAGACGGTCATCACCGCGCGCACCAAGGTCGTCGCGTTCACCCACGTGTCCAACGTCCTGGGCACGATCAACCCCGTTGCCGCCATCGTCGACCGGGCCCGGGCTGTCGGCGCGCTGACGATCCTGGACGCCTGCCAGTCGGTGCCGCACCTGGCCGTTGACGTGGCCGGGCTCGGCGTCGACTTCATCGCGTTCAGTGGTCACAAGATGCTCGGCCCGATGGGCATCGGCGTCCTGTGGGGTCGCTACGAGCTCCTGGCCGCGATGCCCCCGTTCCTGACCGGCGGCTCGATGATCGAGATCGTCACCATGGCGGGCACGACGTACGCCGCTCCGCCGCAGCGCTTCGAGGCCGGGGTCCCGATGGCTGCCCAGGCCGTTGGCATGGCCGCTGCCTGCGACTACCTCACTGCCCTTGGTATGGAGCGGGTGACCGCCCAGGAGCACGAGCTCACCGAGGCGCTGCTCGCCGGTCTCTCGCAGCGTCCCTGGGTCCGGGTCATCGGACCGGTCGATGGCAGGGACCGCTCCGGCGCGGTCGCCTTCGTCGTCGACGGGATCCACCCGCACGACGTCGGCCAGATCCTTGACGATGCCGGGGTTGCCGTCCGGGTGGGGCACCACTGCGCCTGGCCGCTGCACCGCCGGATGGGCATCACCGCCACGACGCGGGCCAGCTTCGCGGCATACAACACGCTGGCCGAGGTCGACGTGCTGCTCACCGCGCTCGACCGGGTGCCGGTCATCTTCGGCACGGTGGTGTGATGGACCTGTATCAGGAGATCATCCTGGAGCACTCGAAGCGGCCGCTGCACGCGGGTTTGCGGGAGCCGTTCGACGCTGAGGTGCACCACGTCAACCCGACCTGCGGGGACGAGGTCACCCTGCGGGTCCACGTCAGTGGTGAGGGACAGTCGGCGGTCGTTGCCGATGTGTCCTATGACGCCAGCGGCTGCTCCATCTCGACCGCGGCAACCTCGGTGCTGGCCGTTGAGGTCATCGGCCACGGCGTCAAGGAGGCCCTCGCGTCGTACCTGGCCATGAAGTCGATGCTCACCAGCAAGGGCGTCGACCCCGGCGACGAGGAGCAGATCGGCGATGGCGTGGCCTTCGCCGGCGTCGCGAAGTATCCTGCTCGGGTCAAGTGTGCGCTCCTGGGCTGGATGGCTTTCACCGACGCGCTCACCCAGGCGGGGGTCGACATCAGTGCGACCTCGACCGCCACCCCAGCCTCTGCGACATCCGACAACGACACAACACGCAATGCCATCACACACAACGCCATGGAGGACTCATGACGGACATGACTGCCGAACACCCGCCCGCCGCCGCAGCCACAGGACCCATCCCGCCGAATGTCGCGGACATCGAGGAGTCCCTGCGCGACGTGGTTGACCCCGAGCTGGGGATCAACGTCGTCGATCTGGGCCTGATCTACGGGGTCACCGTGGACCAGCATTCTCATGTCGTGATTGACATGACCTTGACGAGTGCGGCGTGCCCGTTGACGGACGTGATCGAGGACCAGATCGCTCAGGCCCTCGACGGCCAGGTCCCGAGCCACCGGATCAACTGGGTCTGGATGCCGCCGTGGGGTCCGGACAAGATCACCGACGACGGCCGCGAGCAGCTAAGGGCACTCGGCTTTAACGTCTGAGCTCGGGTTCTGGGCTGGCGCATCGAAGCCGAGCCTCATGTGTCCTTGAGGCGATGCGCTAAAGGCGTTGGTACCGACCCTCATTGGCGACAAGTCGAAGCGCCTTTCGTAGCAGCTTGGTGGTTCGCTGTGCACGCGCGCGCTCGTGTTCACAGACGTCCGCCTCGTCATTGGGGTCATCGGCCTCGGCATCACGGGCCGTGCGCCAGGAGATCTCCTGCTCCTTGTTCCAGCGGATGAGACTAAGCAAGAGCTCTGTGTCGTTTTCGCAGACCCGAGCTGCGAGCGCGGGCTTGACGGATCCGGGGCTCTTGGCGTCCAGTCGGAGGAAGGTGAGCATTGCCGCGTGGATGCCGCTGCTCTCGTTCTCGCTTCCCCGGGTCGATCTCATCTAGTTCAACTGGTTGGAGGTAACACCTTCCGCTGACCCGGACGGCGAGGTCGTCGTCGACCTCATCGGCCAGCGCGCACATCATGGTCAGCGTCTGTCGAAGATGTTCAGGAACGAAGGGGGCTACACCCTTGGGTCCAGACAACGCGACGTGAAGCGGCCCGGAGGATCGGGGGGGTTACTCGATTCCTAGTTCGTGACGCGCAAGCGCGTATTTGGCCTCGAGTTCGCCACGCAGGCTTGGCTCCAGGGGCTGCAGGCGTTTGGGGTCAGGGTTGTCGGCTAGGTCGGCTGCCTTGACGGTCAGAGCGATCGGGTTGAGCTTGACCCGGGCGTAGTAGTCAAGCTTGCTCTCGTCGGGCCGGCAGGTGATGGCGTCGACCGCCTCCACGACCCGCGAGCCGAATGCATCTCCGATGCCTTCAAGGGTGACAGGGGTGTCCTCGACGACATCGTGCAGCCACGCGACGGTTGCCTCCTCCGCGGTGGGGTTCTCCAGGTGCCCAACGACCCTTGTGGGGTGCTCGAGGTACGGCAGGCCTGCTTTGTCGACCTGTCCGTGGTGAGCGTCAACCGCCAGGGCCTGGGCACGACTTACGTCAGCTTCGCCGATCGTTCCGCCTGCGCGCTGCGGGTTGATTCTGTGATCTTCGGTGTCAGTCATGGTGTCCTTCGTGAGTGAAGCAGACGGCAATGGTCAGCGGACGTGCATCTGGGTTTCTACCCGCTATTGATCCTGCGAAGTGTGGCCTCGGAGGTAGGGCGTGAAATCTTGTAGGCCTCGTTTGAACGGTTTGAACCACGAGGCGAAGTCCAGGTTCACCGTGAAGAGCTGTTCCGCCAGGACCTTCAAAACCTCATCGTTCTCCGCGATCTCGCTGTTGTACAGCAGAAGGTAGTCGTCGTCCTGCAACCACAGTTCGTCAAGGTCCTTGACGCCGGGCTCCAGCTCGAATGCGGCGATCCTCGAACAGTTGCCCAGGAAGATGCGAGCCCGGTCTGCAGGCCCGCGACATTGTCAGGCTGGGTGTGATGACGGCGCGCGGGGGCAAACCCGGCTCTGCCGGCTGGCCGTCGGGCGACAAGATGGACTACTCGCACTTCAAGGAATCCAACGTGTTGGCCCAGCATCCCCACGACGAACACGTGTGGCTCGGCGGCGTCGACGCGCTGACGAACCTGCCCGACGGCGTGGGCGCCGTGGTGTCGCTGTGCCGCCTGGGAAAGACGCAGGTGCCGGCACCTGGGGTGGCTGCCAGCGACCACATCGAGATCTGGCTGATCAACGAGACCGACCCAGCCAAGAACCTGAACCTCGACTTCGTCCTGACCGACGCAGCCACGGCCGTCGCAGCGCTGCGAGACGAGGGCAGGACCGTCCTGCTGCACTGCGTCCAGGCACAGTCCCGGACCCCGACCGTGGCCGCCCTGCATGGCGCGCGGATCGCCGACCGCACGCCGACCGAAGCACTGGCCGATATCGCGGCTGTTCTGCCCCATGCCCACCCCAACGCTGCACTTCTGGCCGCGCTGGAGCGTCTCGGATGAGCACGGCGGCGATGAACGCCGACACACTCCGCGAGCCGGCGCCCCTTGAGGTGCGGATCAACCGCGGCGCTCATGAGATCGGTGGCAACTGCGCGAGCTGCGCCACGGCCAGGACACCCTGATCCTGGACATCGGCAAACCCCTGACCGCAGGCTGGGACGAGGTGGTTCCGCTGCCTGCGGCCATCGGGCTCGACGATACCGGGACCCGTCCGCTGGGCGTCATCATCAGCCACGGTGACCAGGACCATTGGGGCTTGGCACCCCAGCTGCCCACCGACATACCCGTGCTTATCGGCGAAGGCGCCGCGAGCATCCTGCGGGCCGCGAAGTTCTGGGGGAGTGGCGTCGACCTGCATGAGGCTGGACATCTGCACGACCAGGTGCCGTCCACCTTGGGGTCGTTCACCATCACCCCGTACCTGGCCGACCACTCGGCATACGACGCGTTCTCCCTGCTGATCGAGGCCGGTGGGAGGTCCCTGTTCCACACCGGCGACATCCGCGGTCACGGACGCAAGGCAGCTGCTTTCGAGCGGCTGCTGGCCGACCCGCCGGCGCCGGTCCACGCGATCCTCATGGAGGGCATGAGTTTCCGCGCGGTTGATCCGGACGACAGCGACTCGGTGGAACGCGACTCGGTGGAACGCGACTCGGCCGGCAAGATTGTTGCTGACTCGAAGCCTGCCGCAGATTCTGTCGCAGAAGCAGCCGAGCCGGCCCCTGAGCTGACATCGCTGACCGAGTCCGACGTCGAGACCCAGCTCGCCGAAACCCTGCGGGCCACCACGGGTCTGGTCGTCGTGCTGGGGTCGGCACAGAACATCGACCGGCTCGTCACCGTCTACCGGGCCACGTTGCGCGCCGGGCAGTCGGCCTCTTCTGGAGCAAGGCGCTGTGCTGGCCGCTGGTGTGGGACAAGGACCAGGAGCCTGCCGTCCGATCACCAAACGGCAGCACCAAGGTCGCCTGGGGAGGCCCGCCCGCCGCGCCGATGACCGGAAGCAGCCGACAGTGGTTCTTCCTCGCGCCCATGGACCACGACCAGCGGACGGAGGTCGACCGTCTGGTGTCCCTCAGGGCCACCCGGCTCGGCGTCGGCGCGGACGGTGCTGCCGTGCTCGCCGACCCCGACGGGAACAATTTCTTGATGCTGCCGCGGCGACGCAGCGAACTCGGCACATGGTGGCCGTCTTGAGCTGTTGACTGCGTGCCGCAAGCCGATCGGCTAAACGGCACCGTCAGGGCTTCGCCGTAGGAGTCCGGTTTTCTGCGCACGTCGGATCCGCGCCGAGCAGCGGCCACGAATACCTTCCCGACCTTCGTGTCCGGGGACCGGTGAGGCGCTTGTCGGGGTCTCCGCGTCAGTCGAGGAACATCAGCAGGTCACCATCGCGCGTCTGCGACACCCGCCGGTGCAGTTCCGCGAGGTACGTCGCGCCGTGGATGAGGGGTCGGACGATGTTGCCCTCGGTCCAGGCCGCGCCACCGGGATGGCGGGCGTCCAGTCGGGTCGCTGGGTTTCCGCGTTCGGTCCAGGTCAGGGACCACCGCGTCAGGAGTCGCTGTGTCATGGGCACATTCGATCGTTACCTGGCGCCTCGTCCCCAGTGAGAGGGTTCAGAACGCGCGCCGGGCGGGTCCTCCCGCGGCGACCTCGAAGCAGTCGGGGGCACCATATGCCGTGTCCGCAGACGCCTGTATGACGGCCGAGGTCACCTCGGCCGCGCGCTCGGCGGGCACCAGGGCGATGGCCGAACCGCCGAACCCCCCTCGGGTCATCCTGGCGCCCGGGGCGCCGTAGGCCCTTGCCACCTCGACGGCGACGTCAAGCTCAGGGCAGGAGAACTCGAAGTCGTCGCGCATGGAGGCATGCGAGGCGTCGAACAGGGGGGCCCACCTCGGGCAGCCGCACTGCGCGCGGCAGGGCCACCGCCTGACGTACCCGTTCGATCCCGGTCACGACGTGTTTGGCTCGTGCCCGAATCGTGGTGTCCGACAACCGATCCAGGGTCTTGTCGAGGTCGTCGAAGGCCACCTCCCGCAGCGAGGACAGGCCCAGCTGCCGGGCCGCCTCCTCGCAGCTGTCGCGCCGCTGCGCATACTGCCCGTCGACCAGGGTGTGCTCGGCGCGGGTGTCCATGATCAGCAGGGACGGGCCATGGGCGGACAGGTCGAAGGGCACCTGGGCTATCTACCCGTCGCGACAGTCGAGCAACAGCGCATGACCGACCCGGCAGCGCAGGGCCGCAGCCTGGTCCATCCCGCCGGTCGGGGCACGGGCGATGGTGTTCTCGGCATTGACAATGAGTGAGCGGGGACGGTATTGACACGGGATTGCTGGACGAGTATCTTCCTGGCGTGTTGGGGCTGGCAGAGACCGAGGAGGCGATACGCATGCGTCGGTATCTCGTGGTGGCGAATCGGACCTTGGGGGGCGCGGAGCTGGACGAGGAGCTTCGCAAGCGGATCGAGGCGGGGCCGAGTTCCTTTTATGTGGTTGTCCCGAACACCACTGCCGCGCATTACTACTCCACACCGGTGGCCGGTGGCCATTTGCCGATGCCCACCGTGGACAGGACCATAGATGGTCCCCGGTCCGATAAGGAAGCGACCGCGCAGGCTCAGCGCCGGCTGGATGAGCTGGTGGCAGGTCTGACCGCTACGGATGTGGAGGTCGAGGGACACCTCGGGAGCGCCTACCCGCGCAAGGCGATCCAGGCGGCGCTGGCAGACCACGACTTCGACGAGGTCATCGTGTCCACGCTGCCGCGGCGGGGGTCTGAGTGGCTCCGGGCCGATCTGCCTCACCGCATCAAGCGCCGGTACGGGGTGCCGGTGACGACGATCGTCATGGCCAAGCCACAAGCCGAGCGACCAACGGTAGGCGACGGCGAGTCGGGTCCGTCGGTCGGCAAGACGATTCTGGTGACGGGGGTGGCCGCGCTGGGGGGTTTCCTGTTCGGCTACGACACCGCGGTGATCAACGGGGCGGTTAAGGCCCTCGTGTCGGCGTACAAGTTGGGGCCCTTCATGGCCGGGTTCGCGGTGTCGGTGGCGCTGCTCGGCTGCGCTGTCGGCGCATGGTTCGCGGGCGGTCTGGCTAATCGATTCGGGCGGCCACGGGTCATGGTGATCGCGGCCGGCCTGTTCTTCGTGTCGGCGTTCGGCAGCGGGTTGTCGTTCAGCCAGTGGGACTTCAGCCTGTGGCGGTTCGTCGGCGGCATGGGGGTGGGTGCCGCCTCGGTGATCTCGCCGGCCTACATCGCGGAAATCTCCCCAGCGCACCTGCGAGGTCGGCTGGGATCGCTGCAGCAGCTGGCGATCGTGACCGGCATCTTCTTGGCTCTCCTGGTGGACTACGGGCTCGTAGCAGCTGCCGGGAGCGCCTCTGAGGAGTTGTGGCTGGGCGTGGCTGCCTGGCGGTGGATGTTCCTGTCTCTTGCGGTTCCAGCTCTCATCTACGGCGGCCTCGCGTTGACGATCCCGGAGTCGCCGCGCTACCTGGTGGCCAAGGACCGGCTCAAAGAAGCCGCCGATGTGCTGCGTCGTTTTGTCGTGGCCAAGCCGGACAAGAAGGTCGCCGAGATCGAGGAAACACTCAAAAGCGACCATGACTTCCAGCTCTCCGACCTGCGGGGACCGGCCGTGGGGCTGCTGCCCATCGTCTGGGTCGGGATCTTGTTGTCGGTGTTCCAGCAGGCCGTGGGCATCAACGTGATCTTCTACTACTCCAGCGTGCTGTGGCAGGCGGTGGGGTATGACGAGTCGAACGCCCTGCTCATCACCGTGATCACGTCCGTCACCAACATCGCGGTCACCGTCGTCGCGATCTCCCTGATCGACAAGGTGGGCCGCAAACCGCTTCTCATCGTGGGCTCCTCGGGGATGTTCCTCACCCTCGCCACGATGGCCTTCTGCTTCCAGCAGGCGCAGGTCGTCGGGGGCAAGCCAACCCTGCCGGGATACCTCGGCACCGTCGCGTTGGTTGCGGCCAACCTGTACGTCGTCTTCTTCGGTGTCAGCTGGGGACCGGTCGTCTGGGTGATGCTGGGTGAGATGTTCAACAACCGCATCAGGGCCAGTGCCCTGGCGCTCGCAGCCGCCGCGCAGTGGCTGGCCAACTTTGCCGTCTCGGTGTCGTTCCCGAAACTGAGTGCCATCGGCCTCGGGTTCACGTACGGCATCTATGCGGTGTTCGCCTTGATGTCGCTGGTGTTCGTGCTGAAAGGCATCAAGGAAACCAAGGGCCGAGAGCTCGAGGAGATGGCCTGACCCATGACCGTGCATGCGTCGACCGTCCGCGACCTGCCCGATGCCCTGCACGACGAGGGACTCTTCTTCGAGCGGCTGGCCGGGCGGCGGCCCGCCGTGTTCCTCGACTACGACGGGGTCCTCACGCCTATCGTCGATCGGCCTGAGGACGCCGTTATCTCCAAAGGCATGCGCACCACGGTGCGGGCTCTGGCCCGGCGCTGCCCGGTGTGCGTGGTCAGCGGCCGCGACCGGCAGGTCGTGCAGGAGCTGATGGGGGTCGACGACCTCGTGGTGGCCGGTAGCCACGGCTTCGACATCTGGAGCCCGAGCGAGGGCACCATCGCGCACGATGCCGGCTCCGGCTACGAGGCAGTCATCTCCGATGCGACCGACGAGCTGCGCGCCGCGCTCGGGTCGATCCCGGGAGTTGTCATCGAGCCGAAGCGTGCGTCGGTCGCGGTGCACTACCGGCTCGTCAACCCCGAGGACCACGGCAGAATCGGCGCGGTGGTCGACACGCTGCTGACCGAGCGCCCGGAGCAGCTCAAGGTCACCCCAGGGAAGAAGGTCTACGAGCTCCAGCCCAAGATCGACTGGAACAAGGGCCGTGCGGTGCTGTACCTGCTCGAGACGCTCGGGCTCGACACCGCAGACGTGGTGCCCCTGTACCTGGGCGACGACATCACCGACGAGGACGCCTTCCGGGCGCTGCGCGGGCTCGGCGTCGGCATCATCGTCGGCCACGCCGCCGATCCGGAGGTCGCTGGCCGAGCCACCGCCGCCGACTTCGTGCTTGACTCCACTACCGAGGTGGAGCAGTTCCTGAGCACGCTGGCGCGCTGACCCGCACCTGAGGCCGATTGGAGGAGAACGTTGCAGGACGTCACTTTCTCGTACGACAATTTCGACCCCGAGTCCGAGGGCCTGCGCGAGGCCCTGACCTCAACCGGGAACGGTTACTTCTGCACCCGGGGTACGGCCGAGTGGGAGGACGCCGGGACCGTCCACTACCCGGGCACCTACGCCCACGGCTGCTTCAACCGCGAGACCACGATCTTTGGCGGCAGCCCCGTGCTCAACGAGGACCTCGTCAACCTGCCCAACTGGTTGGTGCTGAAGCTGCGAATCGAGGGCGACGAGGCGATCCGTCTCGACAACGTGAAACTCCTGTCGTATCGACACGGCTACGACATCCGGCTCGCGATGGTGCAGCGCGAGCTGCGTTTCCGAGACCGAGCAGGCCGGGAGACGACGCTACGCAGCCGCCGATTTGTGAGCATGGCGCACAGCCACCAGGCCGCTATCGAGTTCACGTTTACCCCGGAGAACTGGTCGGGGCGAGCCGAAGTGGTGTCGGCGCTCGACGGGCGGGTGACCAACCAGATGGTCGAACGCTACCAGGAGCTCGAGGGCCGCCACCTCGATCCCGTCTCCCCCCGTACCTTCGGCCCAGAGACCATCGCCTTGAAGTCCAAGACCAGGCAGTCGAACATCTACATTGCTGAGGCCGCCCGGACCCGGGTCTTCCAGGCTGGCGAGCAGACGCGGGTCGAACGCACGCTGCACCAGATGGAGGACTATATCCAGCAGACCCTCGCCTTCGACGTCACGGCCGGCGAGTCGGTGCGCGTGGAGAAGCTCGTCGCGCTGTTCACCTCGCACGACAACGCGATCACGGACACCCTCACCGCCGCCGGCCGCCACGTGCTGCGTTACCCCGACTACGCCGAGGCGCTGGCCGAGCATCAGGCCGCATGGGCCGAGCTGTGGGACGTTTGTGACGTGGAACTGCCGCACGAGCCCCGGGTTCAGCTCCTGCTGCGCTTCCACACAGCCCACGTGCTGCAGGTCTGCTCCCGACATACC
This sequence comes from Dermatophilaceae bacterium, assembly GCA_014377705.1. Lineage (GTDB taxonomy): Bacteria > Actinomycetota > Actinomycetes > Actinomycetales > Dermatophilaceae > UBA4719. The sequence goes on from JACMPC010000139.1 coordinate 12,901, forward strand.
GCCCGGCACGACGCCGGCGTCCCGGCCCGCGGGCTCAACGGCGAAGCCTACCGCGGGCACGTGTTCTGGGACGAGCTTTACGTCTACCCGTTCCTCAACTTCCGCCTGCCCGAGGTCACCCGTGGCCTGCTGATGTACCGCTACCGCCGTCTCACCGAGGCACGCGCGGCGGCGCGGGAGGCCGGGTACCAGGGCGCGATGTTCCCGTGGCAGAGCGGCAGCGACGGCACCGAGGAGACCCAGGTCGTCCACCTCAACCCGCTGTCAGGACAGTGGGACCCGGACCACAGCCACAACCAGCGGCACGTCAACGCGGCCATCTTCTACAACGCATGGCAGTACTACCAGGCCACCGACGACCTGGAGTTCCTTCGCGACTACGGCGCCGAGCTCATGCTCGAGATCGCGCGCTTCTGGGCCTCCCTCGCGCACTACAACCCCGAGCACGAACGCTACGAGATCCACGGCGTGATGGGGCCCGATGAGTTCCACGAGCGCTACCCCGGCGCCCAGGACGAGGGGCTGCGCAACAATGCCTACACCAACGTCATGGTCGCGTGGATCGCCGAGACCGCCCCCCGTGTCCTCGACCTGCTGCCGGCCAGCCGCCGAGCCGCGCTGCGCGCCCGCCTAGGACTGACCGACGACGAGCTGCGCACCTGGCAGGACATGAGCCGGCGGATGTTCGTCCCGTTCCACGGCGAAGACGTCATCAGCCAGTTCGAGGGCTACGCCGACCTGGAGGAGCTCGACTGGGAGCGCTATCGCGCCGAGCACGACGACATCCAGCGCCTCGACAGAATCCTCAAGGCCGAGGGCGACGACCCCGACCGTTACCAGCTGACCAAGCAGGCTGATGCGGTGATGCTGTTCTTCCTCTTTCCCCCCGACGAGCTCCGCCGGTTGTTCGAACAGCTCGGCTACGCTCACGACTCCCACATGGCACGGCGGACTGTCGAGTACTACGACCAGCGGACCTCGCATGGGTCGACGCTGAGCCTGATCACTCACGCCGGCGTGCTGGCCGCCTTAGACCCGGAGAGCTCGTGGGAGCGGTTCATGGCGGCGCTGGAGAGCGACGTGGGCGACTTGCAGGGCGGCACCACCAAGGAGGGCATCCATATGGGTGTCATGTCCGGCACCCTGGATCTCCTCCAGCGCAGCTACCTCGGCTGCAGCGTCGCCGACGGCGTGCTGCACTTCGAACCGCGCCTGGTCGACCGGCTCGACGGTCTCGCGTTCTCGATGCAGTTTCGCAGGACGTCGATCCGGATCTCCGTCAAGGGTGTCGAACTGACGGTAGTGGCCCGGGCTGAGGGCTTCCGGGCCCCGGTGCGGATCGCCGTCGGGGACCAGGTCCGCGAGTTGGGCGCGGGCGACGAGTGTGTGTTCGCGCTGTCCCCCCAGCCCGACCCGGCGAACCGTTAACGCACGCCCGATACGAAGGAGCGATCATGCCCTCACAAGGATTCGCAGGAGCCGTCTTCGACGTCGACGGGGTCCTCGTCGACTCACCCCACGAACGGTCCTGGCAGGACTCGCTGCGCGAGCTGATGGAGACCGAGTGGGCCGATATCCGCGACCAGACGACGTGGTCGCCCGAGGCCTTCAGTCCAGAGGTGTACCAGAAGGTGATGTCCGGTAAGCCGCGGATGAGCGGAGCGCTGGCGGCCCTGGAGTACTTCCAGGTCCCCGACGCCCAGAGTCACGTTGAGACCTACGCCGCACGCAAGCAGGACATGGTCATCGACTTGATCGAGGCCGGGGAGTTCGAGGCGTACCCAGACGCGCTGCGCTTCATAATGGCCGTCCGGGCCGCCGGGATAGTCACGGCCGCAGCGTCATCGTCGAAGAACGCCGGGCTCCTCCTGCGCAAGATTCGGCTGGACACCTTCGCTGAGAAGGAGGGCCTGACCTACGACTTCCTACGCCCCGGCCTAAGCCTCGCTGACTTCATCGACGCCGACATCTCCGGGCGCGACTTCGCCAAGGGCAAACCCCACCCGGAGATCTTCCTGACCGCGGCGTCCGAGCTCGACGTCGCACCCGAGCACTGCTTCGTCGTGGAAGACGCGGCCAGAGGGGTGGAGGCCGCAAAGGCCGGCGGGATGGCGGCGCTCGGCGTGGCCCGCGCCGACGACGAGGACCTCCTCGCCGGCGCGAAAGCCGATCTCGTCGTCACTTCGCTCGACGAAGTCGACGTGGAGCTCCTCGCCCGGCACGAGTTGTCGCGGCGGACGTCATGAGTACCCGCGAAGACGCCAAGGAGAGTCTGGCCATCGGCGTCGACATCGGCGGGACGAAGATCGCCGCCGGGGTAGTGGACCAGGAGGGGAGGATCGTCGCCAGCACCCGCCGCGACACCCCGGCCGAGGACCCGTCGAAGACTCTGGACGCGATCGCTGACGCGATCCGCGAGCTGACCAGCAAGCACGTCTGCGTCGGGGTCGGTCTCGGCGCCGCCGGCTTCGTCGACGAGAAGCGGTCGACGGTCATGTTCGCCCCCAACCTCGCCTGGCGCGACGAACACCTGCGGACCTCGCTGGAGCGCATGCTCGAGTTGGCGGTGGTCGTCGAGAACGACGCCAACGCCGCCGCCTGGGCGGAGGCCCGGTTTGGCGCCGCCCGCGGCGAGTCACACGCCGTCGTGCTGACCGTCGGGACCGGCATCGGTGGCGGCATCGTGATAGACGGCGAACTCGTCCGGGGACGCTACGGCGTCGCCGCGGAAGTCGGGCACCTCAACGTCGTCCCGGACGGGCGCCGCTGCGGCTGCGGCCTGCAGGGCTGCTGGGAGCAGTACGGCAGTGGCAGTGCGCTCGAACAGGATGCCCAGGAGCAGGCCGTCGTCTCTCCAGCGATGGCGGTGGAGCTGCTGAAACTCGCCGACGGCCGGGCCGAGAACATTACGGGTGAGATGGTCACCCAGGCCGCGAAGGCCGGTGATGTGGCGGCTCTGTGGTGCTTCGACGAGCTCGGCAAGTGGCTCGGCCGAGGCATCGCCCAGCTGGCCGCGATACTCGATCCGGGTGTGTTCGTCATCGCCGGTGGCGTGTCCGCCGCGGGCGAGCTGCTGCTGGCAAGGACGGAGGCCGTCTTCCACAGGCACCTGACCGGCCGGGGACACCGGCCGACCGCGGAGGTGCGCATCGCCGAGCTCGGCCCGGACGCCGGGATCGTCGGGGCCGCCGATCTGGCCCGCCACCGGTGAGGCTTCCAGGATCAAGCGTGTCCCGATGCGGGCTGACCCACAAGGAAAAGCATCGCATGAACTGGAGACCTATCTGATTCCCAACCTGCTCGCCGTCCCGGCAGATCGACGCCCCAGTGTCGACGTCTACGGCACTGACTACCCGACACCCGACGGCACCGCAGCCCGGGACTACCTGCACGTCGTCGACCTGGGCGACGCGCACCTTGCGGCGCTGCAGGCGGTGCAGCCTGGCCAGGACGACATCGTCAACCTCGGCACTGGTGCCGGGTACTTCGTGCAGGAGGTGCTGGATGCCTGCCGAGAGGTGACCGGGCACCTAGTGTCGCGTGTCGTAAGTGACTTGACGGCTTGGTTTTGGGACAATGGGGTATGTCTGTTGCTGCCCCGATATCGCTGCGTAGAGGTGATGAGCCGAAGCTGAGCTCCCTTGTCCGGTCTTCAACGGTGGAGGCAGGTTTGGCCCAGCGGGCGCGGATCGTTTTGCTGGCTGCCCAGGGGGTGTCGAACACCGCCATCGCGGCGATGGTGGGTGTCTCGCGTCCGACTGTGATCCTGTGGCGGAACCGGTACGCGGCTGCGGGGATCGGCGGGCTGGGTGACCTGGCCCGCTCGGGTCGCCCGCCGGTCATCGACGACCTGCAGGTTGTGGTCGAGACGCTCGCGGCGCCCCCGGAGCACCTGGGCGTGACCCACTGGTCGGCGCGGCTGCTGGCCAAAGAGCTGGGGATCTCCTTCGCCTCGGTCGCCCGGATCTGGCGCGACAACGACCTGAAGCCCTGGAAACGGGAGACATTCAAGTTCTCCACCGATCCCGAGCTGGACGCCAAGGTCCGCGACGTCGTCGGTCTCTACCTGAATCCGCCGGAGAAGGCGGTCGTGGTTTGCGTGGACGAAAAGACCCAGATCCAGGCCCTGGACCGAACCGCACCGATCCTGCCGCTGCGACCGGGGCTACCCGAGAAGGCCACCAGCGACTACGTCCGCCACGGCACCACCAGCCTGTTCGCCGCCCTGGAGGTCGCCACCGGCAAGGTCACCGACGCCTGCTACCAGCGGCACACCCACGCGCAGTTCCTGGCCTTCCTCAAACTGGTCGCCAAGGCCCATCCCCGGGTCAAGCTGCACATCGTGGCCGACAACTACGCCACCCACAAACATCCCAAGGTCAAAGCGTGGCTGGAGGCCAACCCGCGGATCACGATGCACTTCACCCCGACCTCGGGGTCCTGGATGAACCTGGTGGAGATCTTCTTCGGCATCATCACCCGTCAAGCCATCCGCCGCGGCACCTTCACCAGCGTCAAAGAACTCATCAACGCCATCGAGGTCTTCATCGACGGCTGGAACGATCGCTGCGAGCCGTTCGTGTGGACCAAGACCGCCGACGAAATCCTCGCCAAGGCCAAGCCCCGTCAAAAGACTTCAAACAC
>JACMPC010000140.1 GCA_014377705.1 Dermatophilaceae bacterium
GCCCTCCGCCGGGGCAGCGTTGACCAGTGCGAGGCGTTCGGTCACGCGGAGCAGGTCCAGACCTGACAAAGCCCAGACAAACCCGTCACCGCCAGGGCGAAGAATCAGGTCGTATGAGCGCACCAGCGCTCTGGTCACGCTGGTCGGCGGTCTGGTCACGCGCCTCGCCGTTCTGCGTAGGCATGGTCAGCTCGAGGAAGGCGAGCTTCGCCTCACACACCAGGATCAGGTCGGGTAGGTCCTCGGCGGCCACCGCCTTGCGGTTGGACCGGGGCGAGTAGATGGAAACCTTCATCGCTTTCATGCTCGGGGCCCAGTAGCGTGGCATGTCGAGCGAGGACCGGCGCCCGTTCGTGCACGACGTGGTCCGAGCCTTCAAGCACCTGTCATCGATGACGTCCGACTACAGGTGAGCGCGCTGCGCGCCTGACCCGGCGGCCGCCGGCAGGCAAGCCTCCCGCTCCCAACGCAAGCAACCCGCGGGCCCACGTCAGTGAGGGGATGTCTGCAGATCGTCCCCCTCGACGCGCGGTCTCTCAGAAAACTTTGGGAAGGCCCAGTGCCCGTATGCCACCGGGCCAATCACGCGCCGGGCCGTTGGAACGACGACGCATCCACCGCTGCCAGCCATTTGTCGCCGGTACAGGTGAGGGTGGCGTCCTCGTTCAGCGGGCCCCGCGCCTGGTGGCCTTGTCCAGGTACATCGCGCCATCGGCGGCAGACAGTGCCTCGTCGGGTGTCGCGGAGGTGGTGAAGGCGGCCACAGCGACACTGGCACGGACGTCGAACGGCCTCGATCGGACGGTGACCGTGGTGCTTGCTGCACGGCGAAGCCGGCCTTTCCACGCTCCCAGTGCCGCGGTCTTCCGGCGCCATCAACCGGACCCACCGCCACCGACTGCCAGCAGGACACCGCCATCGAAAGCAGAAAACCGGCGACGTCCTGACCCAGGGTTGAGACGCGGGCAAAGACGATACTCAGTGGTGGACATGGTCCTAGTTTGCCGTTGTACCCCGTCGAGGGATGCGATTCGGACTGGTCTGCCAGGACTGCGTCACGTCAGCCCAACAGGTGTCGATGCCCGGCATCATGAGCCACGGTAGACGGTCGGCTACCGGGTCTTGCTCTCGTGTGTGCCGCGATCGGCGCGAGGCCCAAGCAGTACGCCATGACGGTGACGAGCGCGACGCCCTGGGCACCCCGTGGATGGCTCAGTGGGTCCAGATCGAACGTCTTCCACCGAGGGTGAGCCGTGTCCGGCATCCGACGGATCAGGTTGTCAGCCGAGTCTGACCCGGGAAAAAACGAGCCAGGCGAGCACGACGACACCCATGACGCGACGGAAGGGATTCACCCCACGCACCACCTCGTCGCCAGCCCACAACGCGAGGGCCGCCGAGGCGATGACGACCAGGACATCGCGTGCCCGGCCCTGGGGGTGACCTAGCCACATCACCGCCGACGCAACCGCCCAGACTACGAGTTGCCAGTTAGGGAGTTGCGCCAGCGTGATCCGGCCGGTCTTTCGGCTGCGGAACATCCAGTTCAGAAACCCCTTGTGATGCTCCATCAGCTCAGGAGTTCTCAGCGACGTACTCCTCCGGGTCGATGTCCTGCCCAGAGATGCCACGGGCTGCGCGGTGCTCCACGTGGAATGCGACCCACCGCGCACCGAGGCTTGACCTGAGCGCGTCGTCGCTGTGCTCGCGGAAGTCAGGAATACCCTCGCGTTCCTCTTCGGCCAGATGCTCGTCGTTGGCCTTGCGGCACTCGAGTACTGCCTGCCACCAAGGGTCGGAGCCAGTTTCGAGCCCGGAGGCTGCTCGGATCGCGTCGCGGATCTCGTTGTGGTCGCCGACCGCGTCGTCGGTTTCCTCGGTCGCCGCGTCGCTTCCTTTCGTGAGCAGGACCGGGTAGAAGATCTCCTCCTCGGCGCTCGCGTGAACCTCCAGCAGGTCGGCGAGCGGCTGCCAGGCAGCGGCGAGCGCGGCAGGTTCGCCGGAGTGGCGCAAGTCCCACAACTCCACGAACCGGCGTCGGAAGTCCTCATGCTCGTGGAGGATCAGGTCAGTGATGTCGGTTACGAGCGCGCTGTCGGTGTCAGTCATACCCATCAGTCTGGGGGTTACCGCGCAATCGCCCTACCAAGGCGGTCGGCAAGGCGCGAAGACGTCTAGCGAGCACGCACCTTTCCAAGTCCAGGTCCGATGTCTCCTGGGTCGAGTTCACCGACGGGATGGTGAGGGATGCATCGAAGATTCCTTTCGGACACCCCAGCCACAACCCCGAGACGGGGGCAGGAAGTGGCCCGCTTCTGCAAGTCAGGACCGATCCGGCCACAAGGTAGTTGGGACCTCGGGATACGAACCCCGTCTCGTACCGCCTGATCCGTCTCCCCAGTCACCGCTATTCGTGCTCAGCCGTCGACGTCGCATCCGTCCCCATCTGCACCGTCATTGAGCAAAATGTCGGAGATGGCGTCCCGGACCTCGCTGCGCGTCGTCATACCGGCAAGCATGGCAGCGGTCTCACCTCCGCTGTCCAAGCGGTCCGCTCATTCAAAACGTCTCAGGCGAGGCTGAACTCGCCTGAGACGCAATGCGGCAAATCAGTGATGCCGTCTTGCGGCTTCTCTGCAAAACGATCATCGAAATGGTATGACTTTTCACGGCTACGTCGGGTTGCAGTCCCGGGCACTCCTCGCATTGCCCAGCGAGCTGCGCCGGCGGATGCATCTGGATGAGCCGGGCGCCCAGGTCGAGATCCTCGCGCGCGACGACGGTGTCATCGAGTTGCGCCCGGCATTGCCGGTGACTGCCCCCGACTTCCGCCGAGGGAGCCACCCGAGGCACTCCTTCTTCTTCTGTTCCAGCGAACGAGTAGCGGTCACACACCCGATGCCGGGGCTGGTGCGTCAGCCCGCCGCTTTGACCTTCTGCTCTTGTAAGGCGCGTCTAGTGCCGCCTCGCTGGCGTCGCGAATGGGTCTGGCTACAGCTGTTGTCGAGCTGCCGCGATCAGGACGCCTGCGGGGTCGTAACCTTCGAGGCGGATGACGTCGCCGGCGGAGGCGGGGATGGTGATCTGGGTGGTCCCGTCGTTGGTGGCGGTGGTCGCGACAGGTCGGCTATTGACATATGCGTCGATGCTGGCGACCGAGCCGGTGGTGATGGTGAGCTTCCGCTTCTTGGCGCCAGCGGCGGTGGTGGTGAAGCGCAGCAGTCGCGGCTGTCGTTGGGCGAGCAGGACGCCGGCGGCGGCCATGAGGTCGGCGTTCTCTTCCAGCAGGTCGCGTTTGGTGATCTCGTGAAGAGCGTCCGGCACGACGCCGAGGTCTTCCACCGGTTGTCCCATTCGTGTGCCAACGCGCAGGCAGCGGCGCAGCGCGACGCGCATCTGCACTCCCTTGGGGAGCTTCTTGAGGCCGCCGTCGGTCCACTCGGTGCGCAGCTCTTCGTGGGTGACGACGTTGGCGCCGCCGGCGCCGGTGTTGGCTTCTACGCCGAGCACCGGCCCGATCTCGTGGTCTTGGAAGCCGGCGGAGAAGATGTCGCAAGCGCTGTAGCACTGGGCGTCGGTGATGAGCACGACCGGGCCTTGGTAGATCTGGCCGACGCTGTTGACCACGTCGGCTGGGTAGAGCGGGAAGGCGGTGGAGTACGCCGCTCCCGTGGTCACTGCTTCTTCCAGGGAGGGCTTCCAGCCTTGGTAGTCGGCGACGGTCCTGGCGAGCCCGGTGGTGCCCGGGGTGGTGACGAACTGGAACGGCTCTGGCGTGATCTGATGCGGGGTGAGGAACTGCAGCAGGAACTCCGCGGCGATCACGTAGCCGCCGCCGTTGCCGCGGACGTCAAGGACCAGGCCCGCGGGCGGCAGCACCGAGAGCAGACGGGTCACCTCAGTCAGGAAGGCCTCGATGTTCTGGTCCTGCATGCTGAAGGTGAAGATCCGCAGGTGCCCGAAGGTCCCGCTGGGGGTGTCCACGATCCTGGCCTTGAGCTCGTCCGGGCGGTTGGTGGGGACCGGGCCGGCCGCGACCGGCGCGGTGGCTCCCGGCTTGCGGACGCTCGGTTTCACGGAGGCGCCGGCACCCACCGGGTCCAGGGAGTTGGGCGCGAAGAGCCGGCGCTTGACCCGGCGGATCAGCTCGGTGCGCAGGTCCAGGCCGACCAGATGGTGGGCGGCGGCCTGGACGCCGGTGGGCAGCGAGGGCAAGGTCCCGGGTGTGCTGACCTCGGAGGCGGACTCGAAGACCCGCCACGGCAGTCGGGTCTGGTGGGTGGTGCCACCCACTTTGTAGGTGACGTCGACCCAGTCCTCATCCGGTGGCAATGACATGTTGATCGAACGCAGGGTCATGTTCTGCAAGCCCTGGGCGAGCTGGGCGGCTTTGTTGCTGCCGGCCTCGCGGGCGGCGTTGGCTTCGACTGCGAGCTCGATGGGGGTGCCGTTCCAGTGGGTGACCTCAACCCCGGCCTTGAGCTGGGGGTCGCCGGTGATGTGGTCGAACGTCTTGGTGACCACATAGGTGGGGCGCCCATCGTCGATGCAGTGTTCGAGGAAGATGCCCAGGAACGCGAAGCCTGCGTACCGCGAGGGCAGGATGTAGTTGGTGTGCAGGTCGTGCAGGCCCAGGAAGATCCTCTGCAGCTGCACATGGAAGTCGGTCTCGGTGAGGTCGCTGAGCCGATGGCGCAACAGGCGCAGTGCCTGCAGCGGGTCGATGGCGTGCATGGCTCGTTTCAGCGGCAGGTGGGCGTAGACCTCGCCGATCAGGATCTCGGCCTGATCCAGGACGAGGGCGCGCTGGGTGTCGGTGAGCGGGCCCTGGGCGATGTGGCTGCGGAACTGCGGCATGGTGCGGACGGTGCCCAGGCCGTGGTCTGCGGTCAGGACGACGGTGTCAGGGTGGGACATGGCTGGCTCCTCGGGGCAAGGCGGCTTCTCTGGTAAGGATCCGAAAGACGCACGCGCCGGACAACGTCCATGCTGGCATCGCGACGGTGCTTTGATGGCGGGGGTGGTAGGGGCCCCATCGAGGCTGGTCGACGGCTCTTGCCTCCGACCGCCTCGTGGTTCAAGACTTGGGTGCCTGCCACGTCATGGTGTGGTCGGGGTCCGTGCTGGATCGTTCGATGGAGTTGTTGTGGCAGGGTGAGTCGGCGCGTCCCCAGTGGTCGTCGCCGATCCAGATCGGCTGTCCGTATGGGAGGTCGGCGTGCGGAATCCGTGCGTAGTCGGCTTCGGTGATGGCAGGCCCGTAGTTCGGGTCGGTCTGGTCTCCACCGGGGTCTGGGGTGACCGCGGCGCGGACGTCGGGGATGGCGGCGGCCCACTTGCTGGCCAGGTCGGCGCCGTCGTGTGCCGAAGGATGGGGGATCTGGAAGACGGGGACGTCGGGGGCGTTGTCCCAGAGCCGGAGAGCGGCTTGGGCGTTGCCGCCGAAGGCGATGATGGCCTCGAGCCTGGCGCCGATGATGAGGTCATAGAAGCGGTTGCGCCACGCCAGCTGGTCGGGGTCGGATAGCAGCGGGAGAGCCTGGCTGACCTTGCTGGGGTGGACCGCGAAGGGGAAGGCGTTGACCAGGGCGTAACTGGTGGTCAACCCCAACTTGGTGAGAAACCCCTGGACCCGCTGCCCGGCGTCCCCGACCAGGGTGCGACCCATGAGACGTTCGGTGGGCCCGGGATCGGAGGCGATGCCGAGGACCTTGACGGCGCCGCTGAGGCGTCCGCGGTAAAACACCGGGCCCCAGTCGTACCAGAACAGGTCGCGGTGTTCGGGCGCGACGGGCGGCACGGCGGCGAAGTGCCGTGCGATCCCGATGGGTGGCCCCTTGTCGAACTCGATGCTCGGTGGAGCGCCCGGGTCGAAGTCAATCATCGTTGCCCTCCTTGATCTGGTGGGATGGGGACAGGTCTCAGGCTCCTCCTGAGGCCGGTAGTTGTCGACTGGCGAGCACGATCGAGGGTATGGGCTGAGCAGGCCGGGGTCGGGTTGTTAGGCGAAGATCGGGCAGAAGGCTGGATTGCGTGCGATGAGCTTGGCCCGCATCTGTGCCAGTCGTCGTGACCGGATCTGCCGATGAGCGAGATGTTTGCAGGCGGTCCATGGCCGTGGTAACCGGCCGTCCGCTGAGGCCAGGCGACTCATTTTGCGCAACACCTGGACAGCGGGCCGTGCTGCGAGGAACGTACCCACCCAGTTATGGAGGCATCATGCCTGGCATCGCGCCCCTTCGTCGGCGACCGCGCCGGCTCGCCGTTGCCCTCTCCGCCGGCCTGCTGACGATCACCGGAACGGCAATCGCGCCTGCAGCCGACGCGGCCGGGGCCGGCGCTGTTACGGTCGTCGCGCAGCATCTCGACAACCCTAGCGGGAGTTTCCGGGCTATTGGGATCTTGATCAGGTGAGGTGGGCAGGGCACCCGGGCTGACCTGGGGTTTCTCGGCGTGTCGGCCTTTCCGGGCCACAATTTTGTATGACCTAACCATGGCTAGTTTGTATACGAGGGTACGGCTCGGACCCCAGACGGGCCCGGGCCTGGAAAATCGCGGACTTGCTCGGTGGGCTGTAGTTCTCCTGCCAGCCCGGGGCCACGACAGTCCGTCGGTCAACTGCGCCAGCACGTCCTCTTAGCAGCCCTCTGAGTACAGCGCCATCCCGATCGAGCAGTACGCCATCACCCGCGCCGGCAACGACCGATTCCGCTGCTCGGTCCTCCCGACCTCAGCGATCACCTCATCGACCAGGTCCGGCGGGAACACAGCCCGGCCAAACTACCTGTCTGCCGCGATCCGCCCGCTCGCGAGGTGAGACTTACCACCGCGTTTCGGCGATGCGGACGACCGGATCTGGCGATGGTCGAGGCATTCCGAGGGCGCAATTGACAAACTAGACTCGCCTGGCGCAGCGGTGCGAAGCGCACACGGAGGACGAGAAGGATGTGGTCGCGTTGGATGAGCCCGTCGAGGTTCACATGCGCGACACCAACGCGTTCGCCTGGTACATGGAGCAGGACCCACTGCTACGTTCGACGGTCGTCGTGGTCCTGATCCTCGACGGCACACCGAACTGGGATCGGTTGACGGAACGGCTCGAGCGCTTCACCCGGCTTTCGCCTGGGTTCCGGCAGAAGGTGGTGCAGCCGCCGCTGCGGTTAGCCACGCCCCGCTGGGTCGTTGATCCACATTTTGAACTGTTCTGGCACATCCGCCGGTTCGAGGCCGCCCCGCCCAAGACGCTGGCGACGGTTCTGGAGTTCGCCCGCAAGACCGGAATGGCCGGCCTCGATCGTGATCGACCGCTGTGGGAGTTCACGTTCATCGAGGAGCTCGAGGGTGGCCAGACGGCGGTCGTCATGAAGCTCCATCACTCGCTGACCGACGGCGTCGGTGGCATGGACATCGCGCGTCTACTGTTCGACGTCGAGCCGGACCCCGGGGATCTGGGACCCATGCCGGAAGCGCCCATCGGAGAGAACCTGGGCACCGTCGATCTGGTCCGGGATGCCCTCGGCTACGGCTGGTCTCGACTCTTCGACTTCTCCAGGGAAATGCTCACCTCTGCACCTAGCGACGCGGCGAGCGCGTTGCGGCACCCTCGCGAGACCGTCACCGAAACCGTCGCAACAGTGCAGTCGGTCGCGCGTTTCCTCCAGCCCGTGTCCGACACGCTGTCGCCGGTCATGACCGAACGCCACCTGGCCTGGCATTACGACGTGCTGCAGTTCCCGCTGGTTGACATCCTGGACGCGGCACATGCCGCAGGGACCAAACTCAACGACGCATTCCTTTCCGGCGTCACAGCGGGATTGCGCATGTACCACGAACGGCACGGCAAACAGGTCGACGAACTGCGGGTCACCATGCCGGTCAGCATTCGCAAGGCCGGCGACCCGATCGGGGGCAACCGCATCTCGCTCATGCGTTTCAAGGTTCCCGTGAGCATCGCCGACCCGAGCGAGCGGATGAGGGAGACTCGCAACCGCTGCGAGCCGGTGAAGACCGACCGATCACTGCCCTTTACCAACGTGCTCGCGGGCACCCTCAACCTCCTGCCGCGCGCCTACGTCGGCGGGATGCTCAAGCACATCGACTTCCTCGCCAGCAACGTCCCCGGAATCCCGGTCCCGTTCTATCTCTCGGGAGCAAAAGTCGACGGCTTCTACGGATTCGGCCCCACGATCGGGGCAGCGTTGAACATCACGCTGATGTCGTATTGCAGCACATGTTTCGTCGGCATCAACATCGACATCGGCGCCGTCCCCGACCCGGACGTGCTGATGGACTGCATGCGGAGCGGCTTCGACGAGATACTTGCCATTGCGGGCCAGAGCGGACATGTGATCTTGCCGAACCGAGTCTCCTGATGCGACCAGCGGGGCACCGGCCACCGACGATCAGGCCACTGTTGCCTTGGCCGTCATCGCCCAACCCAACAGAACCCTGTCCGATCCTGGGCAGAACACGCGAGGTTCCAACCGCGCGCTATCGAACGCACTCATTTGCTTTCGATCCGCGCGGGTGGACGACCTGCGTCCTTCCGCCGCCTATCGCCCACCGTGGGGCAGGCATCACAGCGCCCACTAAGACGCAGGCGGCCGTCCCCGACGAAACGCTCGCTCATGCTTGTTGTGCACGTAATCCTGATGGAAACTCGAAAGTCGGGTCAATTGAGTCGTGGGGTTGCCACTCGGACGGCACATCCAGCATCGGGCCACGGAATCCTCATGAGAGTTGACCGCACTGGGCTAAGGGTCTTCGCTCACAGCCCGTGTGGGCGAGCGACGGCGCGAACCTCCTCCTGGACTACCCGCTCGCTGCCCAGGAGCAGGTGGCCGCCGGCCGGGACGGCGACCAGGCGGCACCCGGGAATGCGGTCCGCGGCACGGGCCGCATTGTCGAAGGCGGACATCGGGTCGTCCTCGGCGTTGATGATCGTCGTGGGCGCCGTGATCAGCTCCAAGGCATGTCCTGCACCGCCGGGTTCGACACGTAGAGGTCGAACAGCACGCCCTCCTTTCGGGGGGCGATCGGAAAC
>JACMPC010000141.1 GCA_014377705.1 Dermatophilaceae bacterium
GGCCCTCTACTTGAGCTGTGTCCCGAGGTGGCGCCCAAGGGGCCGGGCAAGAACCGGATGCATCTGGACGTCCGGCTCGAGCCCGGTGACGACGCCGACGCGGTGGCCCGCGAGATCGGTGAACGCGGCGGTCGCGAACTCCACTACGACTGGGGCGAGCTGCCGTGGCGGCACTTCGCGGACCCTTCCGGCAACGAGTGCTGCGTGCTGCCGTCCCGCTGACCCATCGCCATAGGACGATCGGTGACCTCCGGAGGCCTGCCATTCGCTACCCCTCAGGAAACTGAACCGCGCGTCGCTGAACCATGGGACCCTGAGGCGTGGATGTGTTCCTCGAGACCGAGCGGATGGTGTTACGCAGGTTCACGATGGCCGACGTCGACGTAGTACTCGCGCTTGACAGCGACCCGGCGGTCCGCACCTTGGTCGAAGACGGCGAACCCGTCGACCGTGACACGGTCACCGACATGATCGGGCACTGGCTTGGCTGGTACCAGCGCTCCGAGGTCTTCGGCTTCTGGGCTGCGGTCGAGAAAGGCACCGGCCAGTTCCTTGGCTGGTTTCACCTCCGGCCACCCCCGGATGCCCCTCCTGACCAGCCCGAGCTCGGCTACCGCCTCGTCTCGTCAGCATGGGGCCGGGGTTACGCGACCGAGGGTTCGCGTGCACTCATCGACAAGGGCTTCGAGTCCGGCCAGACCAGCCGCATCGTGGCCGAGACGATGGCGGTGCACGTGGCGTCACGTCGGGTAATGGAAAAGGCCGGAATGCGACACAAGCGCACCTATCCCACTCAATGGCCAGTGCGCCTTCCCGGTGACGAAGCCGGCGATGTGGAGTATGTGATCACACAGGGTGAGTGGGAGGCTGGCCGCGCCTGACGAGCAAGTGCCTGACACCATGCCCGCCCAGGCGCCGTGCTGGGACACGATTCGCCAGAGTGGGCCCCGTCGGCGGCAGGAAGCAGAACCGACCCGGCAATATCGCTAGACGAACCGGATCGCCCTGCCGGGCCGCCACTCCGCACAATGCATATGGCCGGTAGTTCCCACCGTTCCGGTAGCGGAAGGTCTGCCGATCGTCCCCGCGGCATGCGGTGTCCAAAGAACCCTTGGGCAGGTCCAGTTCCCATATGCCCCGTCCGCAGTGTTTACCGGGACGGGGGCGTTGAGCGGACACACCGCCCGTCTCACATCCAAGCGGGACGCCTCGGCCGAAGGCCGAATCGACCACCGCGCCCGCGTGGGTCCAGTCCCAGAAGTTGGGTCCGGAACTGCTCACCAAAGGCCGTATGAAAACGCAAAGCCCTTCCTCTGCCCGCCGAGGTTCGAGGTTCGAAACGTCGGTGCCGTCTCCAGCCCTCTCACTGACAACGCTTGGTAGTAGTCGGTTGCGTAACGCCGCGTTCCGTCGGTCAGAATCTCCGACCAGCCGAACGTACGGCCTTCGTGTCAAGTGTTGGTGCAAGGCGGTCACGATGGACCTGTGCGTGCGCCGAGCCGGCCGGCTGCACCTCGCGCGCTGCCGCTTGTTCATTCGATTCCGACCCGACAACGGTCAAACTCTTTGGGCCGAGCGGGAGCGTTTCCCACGCCGCAGTGAGCGAGGTCAGTTGCTGTCTCAGGTGCCTTGCGGTCACGGTGGCGGCAGTGGTCTGTTCAGGTTGAACGGCGACGATCCGCTTGTTGACGACGTCCGTGGTGCGCACAACACTTTCGGTTTCAGGCTCGCGCCCGCTGGTCTGACCCTCCATTGCCACCAGTAGTCGAGCTGGCGCGTGGAGGTGGCCGGCGCGCGATAGCTCTGCTGGCAGCTCCGCAAGCCGCTCGACACGGCTGCCGCTGGCCTCGACGACGTCACGAAGCAGTACCACCACCTCGGCGAGGTGCACCCGCTTGGCGAGCTGGGCAGGGGTTGCCCAGGCGTTGCCGTTCCGGGTGATCTCGTCGAGGGCTCGATGAAGTTGGGCGCTAGCTTCCACATCGGATATCGACGGAGACGCCGACGTGCTCATCTGCGCGGGCCAGCTCGCCGCGACATCGCCCCAGGCTGCTTGGGCGCCCTCAAGTCTGGGACGGATCTGGCGATCAAAGTCGCCGGAGTCGATGGCCGAGGCCCGGGCGGACGCATTGAGAAGAACCGCAGTGTGCACCAGCAGGGCTTGTTCGGTGTGGGCTATTCCGGCCAGATCACGCACCGACGGCGGCTGGGCGTGGAGCACCCGAAGTGCGGTGACCTCCCGTTGAGCTACAGCCTGGGCCAACCGGTCGAGATCGACGTCAGAGGCAGCCTGCCTTGGCTCGCGTGCGGGTTGTCGGGCGACACAATGCGCCCACACGGCTCCGGACGGCCGACGTGGAAGGGAA
>JACMPC010000142.1 GCA_014377705.1 Dermatophilaceae bacterium
CCAGGTACACGACCTGAACCGCGTGCGGGTGGCAGCACTGCTCGCCGAACCCGTGATCATGGTCGCGGCCGTGAGCCGCCGTGGCAGTGCACGCCGCCACCTCAGCCACATCCGCTCGACTTCCTGCCTGGTCCACGGCTGTGACAAAGGAGTCATTGTGCGCAAGACCACCAGCAGAATGTGGAAGCTCGTCGCGGGGGTCACGGGCATTGTCCTGATCGTCTCGGGCTGCGGCTCCAGCACCACCGGCGGCACGGCCGCCAAGACCGCCGGCAGCACCGAGAAGATCACCCTCACCGTCGCCACGTTCAACGAGTTCGGGTACGAAGGCCTGCTTGCCGAGTACACGAAGCTTCACCCGAACATCACGGTCACCCAGAAGAAGGCAGCGACCTCCAACGAGGCCCGCGACAACATGAACACGCGGCTCGCCGCCGGGTCCGCGTTGGCGCCGCCCAGGAGCACACGGCCGACGCCAAGGCGCTCGCCGGTTGGCTGACCGCTCCGGAGCAGCAGGTCAAGGCGTTCGTCGCCAAGGGCACCTTCCCGAGCCAGCAGAAGGCCCTCACCAGCAAGGACCTGCTGTCGGTGACCAAGCCATTCTTCAACAACGCGCCGACCGGCACGATCCTGGTCAACCGCGCGAACGCCGTCACTGTTGCCCCGTTCAAGGGCAAGAACTACTTCGCGATCAACGACGCGATGCAGCAGGCCCTGACCCGCGTGGACGTCGACAAGACCGACGACCCGGCAGCGTCCTGGGCGAAGTACCTGACAGCTGTCAAGGCCCTCGGCTGAGCAGTGGCAGCCCGCTGATCCATCGCGGGCTCGCCGGTCGGACCGGTGAGCTCGCGGCGGGTCCCCGATCACGCAGCCCGTCCACCCATTCCCGCCGAACCGCGCCGAAGGACTCCCATGGCCGTGCTCACCAGTCCGGAACTCAAGCCCGCCCCGGATCTCTCGCCGGTCCCCGGCCGGGCGCCCCGACGGATCGCGTTCCATCAGCGGATCGGGCGCTGGGACGTCAAGGCCTCGCCATACCTGTATGTCTCGCCCTTCTTCATCCTCTTCGCCGTCGCCGGGCTGTTCCCGCTCGGCTACACGGCCTGGGTCTCGCTGCACGACTGGAACCTGATCGGCGGCAAGGGCGACTTCATCGGCGCCACCAACTTCGCCGACGTGCTGGCCCGCCGAGCTTCTGGACCGCGCTGCGCAACACCTTCAGCATCTTCCTGCTGTCATCGGTGCCCCAGGTCTTCACCGGGCTCGTCCTGGCGGCGGTCCTGAACGCCAACCTGCGCGCGAGGACCTTCTGGCGGATGGGCGTGCTGCTGCCCTACGTGGTCGCACCGGTCGCGGTCGGCCTCATCTTCTCCAAGATGTTCACCGACCAGTCGGGCATGGTCAACACGCTGCTGGGCACCATCGGGATCGACCCGATCCGCTGGCACGCCAACGTGCTGGCCAGCCATGTCGCCATTGCCACCATGGTCAACTTCCGGTGGACCGGATACACCACCCTGATCCTGCTCGCGGCCATGCAGGCCGTCCCGCGTGACCTGTACGAGGCCGCCGTCATCGACGGCGCGGGCCGCATCCAGCAGTTCTTCTCGGTCACCGTCCCGATGCTGCGTCCCACCATCATCTTCGTGGTGCTCACCTCGACGATCGGCGGGCTGCAGATCTTCGACGAGCCGCGCATGTTCGACCAGTTCGGCCAGGGCGGCGCCGACCGTCAGTGGATGACGGTGACCATGTATCTCTACGAGCTCGGCTGGGGTGCCCAGAAAAGCTTCGGGCGGGCCGCGGCCGTCGCCTGGATCCTGTTCCTCATCATCATCGCCATCGGCCTGCTCAACTACGCCATCACCCGGCGCATCTCGACCACCGGGTCCGCCTCCGGGAAGGACAAGCCATGAGCTCCGTCGCCATGACCAAGCAGATCGCCGGACCGGGGGCCGCCCGGGCCGTCGCCCGCCGCCGGGCACGACAGTCAGCCGGGGGCAAGGGCGGGGCGGGCGCGAACCGCCGGCCCGGCTGGGTGACCTACGCGATCCTCGGGTTCGTGCTGCTGGTCTCCGCGTACCCGCTCTACTACTCGTTCCTGCTCGGCTCCTCGGACGCCCAGACGATCGCCCAGAACCCGGTGCCGTCGCTGGTCCCGGCGCAGCACTTCGCCGACAATGTCTCACGCGTGCTGGGCTCCGACATCCAGTTCTGGAAGGCGCTGAGCAACTCGGTGATCGTCGCGACGGTCACCTCGTTCTCGGTCGTGGTGTTCTCCACCCTGGCCGGGTACTCGTTCTCGAAGCTTCGCTTCCGCGGCCGGCGCGGCCTGTTCGTCTTCGTCATCGCGACGATGGCCGTGCCGACCCAGCTGGGCATCGTCCCGCTGTTCATCGTGATGGCCCAGCTGGGCTGGACCGGCAAGCTCGTCGCGGTCATCGTGCCCGGCATGGTCACCGCCTTCGGCGTGTTCTGGATGACCCAGTACCTCGAGGAGGCGCTGCCCTACGAGCTCGTCGAGGCCGCCCGGGTCGACGGCTGCTCGATGATCCGCACCTTCTGGCACGTCGCGCTGCCCGCCGCCCGGCCGGCGGCCGCGATGCTCGCCCTGTTCACGTTCGTCGGGTCGTGGACGAGCTTCTTCTGGCCGTTCATCGTGCTCGGCTCCGAAAACCCCACCCTCCCCGTGGCGGTCCAGCTGTTGCAGTCGTCCTACTTCAAGGACTACTCGCTCATCCTGGCCGGCGTCACGCTGTCGACCATCCCACTGATCCTCGTCTTCGCCGTTGCCGGCAAGCAGCTGGTCTCCGGGATCATGCAAGGAGCAGTCAAAGGATGACGATCCACATCAGCACCAACGACGACAACATGAACGGCAGCAGCACCAACGGCATTGCCACCAGTCACCTTGCCGGCCATGCCAGGGCTGTCCCGGCGACAGGCTCTCTGGAGTTCCCGCCCGGATTCCTGTGGGGGGCTGCGACCGCGGCCTACCAGGTCGAGGGCGCGGCCCACCAGGACGGCCGCCGCGACTCCATCTGGGACACGTTCGCCAGGGTTCCCGGCGCGGTCCTGGACGGGCATGACGGCGAGGTGGCGTGCGACCAGTACCACCGCTACCCGGCGGACGTCGCCCTGATGGCCGACCTCAACCTGGGCTCCTACCGGTTCTCGACCTCCTGGGCGCGGGTGCGTCCCGACGGCGGCGCGGTCAACCCCGCGGGCCTCGACTACTACTCACGCCTGGTCGAAGAGCTGCTGGGCCGCGGGATCAAGCCCTGGCTGACGCTCTACCACTGGGACCTGCCGCAGGCCCTCGAGGACAGGGGTGGCTGGACCAACCGGGACACGGCATACCTGTTCGCGGAGTATGCCGTCACGATGCACGAGGCGCTGGGCGACCGGGTTGACGTCTGGACCACGCTCAACGAGCCCTGGTGCTCTGCCTTTCTCGGCTACACCGCGGGTATCCACGCCCCCGGCCGGCAGAGCCGGCACGACGGGCTCGCCGCGGCGCACCACCTGATGCTCGGCCATGGGCTCGCGGTGCAGGCGCTGCGCTCGCGTGCCCCGGAGGCGAACCTCGGGATCACGCTGAACCTGGACCTGCCGGATCCGCTCGACCCTGCCGACGCCGGTGACGTCGATGCGGCCCGGCGGATCGACGGCCAGGTCAACCGCATCTTCCTCGACCCGATCCTGGGGGGTCACTATCCCGAGGACGTCCTGGCGGACGTCGCGCCGTACGGGCTGCTCGACCAGGTCAAGGACGGCGACCTCGCGATCATCTCGAGCAGGATCGACACCCTCGGCGTGAACTATTACCACGGTCAGGCGGTCAGCTCCCGGCCGGCGCCGGCACCAGCCGGTGGCGACGCGCCTGTCGCGCGCCCGACGTCGACGCCGCTCCCGGCTGCCGACAACACCTTCAGCTACCCTCGAGGCCTGCCGGTCACCGCGATGGGCTGGGAGGTCCAGCCCGAGGGCCTGACCCGTCTCCTGGTCCGGGTGCACGAGGAGTACACCGGGCCCGACGGCGTGGCCCTGTACGTGACCGAGAACGGCGCCGCCTACGATGATGGCAGCGACCCCGGCGGGTTCGTGGCGGACGATGAGCGCCGGGACTTCTTCGACAGCCACCTGAGGGCGGTGCACGAGGCGATCTCCCGCGGCGCCGACGTGCGTGGCTACTTCGCCTGGTCGCTGCTGGACAACTACGAGTGGGCCTGGGGCTA
>JACMPC010000143.1 GCA_014377705.1 Dermatophilaceae bacterium
GGACTTCGTGGTCAGTCAGGACCTCAGCCGTCCAAGGTCGTCCTGAGGCGGCTCCTCGTCCCATGGGTTCGGTAGCGGCCGACTCAACGGCCTTCAGTCTAAGTTGACGTCTCCCAGCAGCTGGTACAGCTCGTCGACCGTGGTCGCCTCCAGCATCTTCGTGGCCTCGGCCTCGTCGGAGAAGATGATGGCGATCTTCGAGAGGATACCGAGGTGCTCGTTGTTGACCCCGGCAATTCCGACCACGATGCGCACCTCGCCCCCGGCCCAGTCGATGGGGTTGACGTAGCGCACAAGGGAGACCGCCGAATGTCTGATGGCCTCCTTCGAGGTGTTGGTGCCGTGCGGGATCGCCAGGTAGCTGCCCATGTAGGTCGTGATACTTCTTTCACGTTCCAGCATGGCCTCGACGTATGCCGGGGTGACGGCGCCCGCCTTGAGCAGCAGGTTGCCGGCCTCCCGGATCGCGTCTTCCTTGGTGGTTGCGGAGCCGGAGGCGATGATCAGGTCCTTGGTCACGATGTCACTCATTGGTCCAACCTTTCGGAGTGCTGACTGGCTTTGATCTCCTGGACCACCGCGTCATAGACCGGGCTGTTCATGAAGTTGTCGACTGAAAGGTGCCGGGAGCTCGGCGCCTTGAGCCTTGCCCGGTCGGTGAGCTGGTTCTGGCTGATCACCAGATCCGCGTCGTCCAAGAGATCGGCAACCGCCTTGTTCACGACAGTCACACCGGTGACGCCGGCCTTCTTGATCTTGCTACGCAGCACGCTGGCGCCCATGACACTCGATCCCATGCCGGCATCGCAGGCGAAGACGATGCTGCGCAGTGGACGCTCCAGCAGTGCGGTTGTGCTGTCTGCGGTCGAAGCGGTGGCAGCGCTTGCCTCCCCCTGGGCCGTCAGGGAACCGAGCACGCTGCTGCTCTTGCCCTTGTTCGCCTCGGTCTTGGCGATCGCAGCGCTGAGGTCGCCGGTCTCGCCCGCGGCGAGGTCACCCTTGCGCGAGGCGCGCAGCATGACCGACGCGACCAGGAATGAGACGGCACACGAGAGCACGACCGAGAGGATGACGCCGGTAAAGCTGCCTTTCGTGGTTTGCAGCAGGATGGCGAAGATGCTGCCTGGTGACGCCGGGCCGTGCAGGCCACTTTGGAACACCGCGTTGGTGGCGACTCCCGTCATCCCACCGGCGATGGCGGCCAGGATGAGCCGCGGCTTCATCAGCACGAAGGGGAAGTAGACCTCGTGGATGCCACCGAAGAGCACGATGATCGAGGCGCCCCACGCAGAGGCCTTGGCATAACCGGTTCCGAAGAACATGTAGGCCAGCAGGATGCCCACTCCGGGCCCGGGGTTCGACTCGACCAGGAACAGCAACGACGAGCCGCTCTCCAGGGTCTGCTGGATACCGAGCGGCACGAGAACACCGTTACCGATGGCGTTGTTGAGGAACAGCACCTTGGCAGGTTCAACGATGATGCTCATCAGTGGTAGGAGGTGATGGGTGGCGAGCCAGGAGACGGCCTCACCGAGCACCGCACTGATCTGGGTGACAAAGGGCGCGATCCCGAAGAATGCCCCGATCGACAGCACGGCGCCGAGGATGCCGGCCGAGAACATGTTGACCAGCATCTCGAAACCGGGCTTGATCTTGCCTTCCCACAGCCCGTCCACCTTCATCATGAGCCAGGCGGCCGACGGGCCGACCAGCATGGCGCCCAGGAACATGGGGACGTTGCTGCCGGCGATGACACCCATGGTGGCGACGCAGGCGATGACACCGCCGCGTTCCTTGTAGACGATGCGACCGCCGGCATTGGCGATGAGCAGGGGCAGGAGGTAGGTGATCATCGGACCGACCAGTCCGACATACTGCGGGAATGTCGTGCCGTTGGCGGCCGTGGAGAGCTGGGTGGCCGCGCCCTGCCAGCCGATCAGGTCGGCGTTGCCGAACCCGCCGAGGATGCCGCTGGGTAGCCATCCGGTCTTAATGAACAAGGCGGTGATCAGGCCCCACGCGACGAACGCAGGGAGGTTGGGCATGATCATCCCGGTGAGGAATGCCCCGAAGCGTTGTACGTGAACCTGGGCCTTCTTCCCGCCGGACTGGTTCGGGTGGTCTGCTGCGACTGAAGCCATGACTGACACACTTTCCCTTAGACGGTGCGACTCAACTTCTGACCAGTGCTGCGAAAGGCTCTTCCACGCCTGTCGCTCATCCTGCTGACGCAACCCGGCCGCGGAGTTCTCGCGCGGGTACTACGGTCCGCCGCGGTCCCGCAGATACCCTGACCTGCGGGCCGCCCCAGTATTACGGTTCGATCGTGACCTTGATGCCCTCGCCACGGGACACGACGCCGATGCCTTCCAGCACCTGGGCCAGTGGCAGCCGGTGGGTGATGAGGTCGGCGACGTTGACGCTGCCGTCCGCGATCATGGCCAGGGCGCGCTTGTTGTGCTCCGGGCTGGAGCCGTTGGCGCCCCTGATCATCAGCTCGCGGTAGTGGACGACGTTGGAGTCCAGCGAGATCACCGGGTTGTCCTTGGGCAGGCCGCCGAAGAAGCTGATCCGGCCACCGGGCGCCACCATCCGCAGAGCCTGCTCCTGTGCCGCTCCGGATGCCGCTGCAGTGATGACCACGTCCGGGCCGCGACCCTCGGTCAGGCTGAGCACCCCCTCGACCGCGTCGACCTCGCCGGCGCAGACAACGCCATCGGGCTTGACGATGCTGGCGGCCATGTCCAGCCGTTCCCGGCTGAGCTCGACGAGGAACACCCGCTTGGCACCACGAGCGCGGGCGATCCGCACGTGCAGGCAGCCGATGGGGCCAGAGCCGATGACGACGACGTCGTCGCCGGCGCCGATGTCGACGAGCTCCTGGGCGTTGAGGGCACAGGCAAACGGCTCGGCGACGGATGCCTCAGCGAAGCTGACACCCTCGGGGATCCGGTTGAGCCCGTCAACGGCGAGCACCTCTGGCGGCACCACCATGTACTCCGCGAAACCGCCGTCGAAGTCGTAGCCCATCGAGACCTGGTTGGGGCAGGTCGTCATGTGTCCGGCGAGACAGTCGGGGCAGGTGCCGCAGGGGATTGCGGCGATGACCTGCACCCGGTCGCCCGGCGCCCAGCCAGTCACGCCGGCTCCCACCTCGACGACCTCACCGGCAATCTCGTGGCCCATCACGCGAGGCGGGACGATGCGGAAGTGGCCGAACTTCGAGATCTTGACGTCCGTGCCGCAGGCCGAGCAGGCGCGCACCCGGATCTTGACCTCACCTGTACCCGCTGTGGGCTCCGGCATGTCCTCGAGACGGATATCTTCCGGGGCATAGAACCGAGCAACCTTCATGATTCTCCTTCGGTGGTGGGTGTAGTCAGAGCAGGAACAAGGTCTGAGAGAGTGCCGGCGACCACAGTGTCGATCGCCTCCAGGTCGCAGACGTGGGCGAGGTCCGCCCGGCCGAACTTCATAAGGTCAGCCAGCACGACGGTCCTTCGTGCGTCCGCGATCAGGGCGCGCTTGACTGCTGCCTCGCCAAGGTCCGCAGTGGTCAGCCCGCGCGTCGCGGTGATGGCGTTGGCGGCGTCCCGACGCACTGTCTCTGGGGTCACGTCGAGGTCGTCGGTAATCCGCTTGACCTCTACCTGGCCATCGGCGCGCGCTCGGCTCAGGATCTCCTGGTGGCGTTCGATCGCGTACACCTTGGCTCCTGACTTCGCTGTCCGAGTCGCCTGAAATTCGCCGATCAGTTCGGCATGCCCGATTCTGTCTGAATCACCGAACTGCATGTTGTAATGTCTTTGTATAGTTCTGTTTTGGTTTGAAGTCAAACTGAGTGAGCAGAAGAACCTCAGGCATCACCTCGGCATGGACTAGCAATGGAGACGGCCTGCGAGCAGACAGGGACCGCACGCAGCCAGGGCCGAAGCCAGGCGAGCACTCCGATGTACGGCGAGGCATTGGTTCGTCAAGGGCGGCCCGATGCCCGGGGGCAGGGTGGGCGGGCCCTCACATCGTCAGGAAGTCCTGGACACGACCCGGCGCAGCAGCCGGGAGGCGGCCCTGGCTCCGTAGCGTGCCGCGGCTGTTGCGCCCTGCCTGGCGACGCCGGCCGGGTCGGTCCGGGCGTTCTCCCAGACTCCGTTGGGCAGGGAGAGCGTGATCACCTGCATCCACGCGGAGGCGACCTGCTGGTGGAGGGGGCCGGTGACGTACCGAAGCTCATAGCGCTCCATCAGGTCGCGGACCCTGGGGGCGATCTCGGCATACCTGTTGCTGGGCAGGTCGGGATAGAGGTGGTGCTCGATCTGGTGCGAGAGGTTGCCCGTCATCAGGTGCATCGCCTTGCTGCCGCTGATGTTGGCCGACCCGATCATCTGGCGCAGGTACCACTCGCCGCGGGTCTCTCCCTCGATCGAAGACTTGGCGAAGGTCTCGACGCCCTCGGGGAAGTGGCCGCACATGATGACCGAGTGGGTCCACAGGTTCCGGACCAGGTTGGCCACGGCGTTGGCCCCGACAGTGGGCAGGAACGACGGACCGGACAGCAACGGGTGCACCACGTAGTCCTTGGTCACCTGCTGACGGATCTTGTGCAGCACCTTGGTGCCGTCCCGCCGGAAGGTCGCCCTGTCCTTGCCGTTCTTGCCGTCCTTGCCGTTCTTGCGGTGCTTCAGGTACTTGCCGATCTCGAGGTCGTACGCCGCGATGCCGTACTCGAACAGGCAGGCGTTGATGAGGTTGTAGAACGGCTGGCCGAGGTACGCCGGCACCCACCGCTGGTCCTCGTCGACGCGCATGATCCCGTAGCCGAGGTCGTTGTCCCGGCCGATGACGTTCGTGTACGTGTGGTGCAGCTCGTTGTGCGAGTGCTTCCACAGCTCCGCGGGGGAGGCGTGGTCCCACTCCCAGGACGTCGAGTGGATCTTCGGGTCACGCATCCAGTCCCACTGGCCGTGCATGATGTTGTGACCGATCTCCATGTTCTCCAGGATCTTTGCCACGGACAGACCGGCTGTGCCCACCAGCCAGGCCGGCGGGAAGAGGGAGGCGAGCAGCACTGCCCGGCTGCCCATCTCCAGGATTCTCTGGGTCTTGATGACCTTTCGGATGTATGCCGCGTCGCCGGCCCCGCGGCTCGCCAGGACCTCCTCGCGGATAGCGTCGAGCTCTCGGCCAAGCTCCTCGATCTGCTGGGGGCTCAGGTGCGCGGTGGGGTCGGGCTTGCCGGACGGCTTCTGCTGGGGAACACGCATGGCGGGACGGGTCACCGCCAGGCGGCTCCCGTTGCGGGCAGGCGTCTTGGCGGCCTTGGTGTCGGGGTTCATGGTGGGGTCCGCTGCGGGGGACGCGGCCGGCGTGGCGCTGGTAGCGGACTCGGCGAGTGTGGTGGTCATCATCGGCTCCTTCGGAGGTCGAGGTCTAGGGCGCGGGTGTTCGGAGGTCTAGGGTGCGGGTATTCAGAGGTCGAGATCGCAGGTGCCGGCAGCGGCAGACACGCAGGTCTGGATGAGGACGGGGTCCGGGGACGCTGCGGTGGTGATCTCGCCGTTACGCAGGTCCCGCACCGCCCCTTGGCGCAGCGGCACGACGCAGCCGAAGCAGATGCCCATACGGCACCCGGAAGGCATCAGCACGCCGGCCTCCTCGCCGGCGTCAAGCAGCGGCGTGGCCCCGTCGGACTCAAGGGTGACCCCGCTCCTGACGAAGGTGACGGTGCCCCCCTCTCCGGTGGCGAGCACGGTCGGGCGGAACCGCTCGGTGTGCAGCTGGTCGGCGACACCCGTTGCCCCCCAGTGCTTTTCGGCGGCATCAAGCAGCCCGGCCGGACCGCAGGCCCAGGTCTGGCGCTGCGCCCAGTCGGGGACCAGGGCAGCGAGGTCATCCATCGTGACCCTGCCGCCTGCGTCGGTGTGGCGCTCGATCAGTTGGATGGCGCCCCGGGCGGCCAGTGCCCGCAGCTCCGCTCCGAAGATGACGTCGGCGCTGTTCGGAGCGCTGTGCAGCACGGCGACGTCGTCCAGGCTGTCGATGGCGTTGCGCAGCATGCCCATCACCGGGGTGATGCCGCTTCCGGCGGTCAGGAACAGGATCTTGGCCGGGGGGTCCGGTGGCAGGGTGAAGTCGCCGGCGGCCTGGTCGAGCATGATCATCGTGCCCGGGGTGGCGTGGTGCACGAGGTGCTGGCTGACCTTGCCGCCCGGAATCGCTGTGACGGTGATGCTGATGTTGCCGTCGCGGGCCGAGGTCCGCACGGCGGGGGAGGTCCGTGGGGTGGCCGGGGTGTGCGGGGTGGCCGGGGTCTGCCAGGCCTGGGAGGTCAGCGAGGTCAGCGAGTACGAGCGCCAGTTTCGGACGCCGTCGACCTCCACGCCGATGCGCACGTACTGACCGGGGCGGTGTCCGCGCCAGCCGCGGCCTGGCCTGATGAGCAGGGTGACGGCGTCGCGGGTCTCGGAGTGGACCTGCAGGATGCGCCCGCGCAGGTCGGCCCCCGTCCGCAGCGGGCTGAACAGGTCAAGGTAGTCGGCGGGCAGCAGCGGCGTGGTCACGAGCTCCGCAAGCCGGCGCGCTCGTTGGGTGATGCCGCCACCCGACCACGGCGCGAGAACTGGGAGGGTCATGCTTCAACTATGGGTGCCCGATTGACTAGGATTCTAATCACTCGACGTGAAAATGTTGTCATAAACTATTTTCGGAGAACAAAATGGAGGACTCTGAGCACGGCGTCGCCCGGGAGGTAGCTCTGCTTGACCTGGACGCGGTGACCATGGAGCTGCTCGGCGCGGCGGTCACGGCTGTCGCCGACGAAGCCGTCGACTCCATCATCCGGGAGGTGCCCGGCTACACCGGCGCCCTCAGCGGCCGAATGGGGCAGGTCATCCGGGGCGCCGTTCAGCTCGCGCTCGGCAACTTCCTCAAGGTGGCGCGCAGCGCCGACGGTTCCGACCCCTCGACCCCGATCGCGCAGAGCACCGCCGCGGCGTACGACCTCGGCAGGGGTGAGGCCCGCAGCGGGCGGTCGATGAACGCCCTGCTCGCGGCCTACCGGATCGGCGCCAGGGTCTGCTGGCGCGGGTTGTCCGACGTCGCGGTCGCGGCCGACGTGTCTGCGGCGACCCTGGGCCGGTTTGCCGAGCTGGTCTTCGCCTACATCGACGAGCTGTCCGCGGCCAGCGTCGCCGGGCACGGGGACGAGCTTGCCACCACGGGCCGGGCCCGCGAGCGGTATCTCCGGGAGCTGACGGACCTGCTCGTGGCGGGCAGTGAGCAGAGGGTCCTGTTCGCCGCGGCCGAGCGGGCCGGCTGGATCCCCCCGGGAACCCTGACCGCGGTGCTGCTGCCGGAAGGCCAGGTCTCAGCCGTCCTGCGGCACCTCGACCCGCGCGCCCTGCGTCTCAGCGGTGATCTCCCCGGGGTCGGTGGCGACGCCGATCTTGCGGCGCTGCTGGTCCCAGACACCCACGGGGTTGACCGGGTGCGCCTGATGCAGCTGCTGAGCAGGCGTGGGGCGACCGTCGGCCCCGAGCGGCCCTGGCCGGAGGTCGCGGTCTCGTACGACAGGGCGAGGAACGCCAGAGGGCTCCCGCGAACCTCCGATGGTGAGCCTGTCGACACCGACGGGCGGCTGGTCGAGCTGGTCCTGGGCGCAGACCATCAGGCATACCGCGACCTGCGGACCGCCGCGCTGGCGCCCCTGGCGGACCTCAAGCCGCAGGTGCGGCGCAGGCTCGAGGAGACGCTGCGTTCCTGGCTGCTGCACCATGGGCGCCGTCAGATGGTCGCAGACGACCTGTTCGTGCACGCCCAGACCGTTCGGTATCGGATGGGTCAGCTTCGCGAGCTCTTCGGCGACCTTCTCGACGACCCGCAGAGCGTACTGCTGCTGACCCTGGCCTTAGCGGTCGCCGACGGCACGCGGCATGACTGACCGTCCGAATGGCCTCAGGGACAGGACAGTGCGGCAGGTACTGTTGTGCCCCGTCAGACTCCTGACGTCGTGGTCGCCCCGTGTCGCCCTGGAGCTAGCCCCGTTCCGGGAGGACGACTTCCATGCCCTTGTTCGACCTTGATCGACCGGCCCTCGAGAGCTACCTGCCGGACGTCTGGGAGCCCGCGGACTTCGATGCCTTCTGGGCGGACACCCTGGCCGAGGCGCGCACCTTCGATCTCGGGCTCCGCATGACGAAGGTCGATACCGGCCTGTGCCTGGTCGACGTGTTCGATGTCGAGTTCGCCGGCTTCGGAGGTCACCCGATCAAGGCCTGGCTCACCCGGCCGGCCGGCCGGGAAGAGGGGGCGGGCCTGCTGCCCGCCGTCGTCGAGTACAACGGGTACGGCGGGGGCCGCGGCCTGCCGCACGAGCGCCTCGGCTGGGCCGCCGCGGGCTATGTGAGCCTGTTCATGGACACCCGTGGCCAGGGCAGCCGCTGGGGCAGCGGTGGCCAGACGCCGGACCCGGTCGGCTCCGGCCCGGCCACCCCCGGCTTCATGACGCGCGGCATCCTCGACCCCGCCGACCACTACTACCGCCGGGTGTTCACCGACGCGGTTCGCGCGGTCGACGCGGTCCGCGCGATCGCGGGCGTTGACCCGGCGCGGGTCGCCGTCGCCGGGACGAGCCAGGGCGGCGGGATCGCGCTCGCGGCCGCCGGGCTGGTCCCTGGCCTGATGGGCGTGCTGCCCGACGTGCCGTTCGGGTGCCACTTCCGTCGCGCGGTCGACCTGTCCGACCGTGAGCCCTACACCGAGATCACCACCTACCTCTCCGTCCACCGCGAGCACGCCGCGGCCGCGTTCCGGACCCTGTCCTATCTGGACGGCGTGAGCTTCGCCCGGCGCGCGACCGCTCCCGCTCTCTTCTCGGTTGCCCTGATGGACCCGATCTGTCCTCCCTCGACGGTGTACGCGGCGTACAACCACTACGGCGAGCGTGCCGGCAGGGTCGCCAGGTCGATCGAGGTCTACGAGTTCAACGAGCACGAGGGCGGTGGGGGCCACCAGTTTGTGCGTCAGCTGCCCTGGCTCGCCGCGATCGCGAACGGCCGTCCCGCCGCGGGTTTCTCCGGGTCAGGAGCCTGATGATGACCTGGACCGAACGGGAGAGCCACCGGCAGTGGCTGTTCACCGAGACGCTGCGCCTGCTCGACTTCGGCCGCGGCGCGGTGCCCACCGGACGGGGCGCGGGCTGGCTCGATGATGACGGCGTCGTCGACGGGTCACAGCCGGTCTTCACCTGGGTCACCGCCCGGATGGCGCACGTGTACTCGCTGGGGCACCTGCTCGGCGTCCCGGGGAGCCGCGAGGTCGCGAGCCGGGCGATCGACGCCCTGCGCACCTCCTTGCACGACCAGGAGTATGGCGGGTGGTACGCCTCGCTGGCGCCGGACGGGACGCCGGACACCACCAAGAGCGCGTACGCGCACGCGTTCGTGGTGCTGGCCGCCTCGACCGCCTCGGTCGCCGGCCTCGATGGCGCCCGCGACCTGCTGGACGAGGCCCTCGGTGTGCTGGACACCCGCTTCTGGGAGCCCGCGGCGGGGTTGCATGCGGACGAGTGGGACCGGACCTGGACGACGCTGGACCCCTACCGCGGGGTGAACGCCAACATGCACGCGGTCGAGGCGCTGCTTGCCGCCGGGGACGCGACCGGGCAGGCGGGCTGGCATGAGCGCGCCGCAGTGATCGCCGACCGGGTGGTGGCCCGGGCCAGCGTCAACGACTGGCGGATCCCGGAGCACTTCGATGCGGGCTGGGCCCCGCGGCCGGAGCTCAATGCCGACCGCCCGGACGACCCGTTCAAACCGTACGGCGCCACGGTGGGCCACGGCCTGGAGTGGGCCCGCCTGCTGCTGCAGGTCGATGCCGCGCTAGCCACACAGCCGGGGCGCTCGCCGGGGACGCTGGTGCCGGCGGCCCGGGCGCTGTACGAGGGCGCGGTGCGGGACGGCTGGTCGGTCGACGGGGCACCGGGGTTCGTCTACACCACCGACTGGTCCGGGGCGCCGGTGGTGCACACCCGGATGCACTGGGTCGTCGCGGAGGCGATAGGCGCGGCTGCCGCGCTGCACCAGGTCAGCGGCGAGACGCGATACGCCCAGGACTACGCCCGCTGGTGGGACTACGCGGCCGTGTGCCTGATCGACCGCGGGCGGGGGTCGTGGCACCACGAGCTCGACCAGTCGAACGTGCCGGGCAGTGAGGTGTGGCCGGGCAAGCCGGACCTCTACCACGCGTTCCAGGCGACCCTGCTTCCCCTGCTGCCCCTGGCCCCGGGACTGGCCGTCGCGGTGCGGGACGGGTTGGCGGTCCCCGGTCAGGGCGGGCAGAGATAGCTCGGACGACGTGGCGGTGAGAGTGGTTCCGGAGCGGGGACGTTAGTCCGTTCCCTCCGGGTGCCGCTCGACCTACCCTGAACATGTGAACGCTCACGTGCGTTCTCGCTGCTTGAGCCCGATGGCGACGGCGGCATCGGGATAATCCACAAGTGCGGCCCGAGGGGCGTGCGAAAGGGACGGCCGAACAAATGACGACCAGCGCACTACCGAAGATCGAGACTGACGGCTTCACCACTCACGCCGGGCTCGCCAGATGGGTCGGTGAGGTCGCTGCGCTGACCACGCCCGACCGCATCTCCTGGGTCACCGGTTCCGACCAGGAGTGGAAGACCCTCACTGACGGGCTCGTCGCGTCCGGCACCTTCACCTGCCTCAACCAGGACATCAAGCCCAACTCGTTCCACTGCGCCTCCGACCCTTCGGACGTCGCGCGGGTCGAGGATCGCACCTTCATCTGCTCGGTTGACGAGAGGGACGCAGGCCCCACCAACAACTGGATGGCGCCCGCCGAGATGAAGGCAATCCTGAAGGATCTCTACCGGGGGTCGATGGCCGGTCGCACGATGTACGTCATCCCCTTCGCGATGGGCCACCTGGACGCTGAGAGGCCCATGTTCGGCGTGGAGCTGACCGACTCGGCATACGTCGCGGTCTGTATGCGTGTGATGGCTCGATGCGGCGCCGCGGTCCTGAAGAGGATCGAGGAGCTTGACGCCGAGTTCGTCCCGGCCCTGCACTCGGTCGGCGCCCCGCTGGCCCCCGGCCAGGCGGATGTGCGCTGGCCGTGCAACGAGACCAAGTACATCGTCCAGTTCCCCGAGGAACGGATGATCTGGTCTTACGGATCGGGCTACGGCGGCAACGCCCTGCTGGGCAAGAAGTGCTACAGCCTGCGTATCGCGTCAGTGATCGCCCGCGACGAGGGCTGGCTGGCCGAGCACATGCTGATCCTGAAGCTGACCTCTCCTCTGAACGAGGTCCACTACGTGACCGCCGCCTTCCCCAGTGCCTGCGGCAAGACCAACATGGCCATGCTGTCCCCAACGATTCCCGGCTGGGAGGTCGAGACGCTCGGTGACGACATCGCCTGGATGAGGTTCGGCAAGGACGGGCGGCTGTATGCCGTCAACCCCGAGTTCGGCTTCTTCGGTGTCGCCCCCGGCACCAACGAGAAGACCAACCCCAACGGGATGCGCGCCATCGAGAAGGGCAACTCGGTCTTCACCAATGTCGCCCTGACCGAGGACGGCGACGTCTGGTGGGAGGGCCTGGGGGAGGCGCCGGACCGGGCCACCGACTGGAAGGGCAACCCGTGGACGCCGCAGGACGGCGAGAACGGCGTCCTGTCCAGCCACCCGAACTCGCGCTACTGCACCCCGATCGCCCAGTGCCCGATCCTGGCGCCGGAGTACAACGACCCGCAGGGGGTGCCGATCTCGGCGATCCTCTTCGGGGGCCGGCGCAACAGCACCATCCCGCTGGTCACCGAGTCCCGTGACTGGGCCAACGGCATCTTCATGGCCGCGACCCTGTCCTCCGAGACGACCGCGGCGGCCACCGGCGCGGTCGGTCTGGTCCGTCGCGACCCGATGGCGATGCTGCCGTTCATCGGCTACGACGCCGGCGACTACTTCAACCACTGGCTTGCCATCGGCAAGAGTGCGGACGCCGCCAAACTGCCGAAGATCTTCTACGTCAACTGGTTCCGCCGCGACGTCGAGGGTGGATTCCTATGGCCGGGGTTCGGCGAGAACTCACGCGTGCTCAAGTGGGTCGTGGAGCGCATCGAGGGCCGCGCCGATGCCGTCCAGACCCCGATCGGGCAGGTGCCGACCATCGAGTCCCTGGACACCGAGGGCCTGGACCTGCCCCCGGAGCAGATCAAGGCTGCGTTGCACGTCTCCCGGGACGAGTGGGCGCAAGAAGTTCCACAGATCCAGGATTGGTTCGAGAAGTTCGGCGACACCCTGCCCCCGACCCTCCACAAAGAGCTTTACGGACTAAGCACCCGCCTAGGCATGCGCCAGAGTTAGGGCAAACCTAATGGGGGTTACCGGGTCGACAGCATGAAAGGCTCGGTGCCTGGTAGCCGCCGATGGATGAGCACTCACTCAAACCTGGATCTCGAGTCCTATGGCTAGATCGTGCCTCCATCGGTGGTCAGGAAGACGAACC
>JACMPC010000144.1 GCA_014377705.1 Dermatophilaceae bacterium
ATCGACCTTGTTCAGCTTCTTCTCGATCCGGGCTGCGCAGGACGCACAGGTCATCCCACCGATGACCAGCTCGACACTTCGGTCCTCGGAAAGCTGATCAGCTGTGGCAGTCATGGGATTCCTCGCGTCAGGTGGAAGACGAGTTCGTAGCGCTGGCCTCGTCCGGGGCGACCGGCGACTTCGCCGTCGGTTGCTCTGGGTCACATCCGGTGTGCCATCGGGAAGAGGAACATGGCCACGTTGAGCGCTGCCAGGACCGTGATCAGGATGGTGAAGGGGATCAGGGTCGAGCGACGCCGAGCGGGGGTGCGGTACCTGCGGTGTGCGATCCGCCTGGCGGTGTACAGGGACCCGGCCAGTCCCAGGGCGAGGATGGCGAACTGCAGCACCATGATCCTCCCGTTCCCCACAAACGCTGCCGAGCCCTCCTGCGGAAGGCCGCCGAACAGGGCGCTGACGGTGTAGAACACCGACTTGCCCTCGGCGAGCAGGTGGAACAGGTTGTGCGCGACGTGCGCGGCGACGTCCAGCGGGATCAGCGCGTACCCGAACCTCGCGAAGTTCTTCATGGTGCTCTCGATGTTCTCGTGAGCTGCGACCTTGGCCGCCAGAGCGAGCAGCGCAACCGGGATGGACACCCCTACCGCGAACACTGCGGTGAAGATGACCGGGTAGCTGGTGATGCCGCTGGCCTGCTCGACCCAGGCGAGAACGTCTTCCCACAGCTTCAGCATGGTGACGTTCTGGATGATGACGATGCCCATGATCGCCATCGCCAGGAACGACTCCTCGATCTTGGGGTTGCGCAGGAACCACAGCTCCTTGGTGGGCTGGCGCACGGTGAGGGTGATCGCGTCGTTGGGGCAGGACTTGATGCAGTTCGCGCACAGGTTGCAGTTCGCGCTGTCTTCCATGGTGCGGGGGAAGGAGGACAGCGGGCAGGCGGCGACGGTGTCGGTGCCGTTGTAACATGCGGCCTTCGCCGTGCAGGTCGAGCAGATGTCGCTGTTGGCGCGCAGGGTGACCATGCCGGTTCGGGCGTAGTTGGCGGACAACCCTCCCAGGAAGCACAGGTACCGGCAGAAGGCGCGTCGCTGGAAGAACGCCCCGGACACGATGACCGAGAAGGTCAGCAGCAGCAGCAGGAGCCCGGATCCCCAGGGAGATCCGACGATGCCGAAGACGTGGTCGGCCCAGGTGATGGCCAGGAAGGTGGCGTCGATGATCCAGATGCCGTACTTCTTCAGGAAGGGCGGCACCGGACGGTTCACGCCGACGAGCTTCTGGACGAAGTCTGACAGCGCCGCGAACGGGCACACCGCGCACCAGAACCGCCCGAGGAGCACGTACACCAGCGGCAGGGCCGGCCACCACAGCACCCACATGAGAGCCGTGCCGGCGTTTTCGTGTGCCTTAGCAGGTCCGACCAGGAGCTGGTAGGCGACAAGCCCGAACACGGCGGCGATCGGGACCTGGAACACCGCGGGATACCACCGGCTGCGTATCAGCGCGGAGACGAACCGGTTCTTGAGCAGGTCACGTCCCAGAGATTCACCCGGCAGTTGGGCGAACTGCTCATCGTCCGGGTCGGTGCTGTCACTGCTGTCACTGCTGTCGGGGCCGTGGCTCGGGACGAACTCATCCTTCGGCCTGATCTGGACGTCCTGGCTCATTTCTGGGCCCTTCGTGAGGCGCGCGCGGCTTGCTTGGCCAGGTTGGCGGCCCGATCTCTGCGGCGCATGATGCCGGCCGTGAGCAGGACCGCCGCTGATCCACCGCCGAAGGTGCCGAGGACGGGCCCAATCGGCCGGTCCTCGGCTGCTACTGCTGTCTCGCCCGCACCGTGTTCCGCCTCAGGCATGTCCATCCCGGGCATGTCAGGGTCCATGGTGGGCGTGGGCGTGGGCTTCGGTGCGCTGCCGGACATGTCCATCCCGGCCATGTCGGGGTCCATGGTGGGCGTGGGCGTCGGTGCGCTGCCGGACATGTCCATCCCGGCCATCTCACCGTGGTCGGCAGTCGCGGGTGCGGGCGAGGTGGCTGACATCTCCATCCCGGGCATCGCCGATGACATCGGCCTGGAAGTCAGCATGATCAACCCGAACACGGCACTGACAGCGGCCAGGACGAAGGTTGCGATCACGATGCGGCGGGTTCCGGTCATGCTTGCCATAGAGCAGTCTTCCCCAAGATCATTGTGTCGCCCTGCCGGGTGGGGACGACTCGGCGCCGTCGCCTTGGAAGACTGCCGTGACCATCACCTCCGGTTCCGGAGAAATCGTGATCATCGCTGTCCTCCTCTGGCGCGCGAGAGACCTGCGGCGCAGGTCTCGTGGATGACTGTCTCGTCCCCACCCCGCGATTCTCCCGGTGATTCCATGAAGTTTCTCTGAAGGTTGTTTTCGCTGTGACGGTCAGGACTGGTAGGAGAGGGACGTCATCATGCCGCCCTCGGCGTGGTAGATGTTGTGGCAGTGGGTCGCCCACTGCCCGGGGTTGTTGGCGTCGAAGTCCACCTCGACGGTCTGCATCGGCCGGACGATGACCGTGTCCTTGCGTGCGCCGCCGCCTACCAGGGCGAAAGTGTGACCGTGGACGTGCATCGGGTGGAACATCATCGACCTGTTCTGGAACCGCAGCCGAACGCGTTGCCCTTCTTCGATCGGAAGAGGCTCAGCGTCGTGAAAGGTCTTGCCGTTGATCGTCCACCGGTAAGGGGCCATCAAACCGCTCAGCACCATGTCATAGCTGCGGTCCACGTCCCTGGTCTTGAGCCGGACCGCGTCCGCGGCCATCAGGTCCGTGCTCAGGATGACCTTCCCGGCTAGCTCGACCGGGCGGGCTGACGCCTTGGGAGGGGCGCCGGCCGCCGAACGCACCAGGGCGAGGGCGTTACCCTCCTTGCCCTCGGCCAGGGCAACCAAAGGGAAGACGCCGTCGCCGACGGTGACCAGGACGTCATACCGCTCGCCCATCCCGATCAACAGCGAGTCGGTGGTCATCGGCGCGACAGGGAATCCGTCGCTGTGGGTGACGGTCAGCCGGTGGCCGCCGAGCGCGACCCGGAACGCTGTGTCCGAGCCGGCGTTGATCAGGCGCAGCCTTGCCCGCTGTCCGGGTCTGGCGGTCAGGGTCACCGGCGCTGCCGGGACCCGACCGTTGGCCAGGTAGTGCGGATAGACGATGTCGCCGGCCCCCCCGAGCAGCGGCGAGGTCATTCCTTCCCCCATCACGCCCATGTCCATGCCGCCCATCCCGCCCATATCCATACCGCCCATACCGTTTCCCGAGCCTGTGGCGCTACCGTCCGCCCTCGAGGTGAGCGCCTTGAGGACGCTTTCGGGGGTGCGGCCGGTGCCGTCGACCCAGTCGTCAAGCACAACGGTCCATTCGGCGTCATAGCCACCGGGGTCGGTCGCCTCGTCAACCAGCAGAGCCCCGTGCAGGCCGCGGTCGAGCTGGACGCCGGAGTGGGGGTGGTAGAAGTAGGTGCCCGGGTCCGGGACGGTGAACTCGTAGGTGAACGACTTTCCCGCGCCGATCGGGGCCTGGGTCATTCCGGGCACGCCGTCCATGTCGTTGCGCAGGGCGATGCCGTGCCAGTGCACGCTGGTCGTGGCCGGGAGCTGGTTGTCCACCCGCACCCGCAACAGGTCGCCCGCGCGGGCCCGAAGCAGGGGCCCCGGTACCGAGTCGCCGTAGGCCCAGGTGTTGACCACAGGGCCGCCTAGGTCGACCGTTGTCGCTCGTGGGTTCAGCCTGGCAGTGACCACGCGTTGGCCTGAGCGTCGACGCAGCGCCTCGGCTTTGCCTACGGAGCCGGCCGTGGCCGATATGGAGGTCGTGCCTCCGCAGGCGCTGACCGCCGCGAGGCCGGCCAGCCCGAAGGCACCGAGGATGACATTGCGACGGGACAGCTCTGGCATGCGTGTATGGCCTTTCGACGAAAGCCCGCCCAACAGCTCAGGGACGGGTAGTGGTCCGCGGGGGCTGAGGGTGGGTGATGTGGGGTGAGTCCTGCCATGTTTCGGGAGCATCGTGGTTCTGATGGTCAGCGGCGTCGCGTTGGTCCTTGGCGTCAGCACCTTGCTGGTGGCCGTTGCCGCGCATCATCA
The DNA here is from genome assembly GCA_014377705.1 of Dermatophilaceae bacterium. Taxonomy (GTDB): domain Bacteria; phylum Actinomycetota; class Actinomycetes; order Actinomycetales; family Dermatophilaceae; genus UBA4719. Next base: position 4,116 of record JACMPC010000144.1, read on the forward strand.
TGAACATCATTCCGGCCATCATGAGCGGGCACGCCAAGAAGAACGCGTACGGCAGGGCCTGACCGAAAGAGCGTCCAGTGCCGAGCAGGACGACGAGCACGACCCCGCCGATTCCGAGCATCCAGAGCGGGTGGCTCTTCCCGCCGTGGTTGTGACCTTGCATGTTGGTGTTCATGTCGGCCCCTTCTTCTGTTGGTCTGGGTCCTGCGAATTTCTGTTCACTCCAATGTGGGCGTCGAACCCCAGCAAATTGATACAGGGATGATGAAGAAATCCCTAAGATCCACGGAGGTCAGGCGCTTGACCGCACGGTCATTGCCTCGTCGCGTCGCGCCGGCCGGCGGTGTCCACCCCTTGCCGATCCTCCACAGGAGTGCGGCGATCGCCAGGGCGGCCAGGGTCTCGTGCAGGGGAGTCGGGTGGACAGCACGTTGGTGGGCACGACGCCGTTGGGGAAGGCCATCGCCCAGGCGACTGAGGTTGGCCTGCCGTATGTGCCGTCACCTGCGTGCAGACAGCCGAGCCGGCCGATGCCGTAGGCGACGGTGAGTGGAACGTCGGCGCCGGCGACCACGCCGAGGGGGAGCTGGTGGTGGACGATCACCAGCCCGGCGACGGCACCACCGATGAGTCCGCCGTACCAGGTGAGGCTCATCCCGCCCAGAGCGCGAATGGTCAATGTTGGCAGGGGCTCGATCAGGTAGTAGTCCCGTTTGAGGTTCAGCCGTTCGAAGGCGCGGGCGAGCAGGAGGGCGGCCACCAGCGCGGCCAGGGTCTTGCTCACTTCGTAGGACTGGATGTCGAAGCCAAAGACCGAGAACAGGACCCGCCGCCCGTTTTCTCTCCATTCGAGGACACGGTCAGGGATGGGGCCCATGGGTTCTGCGTCCGGCCCAGCCACTGCTTGGCGGGGAATCAGGGCGGGCAGGCACGACCGGGCCGCTGCCGGCGTCGGTGCCGGGTTTCAGGTTGCCGGCGGGTGCTGCCAGGGAGGCTGACCGGGGTTCCACTCGTCAGATCGATCCCCGTATTCAGCAGGTCCCATGGGTTGGTCGCGGGGCGCGTTCTCAGGGATGGTGGACATCGTGCTCGACCTGAGACGCGCCGGGCGTAGCCGGTTCGTCGGGGGCGCTGATCAGCGGCCCCACCACGAACGAGGAGATCAGGAACATCGCGGCGAAGACGCCGAGTGCGATGCCTGGGGCCCACCAGTTGGAGAACCTGCGCTTCAGCTTGAGGAGCATCGGCACGGAGGCGACCAGGCCGAGGACGCCGAAGAGTGCGGTGCCCCCGGCACCTGCCACGAGCGCGGTCCCCACCAGTGGTCCGATGTGGTGCAGCACGTGGGGTGCCAGGCCGACGATCCCGCCAAGTCCGCCGCTGAGCACGGTCCAGATCGTTCGACGTCTCCTATCGGGCGTTGCGTCGGCCGTGGTTTCGTTGACGACGTCGGCCTTGCCGGCGGCGGAGTTCGTGGTGGCCGGAGGTTTTGTGGTTCTCATCCCCAAAGGTTGCGCTGCGACACCGGAGGCACGATGGAGAAACAATGAAGACTTGACGAAGAGCGCAGATGGACCTGTGCAGACCGCGGACGGGCGAGGGAGATGACCGCACCCGATGCCCGGGATCAGCTCGGAGTCCCCGACACTGGGACCATGAGCCAACCGGCAGGCAGACCAGATCTGAGTCCAGCGCATCCCAGCGGTCTTCGCGTTCTGGTCGTGGATGACGAACACGCCCTGGCCGACCTGGTGGGGTCCTACCTGACCCGGGACGGCTTTGAGGTCTCCATGGCCCATGACGGGCAGCAGGCGATCGAGCAGGCCAGGCAGGTCGATCCCGAGGTGATGGTGCTCGACCTGGGGCTGCCACGAATCGACGGCGTCGAGGTCTGCCGGGTGGTGCGCACGTTCTCCGACTGCTACATCATCATGCTCACCGCGCGCACCGAGGAGATCGACAAGCTGATCGGCCTGTCTGTGGGGGCGGACGACTACCTGACCAAGCCGTTCAGCCCCCGTGAGCTGTTGGCCCGGGTGCATGCGATGTTGCGTCGTCCTCGCGCTTCAACCACCGGTGGAGTGGCTGCCGAGGAAGCGCCGCCGCGGGTATTCGGGGCGCTCAGTGTCGATGTGGCCGGACGAGAGGTCCACCGTAATGGTGAGCCGGTGGCGTTGACGCGAACCGAGTTTGACCTGCTGGAAGCCCTGTCTGCGCGACCCGCGATGGTCTTCACCCGCCGACAGCTCGTGGACGCGGTGTGGGACGAGAGCTGGGTCGGGGATGAGCACCTGGTCGACGTCCACGTCGGGCACCTGCGTCGCAAGCTCGGCGACGACCCCAGCTCACCACGCTATGTGCGTACCGTCCGGGGCGTCGGCTACCGGATGGGTGACGGCAGATGAGCGCGCCAGCCGGTGAGCCGAATCGTCGTCGCGGCGGCCTTGCCGGTCGCCTGCTGGTGGCCCAGACGCTGGTTCTGCTGACCGGCAGCCTCACCGCTTGGTTGATTGCCGCCACCGTGGGTCCGACCCTGTTCCATAGTCACCTCGCTCAGGCCAACGTGGGAGCGACACCGGCCCAGATCCTGCACACCGAGGAGGCCTACCAGAGTGCCAACGCCATCTCGTTGTCCTTGGCGTTGCTGACCGCACTGGTGGTGGCGATGGCCGTTAACGCCTACCTGGCGCGCCGGATCGGGCGTTCGGTGGCCAGCATCGCCGACGCGGCCAGCGACGTTGCGGGGGGCCGCTACGACGTGAGGGTCCCCTCGCCGGGGCTCGGCGCGGAGTTCGACGCCCTGGTGTCAGGCTTTAACCAGATGGCTGACCGGCTGGGGTCGGTTGAGCGGACCCGCCGCCGTCTGCTGGCCGACCTAGGGCATGAGATGCGCACGCCGGTGGCGACCCTGGATGCCTACCTCGAGGCGCTGGAGGACGGCGTCGCAACGTTGGATACCGCGACAGCCGAGCTTTTGCGCGCGCAGACCCGACGCCTTGCCCGGTTGTCCGAGGACATCGGCACCGTCTCCCGGGCCGAGGAGGGACAAGTCCACCTGGACGTGAGATCGGTGCGACCAGAGTTATTGGTGAGCGCCGCGGTCGACTCGATCTCCGAGGCATACGCGACGAAGGGCGTCCGACTGGTCACGGACATTGCCGCCGGGCTGCCGCAGCTATGCCTGGACCCGGAACGGATAGGGCAGGTTCTTGGCAACGTGCTCGACAACGCTTTGCGGCATACCCCCGCCGGCGGGACAGTCACGATCTCCGCCACCGCCTCCCGGCGAACCGGGGGAGTGGCGCTGACGGTCGCGGACACCGGCGAGGGTATCCCGGCCGAGCACCTTGCTCATGTCTTCGAACGCTTCTACCGGGTCGACACCGCCCGGGACCGGGCTCACGGAGGGTCCGGGATCGGACTGGCCATCGCCAAGGCTATTGTCGAGGCCCACGGCGGGCAACTCAGCGCGCTCAGCGCTGGGACCGGGCAGGGATCCACCTTCCGGATCCTCGTGCCCCGCGGATGAATGACCGCATGCTCGTGCTGAACCGCGTGCGCTAGCGCGTTCTCCTGTCCTGTTGAGGTGCGGGGGCGGTGAGTTTCTCGCGGGGAGTTTGGTACTCGGACAGATCCATCTGCTCAGGTGCCCGCTGATCTAGGTCGTCGGCGGTCTCGTGAAGGACCTGGTCCTCCCGGACGGGTGCGAACAGCCGACTCAGGGCCCACAGGACCAGTCCCATGAAGGCCACCCAGAAAAGCCCCATCAGGACCCAGCCGCCCACGCCCAGCTGTCCGCACCATGCGTCAAGGATCATGGAGGTCACCCCTTCGAGGTTTCGTCACGCTGGTTCCCAATACCAACAATCCGCTCCGCTGATGATGATCAGGGAGGCTGAACCATGAAGGTTTCCTGAAGGACGGACTGATCAACCCACCCGACGTTCGATGGCATCAGCGTTGCCGCCGCGCCTGGGGCGCCCCGCGGGTATGGTCCTGCCGCGGCCCCAAGGCGCGGGAGAGCACTCATGGCAGCCAGGTCGTTGAACGTCGCCGTCACGGGGAACTCCGAGTCGCCGAGCAAGATCATGATGTCAGTCCGCGGATTCTCGTTCGTCATCGATCAGCCGGAGTCCCACGGCGGGACCGACGCTGGGCCTTGCCCCGTCGAGCTTGTGCTCTCCGGCCTGGCTGGGTGGATGAATGTGGCCTGACCGTATGGATATTCGTCTGAAGGCCGAACTGCTCTTCCTGCGTGCGCGCCGGCGGCGCAGGATCGCCCGGACGCGCGTCAGATCGCGGCCCATCAGGGACGGGCCCTCGGGGATCTGAGGCGCGTCGCGTCGAAAGGCTATGAGTCTTACCGCTGTCATCATGCCGGTCTGTATGACGCTTCCCAGGGGCAGCTTGCCTCGGTCATCCTCGCCAGGTGGCAGGTCATCCAGGGGCCATCTTCACTGGCTTGCGGGTGCTCCTGGTCGGCCTCGAGTCGTCGGCATCCAGCGAGGTGGTCCACGACGTTTTGGTCTCTGCCCTGACCTCTGTGGGTGTTGTGGGAACTTCCGTGAACGTGCAGTTGGCGGAGGCCGTGGAGCGCGCACCTCTGAGGAAGGCACCACTGGCCCGCGCGCTCAAGGAATCGCCATGACCGCCCGGGAGGATGCACATCTTTCACCGCGGCGCGGCTCGACGGCTTCGGCTACCACGGTCAACCTTTCGGGGTGCCGGTACCTCCTGTGCACTCTCCACCGGGTTCGGGTGCGTTGTCGCCCGATTTGTACGTGTTGATGAAGCTCTTCAGCCGCGGGTCCCTCGCGGCGGTGAGTTTCAGCTGCACTCCCCATGCGGACGCGACGATGGGGGACGGCAGCCCCGGGTAGGGACTCACCAGTGCGTAAGGCTCCCCGGAGACGTCGTCCAGAAGCGCCGCGAGTTCGGAGGCTGGCAGGTCCGGACGGTAGGTGATCCACATCGCGCCATGTTCCAGGGAATGAATCGCCTCTTCGTTGGGCACCGGCGCAGAGTACACGCCACAGTTCTGCCAGGTCTTCGAATGCTTACCTCCGACCGGTGGCGTCTGCGGATAGGCCACTGTGCCGCTCACGTGGTCACGGGCGAGGTTGGAGTAGGTCTGCATACCTGTGAGCGCGACCTTGCCTTGTGTCGGCGACCCCGAGTCGCTGGCACCCACCACCACCCACAACACACCGCCGACCAGCCCGACCACCGCGACCGACGCGGCCACGATGACCGCCTTGCGCGGGCGCGCACTGTCTCGCTGCTGCTTGCGCACTGCCTCGAGTCGGGCCGTCCGGGCGCTGTTGCGCTGCGTTTGCCTGCTCGTCTTGTCGGTCTTCCGGCTCATTTGCTCGCTCCAGTCAGTCCACGTCGGGGGCCTCGCCCCCCCTTGGGTTTTCGCAACTTAGGCCAGTCTTGATTCTCCACATGGAAGATAAGGGTCTTGGCCGGTACCTCATGAAGTTTTGCCATAGATCTTGGCTGTCCGAGGTCGGAGTTCAAAGCCCGACCGAACCAGGGACCAGCCCCGCCGTGCCCGCCGAGCGCGACAAGGACTCTCGAGACTGGTTCGCCCGGTCTGACGAGCACCTGCACGCGGTGGTGGGGCTGAGGGGCCGGCGCCTGATGCGCGCACCCGACGGGTCCTACACCGCGATGGTGGAACAAGACAGCGACGGTTCCTTCGCGCAGATGCATAAGGCTGAGGCGATCTCGATGATCCACCACAGGCTGGGGTGCATCCTCAGCAACAGTCGACAAGTGCTGAACTACGACGCTCTCGTGGATTTCCCACTGCCGAGACCTGTTGCGGCGACAACCACGGAACGTGCAGCTGCGAGTCACCCTGACAGATGCCGATTCGGGCTCGCCGGATCGGCGGTTTGAGGTCGGCGGCGCGCGGCGATGGGTAGCGTGATCTCGAAGCGTGCCCCCGTGCCTGGTCCGTCGCTGTGTCCTGTCAGTTGTCCGTGGTGGGCTTCTATGATCGCTTTGGCGATGGTTAGCCCGATGCCGCTTCCGGCGCCGTTCGCGGTGCGCGAGGTGTCACCCCGGTAGAAGCGCTCGAAGAGCTGGGAGGCCTGGGTGGGGTCGAACCCTTCGCCGGTGTCGGTCACCGCGATCCGGCATCGGTTGTCGTGCCGGGTGGCGGCGATGGTGACCGCGCCCCCCTTGCCGGTATGGCGCAGGGCGTTGTCGAGCAGTGCGCCCACGGCCTCTGCCAGCCGGTCTGGGTCGACCAGCACCTGGCCCACGACCCCGCCGTCGGCAGCGGTGAGGGTGATTCCCTTCGCGTGAAACCGCGGTCGGGCTGCGACCGTAGCCTGTGACATCGCGTCCTGGATCGGGACCATGACCGGATGCAGGTTCAGCCGGCGCTCCTCCGCCCGCGATACCGCAGAAAGGTCGCCGACGAGCCGGTGCAGTCGCTGTGACTGCTCGGTCAGCGTGGCCAGGGTGCTCTGGTCGTGGGGCAGGACACCGTCGGTGACTGCCTCGATGGTGGCCTGCATCGAGGCCAGCGGTGTGCGGAGCTCGTGGGCCAGGTCTGCGAGCAGGCGTCGGCGGGTCTGCTCGGTGGTCGCCAACCGCCGGGCCATGGTGTTGAACGCGGTGGTCAGACCGTCGAGCTCGGGTCCAAGTCCAGGTTGCTGGAGCCGAGTCTCGAAATCGCCGTCGGCGATCTGGTACGCCGCCTGGGCCGTCTCAGCCACCGGAGCCGCGAGTCGCCTGGCCACCAGCCAGGTCACCACCAGGGCGGCGGCCAGGGCGACGACCACGCCCACGGCCAAGGCGATCAGCACCGCACTCGCGAAGGCCTCATCGACATGGACGTGGGCCTGGTCGGACATCGTTGGCTGAGCCTGGGCCAGGTGAGCGTGGAACGCCGGCTCAGCGACCAGCAGGACAGCGACCAGCATGGTGCCGGCGCCGGCAATCACCACCAGTCCGACAGCTGCGAAGAGTCGCGACGCCAGACCCAACGTGGGGAGACGGGCCGATGTCCTCCACCGGGCCTTCACCCGGGCCCCATCCGGTAGCCGACACCGCGGACGGTCAGGATGAATCGCGGCGTGGCAGCCTCGTCTCCGAGCTTGGCCCGGATGTGGACGATGTGAATGTCGACGAGGTGCTCATCACCAAACCAGTCCGGGCCCCAGACCCGCTCGATGAGCTGGCGACGGGTGTAGGCGAACTTAGGTCGCTCGCTCAGGGCGTCCAGCAGGTCGAACTCGGTGCGGGTCAGCTCCACCGGGGTCTGCCCCACGTGCACCTGGCGGGAATACGGGTCCAGGCTCAGGGCTCCTATCGTGCGGACCTGCGAATCCGTCTCGGTCTGGGCGGCATTTCGCGGTCGGCGGAGCATCCCGCGGATTCGGGCGGTCAGCTCGCGGGGGGAGAACGGTTTGGTCATGTAGTCGTCCGCGCCGACGGAGAGCCCGATGAGGGTGTCGAGCTCCTCACTGCGGGCGGTCAGCATGATCACGTAGGCGTCGGTGAAGGTGCGCAGCTGGCGGCATACCTCGATGCCATCGATGCCAGGCAGCATCAGGTCGAGCACCACGATGTCAGGTGGGTCGCGTCGCGCCGAGGCAAGAGCCTGCTCCCCATCGGCTGCGGTGGTGACGGCGAACCCGTCGTGTTCGAGGTAGCCGGCGACCGCGCGGACCAGGCTGGGCTCGTCATCCACGACCAGCGCCCGCAGGGGGGTGCTGGTCGTGGATGTTATTGGCGATGTCTTCGGGATCAGGAGTCCTCCATGGCGATGAACGCTCCGTGCCAGGTGTGGTACCAGAGCGCCCCGGAGGACGAGCTGACCGACATCATTCCTCTGACCACGCCGTTGCGTTTGAGGTCGATGGTGAAGTAGCCGGGGTAGGCGTCCATGCTTGCGATCGTGGTGCCCGCCCGGTTGGCGGCGAGCCACGCGGTGGCGGTCGCGCGTGCCTTCGTGGCGTCAACCGCACCGGCAGCAGCATTGGCGCCCTGGCCACGTGAGTTCATTCCTGTTCGGGTGTTCCACATCATTGCCGGCCCGGGTTCGGTGGTCACCGCGCCGGTGCGGGGGTCGACCATCACTTCGGTCGAGGGCTTCCCTGCCTCGTCCTTGAGCTCGACGTAGAAGCCGTTGTCGAACCACATCACCTCACCAGGGTGCAGCCCCGCCGGTTTGGCGGCGGTCGCCGCCCTGATCCGAGCCGCTGGTATGGAGGATACCGAGACCCCGTCACCTGGCAGCCAAGCCATCATGCCCATGCCCCCCGCTGCGCCCATCATTGACCCGCCCATCATCCCCGACCCCGAGCGTTGGCCATGGTCGCCCATCATCCCCAACCCTGAGCGTTGGCCGTCCCCGCCCATCATCGTCGGCCCGGAAGGCTGGGCACCGATGGTGCCGACAGCCATCGCCACTGAGGCGACCAGGGCGGTCACCGCTGTTACCAGAGCCACGACCGTCAGGGGGCGTCTCATCACGGTCACCTCCTGTCTCCCCGGGCAGCCAGAAGAGCGGCCCGCTGGGCCTGCCATGTGTCCAGGTCGATCTCTCCGCTGGCCAGCCTTCGGTCCAGGATCTCCAAGGGCGCCTGCCCGGTATCGCGGGTCGCGCCAACGCTGCTGCCCGGCAGCAATCGGACGACCAGCCACACGATCAGCCCGATCAGGATGAGCCAGAAAACGCCCATGGCAAGCCATCCGAGCGGACCCATTCCGCCGCCATACCAACCCATCATCGTGAGCTCCTTCTTTTTGCCCGGTTTCAACCGGATCACTCCAGGGTCGCGCGTGGATGCAGCCTTAGCATCCAGAAACGATGTAGAAACGATGAAGAAAGTGACCCTGGCTGCACTGCCCCGGCAGGTTGGCTAGCCGGCTCCGCGGCTTCAGTCTCGTCACTATCTGGACTCGTCGCGACGGCGCTGCTTGCCTGAGCGAGAGTCCGGAGCTGTTCTTCCCGGTCGGGGCCACCTGGCGCTACTCCCGGCTGACGAGGCAAGGATGGCCGGCTGTCGCTGTCAAGTTGTTGCTACCTGTCTGAAGTGGGCCATCGAGTCTGGCCAGGAGGCCGGAGTCTGGGGCGGAATGGAAGAGGACGAACGGCACGTTTTGAAACGCTGAGATGTCCGCGTTCATCGTGCCAGCCGAGCAACAGAGTGAGTCGCACGCTGCTTTAACGGACCTGCTCGAGGTGGTAAGGATCTTGATGGGATCTTCATGGTTTCAACATCGGGTCGACATGGTCGCAACCCTATGGTGAAGGTACCCCGGTGGGGTATCTAGACTCGGTGTTGAACGTGGCCGTCCCGGTCGAGGGCACTGTGACAGTGGGAGCATTCGAAGGGGTTTCACGATGACGACAGCCATGTTCGCGGTTGAGGGAATGATCTGCGATTCGTGCCTGGCCGCGGTCCAGGCGAAGGTCAGGTCGATCTCGGGTGTGACTGTCGTGGCCATGGATCTCGTCGCGGGCGGCAGGTCACCACTGATCGTGACCAGCGGGACGAGGTTGGGGGCCGCAGCGGTGCGCGAGGCTGTGGAGCATGTCGGCTTCGGCGTACCGCATCCGAAAGGCCCGGAGGCGGGCGATCGCGTGAACGGCCATGCCACCCAGGAGGGCCATACCTTCCAGGTCGTCGGCCGGTGATGTCTCTTGTTGCAGGGTTGAGCTCATGAGTGTCAGCGATGTGGCGATGCTTGTAGGGTCCTTGGTTCTGACGGGCCTGTTGGCGTCGTATTTCTTCGGGCCGAAGAAGTCGCGCCAGGCCGAGCTGGCCGACGGCGTGCAGATCATCAAGGTCACCGTCAAGGGTGGCTACAGTCCCGACGACATACAGGTCGCCTCAGGGGTGCCTGTGCGGATGTTGTTCGACCGGCAGGAGTCCGGTGACTGTTGCTCACGGGTGGTCTTCCCGGACTTCAAGGTGAACCAGATCCTTCCCGCGTTCGAGACCACGACGGTCGACTTCCTGCCCGAGGCGCCTGGTGAGTACGGGTTCGCCTGTGGGATGGGAATGCTCCACGGCACGCTCCGAGTCGTCGGTGAGTCGGGGCCGGACGCCCTTGGCGACACTTCCGTGGTTACTCTCGCCGGCCCGGCCGCCACGCCAGTGATGGCGCCCGCAGTCGTGGCGGGCGCGGGTGGGCCTGACCCGTTGGGTGCGGCCGCTGCTGCGGAGTCTGCCGAGGGGGAGGAGCGCGAGCGCAACGCCGAGATCTCGGACCTCACCCGACGGGTGATCTTTGGCGGGTTGTTGTCGGCACCGGTGCTGTTCGCGGTGATGCTCGTGGAGTTCTTCGGCGTGACCTGGATGCCGGAGTTGTTGATGAGCCGTTGGCTACAGCTTGCGCTGATCACGCCGGTGATGTTCTACACGGGTTGGCCGATCCACCGCACCGGGTGGCTTGCGCTGTCCCACCGGACCGCGGACATGAACTCGCTGATCACGCTGGGGACGATTGCGGCCTTCGGCTACAGCCTGGTGGTGACCGTGTTCCCTGACGTGTTGCCGGCGGACGTCCAGCAGGTCTACTACGAGGCGGTCGGGGTGATCGTCACCTTGATCCTGCTCGGGCGGCTGTTGGAGACCAAGGCCAAGGCCGGCACCGGTGAGGCGATCCGCACGCTCATCGGGCTTCAGCCCCGCACCGCCCGCGTCATCCGCGACGGGGTGGAGGCCGAGGTGGCCATCGAGGATGTTGCGCTGGGCGACATGGTGGTGGTCCGCCCGGGGGAGAAGCTCCCGGTGGACGGCGAGGTCGTCGAGGGCCGCTCGCCGGTGGATGAGTCGATGGTCACCGGTGAGCCGATGCCGGTGACCAAGACCGCCGGTGACACGGTCATCGGGGCCACGATCAACCAGACCGGATCCTTCACGTACGTGGCGACCAAGATCGGCGCGGACACCATGCTCGCGCAGATCATCAAGCTGGTCCGCCAGGCCCAGGGCTCCAAGGCCCCGATCCAGCGGCTGGCCGACCAGGTCTCCAGCTACTTCGTCCCGGCCGTGATCACCCTGGCGATCTGGACTTTCGCCGTCTGGGCTCTTGTCGGGCCGCCGCCGGCGTTCATCTTCGCCCTGGTCGCAGCGGTCTCTGTGCTGGTCATCGCGTGCCCTTGCGCCCTGGGCCTGGCAACCCCGCTGTCGATCACGGTCGGCACCGGCAAGGGCGCCACCGCCGGCATCCTGATTCGTTCCGCGGAAGCCCTGGAGGCCGCCCACAAGCTGGACACCATCGTGCTGGACAAGACTGGCACGATCACCAAGGGCACCCCCGCCCTGACCGATGTCCTGCCCGTGCCCGGGTTCACCGCGCAGGAGGTTCTGGCTCTGGTCGCGGCGGTGGAGGTTTCCTCCGAGCACCCGCTGGCTACGGCGATCGTGGCCGGCGCCCGCGAGCGCAACCTGACATTGGCGCAGGCCACCGCCTTCGACTCGGTCACCGGGCAGGGCGTGCGCGCCCTCGTCGGCGGCCGCGAGATCCTGGTGGGCAACCGGCGCCTGCTGACGGGCGCGGGTATCGACCCCGGCCCCCTGGAGTCGGACTTGCAGCACCTGGCCGCTGACGGCAAGAGCCCGATGCTCGTGGCAGTCGACGGGGACCCGGCAGGGGTGATCGGGGTCGCGGACACCATCAAGGAAGGCTCGGCTGCCGCGGTGGCCGCGTTGGCGGCCCGGGGCATCGAGGTCGTGATGATGACCGGTGACAACCGCGTCACCGCCGCAGCGATCGCCCGGGCGGTCGGCATCGGGCGCGTGCTGGCCGAGGTCATGCCTGAGCACAAGGCCGTTGAAGTTCGCCGGCTGCAGGAGCAGGGTCGGGTCGTGGGCATGGTCGGCGACGGCATCAACGACGCACCAGCCCTGGCCCAGGCCGGCGTCGGCTCCGCGATCGGCACAGGCACCGATGTGGCTATCGAGGCCTCGGACATCACCTTGATCTCCGGGTCGTTGTCCGGGCTGGTCACCGCGATCGACCTGTCCCGGGCCACGATGCGCAACATTCGACAGAACCTCGTGTTCGCGTTCGTCTACAACGGGATCGGCATCCCCAT
>JACMPC010000145.1 GCA_014377705.1 Dermatophilaceae bacterium
GTCACCCCCACAGCGGTGATCGCCGCCGCGCGGGGCCTGGTGAAGACCTACGGCACCGGCGACATGGCTGTGCAGGCCCTGGCAGGCATCGACGTGGACTTCGCCCGCGGCGAGCTGACCGCGATCATGGGCCCGTCGGGGTCGGGCAAATCCACCCTGATGCACTGCATGGCGGGCCTGGACACGGTCACCTCGGGCACTGTGATGATCGACGGCCAGGACGTAGGCCGGATGAACCAGCGCCAGCTGACCCGGCTGCGCCGCACAAGGCTGGGATTCATCTTCCAAGCGTTCAACCTCGTGCCCACCCTGACCGCGGCGGAGAACATTACGCTGCCGCTCGACATCGCCCGCCGCCCGATCGACCGGGCGCACTTCGACGCGATCGTGGCCGCGGTCGGGCTCGAGAAGCGTCTCCACCACCGGCCGGGCGAGCTGTCCGGCGGCCAGCAGCAGCGCGTGGCCTGTGCCCGCGCCCTGGTCGCCAAGCCCGCTGTCATCTTCGCTGACGAACCCACTGGGAACCTCGACTCGAAGTCATCCACCGAGCTGCTCGGATTCCTGCGCCGCTCGGTCGACGACCTCGGCCAGAGCGTTGTCATGGTCACCCACGACCCCCGCGCGGCCACCTACGCCCACCGGGTCCTGTTCCTGGCCGACGGCCTGCTGGTCGGTGAGCTCACGAACCCGACCCAGGCCTCCGTGCTCGAGGTCCTTGGCCGCCTCGGATCGGTTGACCACACCCCCTCCGACCGCACCCCCTCCGACGACACCTCGTGCGACGACACCTCATTCGACCGTGCCGCGTCCGAGTTCGCCGCAGTCGGCGCCTGATGCGCCGCGTCGCGCTGCGCGGGATCCGCGCGCACCTGGTCCGGTTCATCCTGTCGGTCCTGGCCGTGACCCTTGGGGTGGCTTTCGTGGCGGGCACGTTCTCGCTGCGGACCATGATGTCCTCGACGTTCACCGGGATCGTCGACTCCTCCATGCCCGCCGACGCTTACGTGCGCGGGGCTAAACCGGACGCCGGGAACAGCATGACCGGCACGACCGGCCAGACCCGCACGACCGTCCCGGCCACCCTGGCCGCCACGATCGCAGGGGTCGACGGCGTGGACAAGGCGTTCGCGGACATCTCCGGCCCGATCGTGCTGGTCGGCGCTGACGGCACCGCTGTGCAGCCCACCCAGTCGCCGAGCTTCGCCTTGGCCCTGCACCCCGACGACACCACCATCAAGGTCGCAGTGGGCCGCGCCCCGCGCGGGCCGACCGAGATCGCCCTGGAGTCGGCGACCCTGGCCTCGTCTGGCCTGTCGGTGGGGGACCGGACCAAGGCCGTCGTGGCCGGAGCGATCCGTGACGTTCAGGTAGTCGGCGAGGTGTCCTTCGGTGCCCCGGCGGCCGGAGCCACCATCGTCTTCCTCGACGTGGCGACCGCGACCGCTGCCTACTCCCCGGACGGCAAGGTGTCCACGATCTCTGTGTATGCGAACCCGGGGGTGGCCGAGGCCGACCTGGTCGCGAACCTGGCTCCCGTGCTCGCCCGCGAGAAGGCCGCGGCCGCACAGGCCCTCGCCGGTGACGCGATGCGCGCTGAGGCACGCACCGACATCGAGGGCCAGCTCGGGTTCGTGCAGACGTTCATGCTCGTCTTCGCCGGGATCTCCCTGTTCGTGGGCGCGTTCATCATCTCCAACACGTTCACGATGTCCGTGCGCCAGCGGATGCGCGAGTTCGCGCTGCTGCGCGCCATCGGGGCGTCCCCGTCCCAGGTGTTCGCCTCGATCCTGATCCAGGCCGCCGCCGTCGGCCTGGCCGGGTCCGCCCTCGGGATCGCCGCCGGCCTCGGCCTGGTCCGGCTGTTGCGGATCGGGTTCGAGAAGGTCGGCATGGACCTGTCCGGGTCCATCCCCCTGGACACCACCACCGTGGTCCTCTCCCTGCTCATCGGCACCGTGGTGAGCATCAGCGCGGCCGCCCTGCCGGCCCGCCGCGCCGCCCTGACCGCTCCGGTCGAGGCCATGCGCGCGGCCGCCGCGACCGACAAGTCGCTGAAGAGGCGCACCATCGCCGGCAGCGTCCTGGCCGCGGCCGGTACGGCGGCCCTGGTCGCCGCCCTGGTCGCACCGGAGCCCAACGGCTCGACGATGCTCGCACTGGGCGCGCTCGCCCTGGTGGTCGGCGTGCTGCTCCTGGCCCCGATCATCGCCCGGCACACCCTGGGCGCCCTGGCTGCGGCGTTCGTCGCCGGAGTCAAACCCCTGGGCCGACTCGCCCGCGGGAACGTGATCCGCAACCCTCGCCGCACCGCGAACACCGCCGGGGCGCTGATGATCGGCATGGCCCTGGTCGGGGCCGCGTCGGTCCTGGCGGCCTCGGCGACCGCCTCCACCCGGTCCATCGTCGCCGATGGCTGGACCTCGGACTTCTCAGTCCAGTCCGCCAGCGGCGTGCCAGCCGGAGCGGTGGCAGACGTTCAGGCCCTGGCGACGGTCGGCTCGGTCGACGTGCTCGCCTCTGGGCCTACCGTCGTCGCCGGCCCTGGCGAAAGAACATCGGGGCAGGCCACCCTGTCAGTGGCCGGGCTCCCACCTGAGGCGTTCGGGCGGACGATCGATCTCGAGGTCGTGGACGGTTCCCTGCGCACCCTCGCCGACGGCGCTGTCGCGGTACAGCAGGCGACCGCCACGGACCGCGGCTGGTCCCTCGGCGACACGGTGACCTTCACCTCACAGGCCGGCACCGCGACGGCGCCGGTGGGCGCGATCATCGACACCCAGCTGATCAGCGAACCGGTCATCATGTCCAGCTCGCTCCTCGCCCGGGTGGTCCCGCCGGCCCAGGTCAGGATCGACTTTCTGCTCATCAACGCCGCGCCCGGCATCACCCCCGACACGCTGCGCGCGGACCTCGTCGCCGTCTCCGCTCCGTACGTGGTGCTCTCGGTGCTCGACGCGAAGGACCTCGCCGCCGCCCTCGCCGATCAGGTCAACCAGATCCTGGTGATCCTGTACGCGCTGCTCGGCCTCTCGATCATCATCGCGGTCCTGGGCATCGTCAACACGTTGGCGCTATCGGTGATCGAACGGACCCGCGAGATCGGCCTCATGCGCGCCGTCGGCCTCGGCCGGCTCCAGCTCGCCGGGATCATCACCATCGAAAGTGTCCTGACAGCGGTGTTCGGCACCGTCGTGGGCGTCGCCGTCGGGGTGGCCGTGGCGGCCGCGATGCCGACCGTGTTCACCGGCATCGGCCTGACCACACTGGCTATCCCCTGGGCCCAGCTCGCCGCGATGCTCTCCCTGGCCGCCGTCGTCGGCGTCCTAGCCGCACTGTGGCCCGCTTCTCGCGCCGCCCGCCTGCCCGTCCTCGACGCCGTCGCCTCCGACTGAGGCGCCGACATGACAACAACCCGACCCAGCACAATCCACCGGAATAGAGGCCAAGCCATGCCAACCATGCGACGAACCCTCGTCGGACTCCAACTGCTCAATGCACTCTCCGCGGCCGGCGGCGGGATCGCCCCAGAACCCCGGACGGTCTTCCCTGCCCGCGAAGACCAGGGGGTGCTCCGATGAGGACGGTGGTGCGGTGGTTCATCGTCGTGGTCGTGCTCGGACATGGTCTGATCCACCTGCTCGGCGCAGCCAAGGGACTGGGCCGGGCCGAGGTGGCCGCGCTGCCCGAACCGATCGGCCCGGCGATGGGCCTCGCCTGGCTGGCCGCCGCAGCAGCCGTCGTGGCGACCGGGGTGATGCTCGCCGTCCGGAACCGCAGGTGGCGGGTCTCCGGCGCCGTCGGCGCCGTCCTCTCCCAGACAGTGATCCTGACGTCGTGGAACGATGCCAGGACCGGAACCGTGGTGAACGTCCTGCTGCTCGCCGCACTGGGGTACACCTTCGCTTCCCGCGGCCCGACGAGCTACCGCGCCGAGTACCAGCGTCGCACCGCGGCAGCGCTGCGCGAGTCCCACTCCGGACCCGGCGCGGTGGTGACTGAAACCGACCTGGCCCACCTCCCAGACCTCGTCGCCGGGTACGTCCGCCGGTCCGGTGCCGTGGGGCAGCCCCGGGTCTGGTCCGTCCACGCCCGCATCCACGGACGGATCCGCGCCGGCGCGAACGCAAGGTGGATGACGTACACCGGCGAGCAGGTCAACACCTTCGGACCCGCGCCCAGCCGGTACTTCTGGATGGACGCGACGCTGTTCGGCCTGCCGGTCGACGTCCTGCACGTCTTCGCCGGCCCTGCCGCCACCATGCGCGTCAAGCTGTGCTCGGTGGTGCCGATGGCCAACGCCGCGGGGCCAGACATGGATCGGGCCGAGACCGTGACGTTGTTCAACGACCTGTGCATCCTGGCCCCATCCGCGCTGATCGACGCACCGATCGTCTGGCAGCCCACAGACGACAACCACGCTCGCGGCATCTTCACCAACGGCGCGCAAACAGTCACTGCCGACCTGACATTCAACGACGGCGACCTCGTTGACTTCGTCTCCGACGACCGGATGAGTATGTCCCGCGACGGCTCCACCTTCACCCCGCAACGCTGGTCGACACCCGTACGCGACTACCGCACCTTCGGCTCCCGCAGACTCGCCACCCACGGGGAAGGCCGCTGGCACATCACCGACCCTCAGGGCCAGTACGCCTACCTGGAGTACAACCTCGATGCCATCACCTGCACCCCGCAGGACGCCGACCGCGGCGATGCCCAATCCATCTCAACCAACGCGGATCCGACCCTGGAGAAGGTCGACTCGCGGAAGAGGATGATCGCGGGGTAGCCGGTGCGCGGGCTGCCATCCCAACCCTTGGGGCTTGCACTTCGGTGACCACCGTCGGCATCAGCTCCAAGCTGACCGCCGCGGCAGCGCTCAACCTGGTATTGGACTGGCTGCTGATCTTCGGGACACCTCGGCATGCCGCGGCTGGGCCTGGAGGGTGCGGCATCGCCACCACATCGGCGCGGTTCGTCAAGATCACGGTGATTCTGGTCAGTGCCTCTGCTGCCCACCACCTAGTCGCGTTGACCCGGCTGGCGGACCTCCATGGCGCCGGCGTGCGCCTGCTGCGCCGCTTCAGGCGGTGGCGCTGCCCCTGACGATCACCGGGCTGTTGTGGGCGCTGGGTGATGCCGCCTACACAGTGGTCCACGGACGGATGGGCACGGACTCGCTGGCGGCCATGGCGATGACGTTCCCGGTGCAGTCGCTGTCCATCGGGTCGTGGGTCTACGTCGGGTTGTTCGCGATCTCGGGACACATCCGGCACATGGGGCCGCTGTGCCTGCTCGGCTCGACCTCGTCGGCGGCTTCGCTGATGTCTTGGGCACCAGCCCTGCCACAGGACACCTGAGCCGGACAAGGAACCCTCGGAAGCATGCTCGGGGTGGTACCTGTGGCCGCTGGGCGTCGAACTCCTGCGTCCCTGCTAAGCCCACCACGCAACGGTCCGTCGTGCCGGAGTGTCGCTTCCACTTATCGGCACGAGGTTGTGTCACGGTAAAAGCAGTAGTGGCTCTTGATAACTTGTCACCGCGCACCTCTCATCAAGGGCAACCAGGGTCATCCTCAGGGGCCGCCTACACCAACAGCGGCGAACGGCACTTCAGCCAGACGCTCAAGGAGAGTCATGCACACGGATCCGACCCTGAGGGTTCTCATCGTTGACGACACCCTGGTGTTGCGGGAACTTCTGGCGCTCACACTCGAGAGCGATGACCGCTTCAGCGTGGCCGGCTGGGCGGCCGACGGCGCGCAAGCGATCCGGCTCGTGGAACAGGACCAGACAGATGCCATCATCCTCGACCTGCAGATGCCGGGAATGGATGGCCTCACTGCACTCCCGCGCCTGCGGCAGCTCTGCCCGGACGCTGTCATCGCCGCACACAGCTTCGACGGCGAGGCTCTGGAACGAGCCATGGCTCTCGGGGCTGACCTGTCGGTGGCCAAGGGGTCCGGACTGGAGGAGCTGTTGAACGCTATCGCCATTGGCCGCGAAACGCGTCGTCAGCTCCAGTCAAGCGAGAAGAACAACGCTGCCTGAACAGGGCAGACTCCGGTTCGTCGACGAGACAGGCGAGCACTCGAGGCCTTGCGTGGCTCCGGGGATCTGGCGTCGCAGAACCCGGCCTGCTGCGTTCACAGGCAAGACGTCATCCATGTCACCTGCCAGGCGGAAGTCCACTGATGATGGCCAGGTTGTCCCCAGGCTACGGACGAGGGCAGGATGAGGCACATGAAGCGGTCAGGAACTTCGGGGACGCCTCAGCCGGTCTCCGGGCAAGCGCCCGCCCTGGCGGGCCCGGTGATCATGAACCAGGACTGGCGCGACCTGACCTTCCTGCACTGGGCAGCCGACCCCCGCCGCCTGGAACGGTTCATGCCACCGGGAGCGCACCCCGACACCTTCGAGGGACGCAGCTACGTCGGGCTGATCCCGTTCCGCATGGTGGACGCCGGTGTTGGTCGTGGCCCGGGGGTGCCGTGGGCCGGAACCTTCCTGGAGACCAACGTCCGGCTGTACTCCGTGGACGAGACAGGGCGGCGCGGGATCGTCTTTCTCAGCCTGGACACGGATCGGTCGATCATCGTGGCAGGAGCCCGGCTGGCTTTCGGCCTGCCATACCGCTGGGCACGAATGCGGCACGCGGCGACGTCCGAGGGGGTGCACCGCTACGAGACGCGACTGCGCTGGCCGGCGGCCACAGTCACGAGCCGGATCACGATCAGGGCCGGCGCGCCACGCAAGGCGACCGCCCTCGATGAGTTCCTCACCGCCCGTTGGGGTCTGCACGTCCGGCATCTCGGGCGCACCCGGTACGTGCCGAACGCCCACCCACCCTGGCCCTTGCGCGACGCTGAGGTCATCGAGCTCGACGACGACCTGATGCGCTCGGTGGGTCTTGGCAACCTTGGGTCACGACCGCCCGACCACGTCGCCTTCAGCGAGGGCGTCCACACCGATTTCGGGCTGCCCGAGAAGATCTGAGCGCACGCACGCGTCGCGCAGGTGAGTCACACCGTTTATGACGAGCCGGCAGCCAGTTGGCAACAACTGCCCAGTGGGGGGCCGGGCCGCTGGCCTGTCAGGCGAGCATGCTGCGGAGCATCCACGCGGTCTTCTCGTGGACGTCGAGCCGACGCACGAACAGGTCGGTCGAGACCTGGTCTGGGGCGCCTTCGACGAGGGGCAGGGTTTCACGGATGGTGCGGGCGGTGGCCTCGTGGGCCGCGACCAGCCGGCGCACCATCTCGAGGGCATCGGGCACGTCGGTGTCCTCGGGAACAATTGAGAACTCCGCGAACTGTCGGTAGGTCCCGGGGGCCGGCGCGCCCAGCGCACGTATCCGCTCCGCGATCTCGTCGACCGCCAGGGCCAGCTCCGTGTACTCGTCCATGAACATCGCGTGGAGCGAGTGAAACATCGGGCCGACGACGTTCCAGTGATAGCTGTGTGTCTTGAGGTAGAGAGAGTAGGAATCTGCCAGAACCCGCGACAGCCCCTGAACGATCTCCCCGCGCTGTTCATCGGCGATACCGATGTCTACTGAGCTACTCATGTGAGACTCCCTGCGTTGACTGACCCGATGGTGAGGTGCCCCGTTCTGGGGTGATCCGTTCTGAGGCGACCCGGTCTGGGGCCTCTGCCGCGAAGTCGGCCGCGGCCAGCTGGAGGCGTTTCGGTTCGGCCAGCGCGTCGGCGATGGTCCGGGCCACCATCTCGGGGTCCAGACCCTTGGCGAGGCGGGGTACGGAGCCGTGCAGTGGCCGTTCGTGCAGACCTGTGTTGGTGTGCGGCGGGCGGACGTCGAGCACTCGTATCCCGGCCCGCCTAAGCTCCCGGGCCAGTGCGGCGTCGGCCGCACTCAACGCAGCCTTGGTCGCGGAGTAGGCGGCCATGCCCGGCAAGGGCTGTTCGGCAACGACGGCCGACAGGTGCACCACCGTGCCCTGGCTGGCCTGTAGCAGCGGCAGGCATCGGCGCAGGAGCCACAGGGGCCCGATCACGTTGGTGAGGAACAGCTCCTCGATCACGACGTCGGGGGTGTCGGCCAGGGGGCCGAAGGCCACGATGCCGGCGGCGTTCACGAGCACGTCCAGGCGCCCGAAAGCGGCGGTCGCCGCCGCCACCAGCCTGTCTCCGGCGTCGGGGTCGTGCAGGTCCAGCACGGCGCTCGCCGACCCGGGTAGCTCTTCGCTGCGTTCCCGTAACGCGGCCGGGTCACGGCCGGTCAGGACGAGCCGGGCGCCGCGCCGGGCCAGCTCACGGGAGATTGCCCAGCCCAGCCCGCCGGTGGCTCCCACCACGGCCACGACCGGGTTCTCGATTATCCGTTGGGGTTCACTCGGCACGGGGCACATCCTCAGCCCTGCCCGGCGGTGAGGTCGCCTGATCCGCGGTTCACTCTGCAGGCCCTTTGTTCACGATGTTCATGACAACTCCAACCGGCCGAACCCCTCCAGCTATTCCGCATCAAATACCCCTGTTGAGAACGGCCTCGGCGGCAGCCCGGCCGGACAGGAAGGCTCCCTCGATCCGGGGACCGCCATACCCGTCGCCGGCGAAGACGAGGCCCCCTTCGGCCCGCACCAGGCACGTCTGGGGATGCGGCTCGACCGGTGTCGCGTATCGCCATCGCTGCAGGCTGGTGTCAAGGATCTCGGCCCCGCCAAGCCAAGGCGACGCGGCCCGCAGCAGATCGGTGATCAGCGCGTCGTTGTCCTGCTCCCACCGGGCAGCCGCGACATCACTGCGGGTGTGCAAGGTGAGCGCCGGCACCGGCGATACACCCTTTGCCATATTGTCGCCGATCCACGACCAGGTCGGGTCGTCCTGGAGCTGGATGCCACCGGGAAAAGGAACTGATGGCCGGTCGCCGAGGGCGACGAGCAACGAGATCGTCGGCGCATAGGCCAGCTCAGGGATCGTGGCCTGGCCGGCGACCAGGGCCGCCGACTGTGGTGCCGGTGGTGTCAGCACCACGACATCGGCCTCGAGCAACCCAGCCGATGCCCACCGGGTCGCCGGCCAGGTCACCGCCCAGCGACCTCCGACCTTTCGGACGCCGTCGACGTGAACCGACTGGCGGACGTCCAGACCCACGGTCATCCGCGCCGCCAGCTGCGCCATCCCGTCCGCGCCGACAAACCGGGGATGCCCGTCGTCGGAGGGGAAACCGCGACACCACTGCCGCACCGTGCCCTCGGCGAGCCATCGCGCCACCACCACTGAGAAAGCCTCGCTGCGGACCGTGAAGAACTGGGCGCCGTGGTCGGCGAACGCGCCACCGGCCATCGCTCTGGTCGCCATCCGGCCGCCCGCGCGACGGCCCTTGTCCAGCACGGACACCACCTGTCCGGCGTCGGCGAGCAGCCGGGCGGCGGTGAGCCCCGCCATGCCCGCTCCGATCACGACAACCCGTGACGGGCTCGCAGCTGTCACGAACGATCGAAGACTGGATGGCGCCAACGATATGCGACGGACCCATCGAGGCAGGCCGGAATACCCTCGAGCACGCCGCGGTAGCGAGGAACCAGATCCAGCTCGGACCACAGCCTGCCAGGCATGAGCTGCAACGAGAGGTTCCAGCCCCTGATCGTGTCACCGGAGACCATGGTCGGTCCGCGCCGGCCCAGCACCATCCCGGCCACAGCGGCCCCGCCGGTGGCAAGGCGCCGGGGAACCCGCACTACCCGGGTCTGGGGCGCAAAGGTCGTCAGGATCTCGAAGAAGTCGTTCCAGGTGACGGTCTCATCGTCGGCGACCGGTGCGGTGCCCGACCACCGCTGGAGCGCGGCGCCGATCAGCACCCTCGCGGCATCCTCGACGTGCAGCTGGGCAAAGGGGTTGTCTCCGGGGCCGGGGAACACCACCTTTCGGTGGCGTACCAGACCGAAGAGGAGGCTCTGGGGTCCGTAGACGTGCGGCAGCCGAAGGCTGGCGACCGTTGGCCCGCCTGCCTCGGTGCCACGTGCGAGGGCCGCTTCGGCATCGAGCTTGGCCCTGCCATAGGCGAGCGCCGGGCTTGCTGCGGTGTCATCGCCGATCGCTGTCGACCCGTCGTAGACGAACATGCTGGACCCGTAGACGATGTGGCCGACGCCGGCTTCAGCTGCGGCGCGGGCCAGATGATCGGTGCCCTCCACCATCGTGGGGAACAGGCGCGGGTACGGCTCGAAGGTGGCGCGACCGCCCAGATGGATCACGACGTCAACCCGCTTCACCGCGCGGGCGAGCGACGGGGCCGACGTGAGG
Organism: Dermatophilaceae bacterium; assembly: GCA_014377705.1. Taxonomy (GTDB): domain Bacteria; phylum Actinomycetota; class Actinomycetes; order Actinomycetales; family Dermatophilaceae; genus UBA4719. The sequence continues at coordinate 10,263 of JACMPC010000145.1, forward strand.
TCGCCGTACACGGGCTCGACATCCAGCCCGGCCAGCAGCGGCGCCCGGGAAGGCCTGCGGATCATCACCCGGGTCTGCTGGCCTGCTGCTGCGAGCTGTCGCACGACCTCGCTGCCGATGAACCCGGTTGCGCCCGTCAGCAAGATCGTCACCCGACAGATCCTCCCACAACTCGCGTGAGCTTCCCCTGAGTCGGAGAGGCCTTTTCTGCCGGGATGTGTGGCACAGCCAGGTTGAGCTTCTCGATGCGGAACAACGGCGGGAGGTAGCGCAGCATCAGCACCGACCAGGTGAGGTGCGTCAGCGCGGACGCCTCGATGCCCCCCGAAGCCCGACGTTGCAACCCAAACAGGAGGCCCATGACCACGCTGGCCAGGACCAGTGCAGGGTTCCGGGTGGAAGCAGTGGCCAAGGCGTATGCCGCGGTCGACTTTGCCACCGGGTGGCGTCTGCCCACCGCGGCGTAGAGAGCACCCCGGAAGAACAGCTCCTCGGCGAGGCCGTTGGCGCAGGTGGTCGCGATGACCAGCGGGGTCGACCCGCGGTCGGCATACCGCAGCACCCGGGTGAGAGCCCTGTCCAGCACGGGCACGTGACGACAGGCACGCGCAGCCCCGTAGAACACGCAGAAGGCGCCGACTCCGGTCACGACGGGTGTCACGAGGGGACGATGCAGGCTTTGGTCACGCCTCTGGGCCTGGCCCAGATGCAGCGGACCAGAGCCCAGGGCGCCACCGGCCCACGTTGCCGCGACGCCGAAGGTGAGAACGTAGAACCGCCGCGATCCGGGTCTGCTGGACAAGGACAGCCCGAGGAGAGCGGCCCCCGTCACACCAACTCCCGTCACGATCCGGCGTCGGCGAGCATGCGCCTCATCCGTTTCTTGGTGGTCGCGGGGGACCTTGTCCCTGAGCGATCTGGGAAAGGGGCCGGGCAGGCTCGGACGCCCGTCATCAGGTCGTGCGTGCTTGGCGGGCCCGTCACTTCCCACGCACCTCACGCTCCCGTTCGGCCAGGGCCTGGCGGACGGCCTCGTCGTACCCCATCGGATCGAACGGCACGAGAGCGCGGATCGAACCGTTCTTGACGACAACCTCGTTGGTCATCGAGTCCACCAGCGCTCGCGCCGTCTGGGTGTCGACGTCTGTGACGAGGGACAGCCAGAGCGACGACAGCTGAGGGGTCAGCAGGGGTACCGGCATCACGAGGAACTTGCGGCCCTGGATCTTCGCCACGCGGCGCATCATGGTGACGTACTCCAGCACCTCGGGACCGCCGATGTCGTAGGCATGGTCGGCTGCTTCGGGCAGCTCGAGCACGCCCACGAGGTAGCGAACCACATCGTCGATGGCGATCGGCTGGGTACGGGTGCGGACCCAGCGCGGGGTGATCATGGCCGGCAGGTGCGCAACCAGCTGGCGGGTCAGCTCCCACGAGATACCCCCGTGCCCGACGATGATCCCGGCGCGCAACGTGGTCACCGGGACCCCCGTACTGCCCAGCAGCTGTTCCACCCCGCGCCGGCTGCGCAGGTGCGCGGACAGGTCATCGTCATCGTCTCCCAGTCCCCCCAGATAGACGATCCGCTGCAGTCCAGCCGCGGCGGCAGCCTCCGCGAACGCACTGGCCGCATCAGCGTCTTTGCGCTCGAAGTCGGCGGAGTCCAGCGAGTGCACCAGGTAGTACGCCGCCTGAAATCCGGTGAGAGCGTCCTTCAGGGTCTGTGGATCGTGGACGTCGCCATAGACGGCTGCACTACCGCCCTCATAGGACGCCGGGCGTCGCGTCATGGCCTGCACGTCATAGCCAGCTGCGATCAGAGCCGGGCACAACCGCCTCCCGACAAAACCCGATGCGCCGGCAACCAGTACCTTCACTGCGCCCTCCCTCCTCAGGTTCCGGTGTCGTGTCGAGCACTCCGGAACTCAGATTGGTCGATAAGACCACAAAACTCAAGGGAGAGCGCTGTATGCCGTCATGCTCCGGTCTGCATACGCCGTCCAGGCAAGGCGGAAAGCGTCCCGGTGGCCGTGGGATGGCCCGGGCAAGGTGGCCTGGGCCGACGTGATCTCCAGGGCCTGTCTCTCAGCACTGGTCGATGGGCTCAGCCCCGTAGGCGGGGAGAAGCGTTCTAGTCGTTCGACCTCCTTCTTCGGCTCGATCATCTTGAGCTCGCGCCCCAATGCCAACCGGTGAAACTGCTCGAGCTGGCAAGGACACCAACCTCTGGGTATGGAGCATCGAGCAGTCCCCAGAAGGTCGGCGGTGTTCTGCTCATCGCCCTGGTCGTCGCAGCCAACCTGCTCAACCTGTCCACGAACCGGTTGCTGGACCGAACCATTGAAGACGTGGCAGTCGCTGGCCAGACCCTCGGCACCGTCGCAGCTACCAAAGTCCCTCCGTCACCGGGGCACTCGGGCGCCTTCCCGAAGATCTGGTCGGAACAGACTTCCTCGAGCTGGTCGATGAGGCGGATCGGGGCCTTGCCAGGGCCGGCTGACCGAAAGCATCGCCCGCCCCGGCAGACCGGTCAACGCCGAGCTGGGTCTGCGTAGTGGCGAGGCCTCGCCCGGCTCGGTGGCGACGAATTCACCATTGTCATCACCAGGGACGGACCTTCGCGGAGCGATCGACAACGGCGAGCTTGCGCTCCGTTACCAGCCGGCGCGATCCCTGACCTCCGGTCGGATCGAGACGGTGAACGCGTCGAGGATGTCCTCATCATCGAGGCGGTGATCACCGTTGCCCATTCCCTGGGCATCCGCACTATCGCGGAGGGCGTTGAGACCGTGAAACAGCTTGAGGCCTTCCGCCGCCCGGGCTGCGACGGCGTCCAGGGCTTCCTGATGTCACGGCCGGTTCCGGGGTCGCAGGTTCCGGCGATGCTGGGTCTGGTGCAGAAGCCGGCCACGCTGGCCTAGAGGGCAGCCCAGGTCAAGGTCGTGATCACCGTCAGAGCCGCCCCGGGTCCGCTCGCAGCTGCTTGACCAACCGGACACCGATGAGCTCCCCGAAGCGCTCGACCTCGCCCTTGACGTATCCCGAGCTGAGGTACAGGTCGATTGCCGGGTGCTGGTCCGGCCCGGTCACCAGGGCCGCCGTCTCGTAGTCGAGCTGGCGAGCGCGATCCTCCAGCGCGCCGAGGAGGGCGCGCGCGAAGCCCTTCCCCTGATGGATGGGGCGCACGCGCATCCTCAGGATCTCGCAGCCCAGCGCGTCAACCTGCCACAGCCCGCCCATGGCCACGACCTCGCCCTCGACCGCGCCGACCAGCATGGCGCCCCGCCGGCTCAGGTAGGACCCGGCGACGTCGTCCAGGTCGCCACCGTAGATGTCGCCGTCCTCGGGCACGCCCGCCGCCGCGAGCCCGTAGCGGTTCAGCTCGACCAGCGTCTCGTGGTCGGCGGGCTCGTAGTCACGGATGACCAACCCGGGCAGGGGCTCCGTGGGACCTGAGAAGGGACCAGAACAGGCGCGGTGCTGCTCGGCGCTACTTGCCGAGCTCATCGTTGTCCAGCTCGTTGAGGTAGTTGTAGACGGTGAACCGGGTGACGTGCAGCGCCTGGGCCGCCATACCGACGCTCTCCTTGAGCATGAAGAAGCCGCGGTCCTTAAGGTCGTTCACGACGGCGATCTTGTGCTTCTTGTGCATGAGGTCCACCGGCGCCCCGGCGACGTCGATCGCCTCGGCGAGCAGGTGCTGGGCGAGCTCGTCGATGTCCCGGGCGAACTTCTCCTCCTGTGGCTGTGCCGCCTGCTCGGCGGGCCCCTCACTCGGGAGCATCGCCTCTGCGATCGCCTTCACGGCCTGCCAGATCATCACGTCGGCGTTGATGCACAGCGCTGCGACCGCGGTGCCCTCGGTGTCCCGGACCACGACGGTCGTCGACCGCAGTGACCTGCCGTCGGGGCGGCGCGTCTCGTAGCCCACCGTCGTGGCGATCGTCCCGTCCGCCGCCTTGCGGAGCAGCAGGTCGGTGGCCGGCCCTCCGACGCTGCGACCGGTCACGTCCCCGGCGATGGCCACGATCGAGTTGGGCAGGCGCCGCAGGTCGTGCAGGACAACCTCGCAGTCGTCGGGCAGGGTGCGGCTCAGCGGTTCGACGAGGGTGGCGAGCGTGGCAAGGACCTGCTCCGCGTAGTCCGCCGGGCGTCCCGCCGTCGACAGCGATCCGATGGTCATCCTCTGTTCCTCTCCACATCCGGACCAATATTGTGACATGTTGTTGAGTTGTTATCAATCTTGTTGGACTCTTCAACTCAATTAGGTTACTTTGCTTGTAGGAGTGAACCGCTCAACGACGCGTGGAACGCTCCGCATCTGTAGTCGGGCGCAGCCCGGCAGCCACCCGAGGAGACGCGCCATGCAGTACATGCCCGAGCCTTTCAAGATCAAGATGGTCGAGCCGATCCGGATCACCACCAGGCAAGAGCGTGAGGGCTTCATCCGGGACGCCAACTACAACACCTTCGCCCTCACGGCCGCGGACGTCTACATCGACCTCCAGACGGACAGCGGCACGGGCGCGATGAGCGACTCCCAGTGGGCGGCTGTCATGCGGGGCGACGAGTCGTACTCCGGCGGTCGCAGCTACTACCGGCTGATGGACGCAGGCAAGGACATCTTCGGCTACGAGTACCTCCAGCCGGTGCACCAGGGCCGCGCAGCCGAGAAGATCCTGTTCCCGCTGCTGGTGACCACCCCGGGGCAGTACGTCATCTCCAACATGTTCTTCGACACCACCCGGGCGCACGTCGGTCTGGCCGGCGGTCGCGCCGTCGACTGCGTCTGCCCGCAGGGCATGGACTCGAGCACGTACTTCGACTTCAAGGGCAACATGGACGTCCCGAAGCTCGAGACACTGATCACAGAGTATGGCGCAGAGAACGTCGCGGCGATCGTCATGACGATCACCAACAACAGCGTCGGCGGCCAGCCGGTCTCCATGGAGAACATGCGTGAGACCGCGAGGGTCGCCCACCAGAACGGCATCACCGTCGTCATCGATGCGGCCCGGTACGCCGAGAACGCCTACTTCATCAAGGAGCGCGAGGCCGGCTACGAGGACGCCTCACCCATCGAGATCACCCGCGAGATGTTCAGCTACGCCGACGTCTTCACGATGAGCGCGAAGAAGGACGCGCTGGTCAACATGGGCGGTCTGGTCGCCGTCCGCGAGGACCAGGTCCTCAGCGACGCGATCAAGACGTCCTGCATCGCCTTCGAGGGCTACCTCAGCTACGGGGGCCTGTCCGGCCGCGACCTCGAGGCGATGGCCACCGGCCTGTACGAAGGCCTGGACCCCGACTTCTTGCGCTACCGCATCGGGCAGATGCAGTATCTCGCCGCACGGCTCACCGAGTACGATATCCCGTTCCAGAACCCCGTCGGTGGCCACGCGGTCTTCGTCGACGCGGGCAAGATGCTCCCGCACATCCCGTGGTACGAGTTCCCCGGCCAGGCCCTGGCGATCGAGCTCTACGTGGAGGCCGGCATCCGCAGCTGCGACATCGGCTCCTACCTGATGGACCGCGACCCGGTGACCCGTGAGCAGCTTCAGGCGCCGTTCGAGTTCACCCGTCTGGCTGTCCCGCGCCGCGTCTACACCCAGGCGCACCTCGACGTGGTCGCCGAGGCCCTCAAGGCGGTCAAGGACCGTGCCGCCGATGTCCAGGGTTACGTGATCACCTGGGAGCCGAAGGTCCTGCGTCACTTCACCTCGCACCTCAAGCCAGTCGGCTGAGCAGGGAAAACGAACATGAGTACTGAAGCACGGCAGGGGCCAGCGGTCGCGGAGGCGGCCGGGCGGATCCGCGGCGGCCACGGGACGAGCCCGCAGGCTGACGGCGGGCTGCGACGAGGGCTGAAGAACCGTCATATCCAGATGATCGCGCTGGGCGGCGCCATCGGGACCGGGCTCTTCTACGGCTCCGCCACCAGCATCGGCATGGCCGGGCCATCCATCCTGCTGTCGTACCTGCTCGGTGGTGCGGTGATCTTCCTCATCATGCGGGCCCTGGGCGAGATGTCGGTGCACACTCCGGTGTCGGGCGCCTTCAGCCACTACGCGTTCCAGAACTGGGGACCGTTCGCCGGGTTCTTCTCGGGATGGAACTACTGGTTCAACTACATCGCGGTCAGCATGGCCGAGCTGGCAGTGGTCGGCATCTATGTGAACTACTGGCTGCCGGGCGTGCCTGCCTGGGTCTCCGCGGCGCTCTTCCTCGTGCTGATCACTGGCGTCAACCTGATCAACGTCAAGGCGTACGGCGAGTGCGAGTTCTGGTTCGCGATCATCAAGGTCGTCGCGATCGTCGCGATGATCGGCCTGGGTGCCGCCATCATCCTCTTCGGCGTCGGCACCGGCGGCAAGGCGACAGGGATCACGAACCTCTGGGTCCACGGGGGCTTCTTCCCCAACGGCATCTGGGGCATGCTCACCGCGCTGGTGGTCGTCATGTTCTCCTTCGGCGGCGTCGAGCTGATCGGCATCACCGCCGGCGAGGCCGAGAACCCAGACCGCACCATCCCCAAGGCGATCAACCAGGTCGTCTACCGCATCCTCATCTTCTATGTCGGCGCCATCTTCGTGATGCTCTGCATCTTCCCGTGGAACCAGATCGACGCCGGGGGCAGCCCCTTCGTCATCATCTTCGACCGGATCGGCATCGCCGGCGCGGCGACGCTGCTCAACGTGGTCGTCCTCACGGCGGCCGTCTCGGCATACAACAGCGGTCTCTACAGCAACGGGCGGATGCTCTACAGCCTGTCCCGGCAGGGCGACGCGCCTCGCTACCTCAGCAAGCTCAACAGGAGCGGCTCCCCCTATGCCGGCGTGCTGACGTCGTCGGCCGTGACCGCCGTGGCCGTCGTGCTCAACTTCTTGTTCCCCGGCAAGGTCTTCCTGTATCTCATCTCCGTCGCGCTCATCGCGGGCATCTTCAACTGGTCGATGGTCGTCATCACCCAGATGAGGTTTCGCAGGCGCATCGGCGTGGGCGAGGTCGACAAGCTCGGGTTCAAAATGCCGTTCTACCCGGTCGCGAACTACGCCGTCCTCGCCTTCCTGGCGGGGGTCGTGGTCCTGATGGCCTTCCTGCCCGACTTCAGGTACGCCCTGTACGTCGGTCCGGCCTGGGTCGCCATCCTGTACGTGGCGTACCGGATCAAGACGTCCGCCGCGCGACGTGTGACCGCACCTGCCTAACCCGCCTGCGGCAATGGCTCCCCACCGGATGCGGCGGGCAGCCATTGCCGTATCGCTGGCTGGCCCGGAACGCCCCTCACGCCCGGGTCAGGCCTGATCCGAGACCGCTGTGAGGGGCGGGCCGTCGACCGGACAGCAGGGCCGCATCGACGGTGACTCCGGAGGGGGGCCTTCGGGGACGGCGCCGGGATGAGGCTCAGGGGCACGGACAAAGACGGCAGCCAGGAGTCCGCCGGTGACCAGGAGCGCGACACAGACCCAGATCACTGTGCGGAAGGCGGGTTCGAGGACGGCCGGATCGGCGTAGCCGAGCCCGCTCAACCCGGCCACCAGGGGCAGGACCGCCACGGCCAGCAGCCCGCCGATCCGGGCCACCGCGTTGTTGACCCCGCTGGCGAGCCCGGCCCGGCTCTCGGCGACAGCGGCGAGGGCGGTCGCCGTCAGGGGAGCCACCGTCAGCGCCAGCCCGGCGCCGAACACTGACACCGGCGGCAGCACATCCACGAGGTAGGACGCGTCCGGGCCGATGCGCGACAGCCCGGCGACGCCCGCCGCGGCCAGGATCGGCCCCGCTGTCATCGGTATCCGCGGCCCGGTCCGCGCGCTCAGCGCCCCTGCGCGCGCGGAGAAGGCCAGCATGATCAACGTCACCGGCAGCAGCGAGACCCCGGCTGCCAGCGGTGTGAAACCGGCCACGACCTGAAGGGTCAGGACCAGCCAGAAGAAGATCCCGCCCAGCGCGGCATACACCGCGAAGGTCACGGCGTTGGCGGCGCTGAACACGCGGGAGGCGAAGATGCTCAGCGGCAACATCGGCTCGCTGGTGCGCAACTCCCAGGCGAGGAAGCCGGCAGTCCCCGCCAGGCCGGCGGCCAGCGACCCCCAGACTGCCGGTGAGCCGATCCCCCTGGTGGGCCAGGCGATCAGCCCGTAGGTCAGTGCCGCCAGTCCCACGGCCGCCAGCCCGGCCCCGGTGACGTCGATGTGGCGGGACGCGGCCGGGTCGCTGGACTCCGGGACGTACCGGCGGGCGACGACCATGACTGCAAGGGCGATGGGGACGTTGATCAGGAAGATCCAGCGCCACGAGGTGACCCCGATCAGCCACCCCCCGATGAACGGACCGGTGGCCCCGGCGATGCCGCCGAGCCCGGACCAGGCACCGATGGCGCGCCCCCGGTCAGCCGGGCGGAAGGACGCCTGCAGGATGGCGAGGCTGCCCGGGGTCAGCAGAGCTCCGCCCACCCCCTGCAGCCCGCGGGCGGCGACCAGCATCTGGATGTTCGGCGCCAGCCCGCAGAGCATCGAGGCCAGCGCGAACCACGCCACCCCGACGATGAATACCCGGCGCCTGCCGAGGCGGTCCCCCAGGGAACCACCCAGCAGGATGAGACACGCAAGCGTCAGGGTGTAGGCATTGACCGTCCAGGTCAGTGCGGAGAGCCCCGCGTCCAGGTCCTCGCCGATGACGGGCAGGGCGATGTTGACCACTGTCGCGTCGACGAACGTCAGGCTGGAGCCCAGGACTGTGGCCATGAGCACCCACCGCGCCGCCGGCTCCCCGTAGGCAAGCCCCACCTCTGGCGCAGTGCCACTCCGCCCGGTGCCCATGGCTCAGTGTCTCCCAGGTGGTTGGTCCGACGGCCGGCTCGGGACCTGTGCTCGGGAAGTCGATCGCCAGGCCCACCCGCTGTCTTCCCAGGTGGGTGCTCTCATCGAGGGCCCCGCGTTCACCCCCGTAAGTCGGTCCTCGGAGACAGGACGAACACCGGGATCGACCGGTCCGTCTTGGCCTGGTAGTCGGCATAGTCGGGAAAGGCAGCCACGCATCGCTCCCACCAGATCGCCTTTTCGCCGCCGGTGACCTCACGGGCGGTCATCGCCTGGACGACCGTTTCGTCCCGCAGCTCAACTCGGGGGTCAGCGACGAGGTTGTTGTACCAGACCGGGTTCTTGGGGGCACCACCCATCGAGGCCACGGCGGCATACTCGCCGTCATGCTCGACCCGCATCAGCGGCACCTTGCGCACCTTGCCGGACCTGGCGCCGCGGGTGGTCACGATGATCACCGGCATGTCGCGCATGGTCGTGCCCGAGGAGCCACCTGACCCCTCGTACTCCTCGACCTGGTCGCGGACCCACTGGGCAGTGCTGGGCTCATACTCACCGTTCAGGGACATGGGCCCACTCAACACCACATGCCCGGGTGCCGCACAGTCCTCCCAAACATCTGATGACCTCGCCCGCTCAGCCGGTGACGTCTTTGTCCGAGAACCGGGCCCAGGCGGCAAGCCAGAAGACCAGCATGTATCCGGCGGCCGTCAGCAGCCCACGGGTCAGGTCGCCCCACGCAACGGGGTCCCTCAGGACGTCGCCGAAGGACATCCACCAGTGCGTGGGCAACCACTCGTGCAGCCAGGACAGCTGTGGGATCGAGTCGAGGATGAAGCTGAGGACGTTGATGATGACCACCGCGATGGTCGCACCGATCGGCTGCTCGGTAAGGGTCGAGATGAACAGCCCGATCGCCCCCAGAGAGGCGAAGCACAACCCGAGATAGAGGGTGGCCATGGCCAGGCGCAGGACCGCCGAACCCATGCCGATCTGGGTGCCGGAGAGCAGGGTCATCTCACCACCACCGAACAGTGCCACCCCGACGACCGCGCCCACCAGCGAGACCCACACCGTGGCCACCAGCGAGAAGATGGTGATGGCGGCGAGCTTCACCGCCAGCAGCCGCGTGCGATGCACCGGGACCGTCAGCAGATAGCGCAGCGTTCCTATGTTCGCCTCACCAGCCACCGAGTCTCCCGCGATGGTGCCCACCGCCAGCGGCAGGAACAGACCCAGCTCGATGCTCAGCGCAGCCAGCGCGACAAACAGCCCGTTGGACGTGATCGAGCTGAGGAAGTCAGGTCCGCGTCCCGGCCTGGGCGTCGACACCTTGACGGCGATCGCGATGATGATCGGCACCACGGCCAGGATGCCCATCCCCGCCTGGTTGCGGCGGCGTCCGAAGATCAGCCGCAGCTCGGAGCGCAGGAAGCGGGCGGAGATGTGCCGCAGCGGTCGTTCCGCCGGCGCGATGGAGACGTCAGCCGCTGACATTGAAGCCCTCCCCGGTCAGTGAGACGAACAGGTCCTCGAGGCTCGGCCGCTCGAGGGCGAACCCGGTCACCGGCACACCGTCCTGCACCAGCGCCATCACGATCTTCTCCGCAGCGACCGCGCCCACGGTGCCTACGGCCAAACCGGGTTCGGCCACCACGTCTGTCAGCCCGAGCCCCCGCAGTACGCGTGCAGCATCCTGCGGACGGTCGGTGACCACCCTGGCCTTCGGCTCGCTGACTGCCCGCACCTGGGCGATCGGCCCCTGGGTCAGCAGGCTGCCGACGTGCATCACCCCGATGTGGGTGCACACCTGCTCGACCTCGGACAGGAGGTGGCTGGAGATCAGCACCGTGGCCCCGTCGTCGGCCAGCGAACCGATGAGGTGGCGCACCTCGCGGGTCCCCTGCGGGTCCAGGCCGTTGGTCGGCTCGTCGAGCACCAGCAGCTCCCGGGGGGCGAGCAGCGTGCCCGCGATCGCGAGCCGCTGACGCATCCCCAGGGAGTAGGCGCGGTACTTCTTGTCGGCCGCAGCGAGCAGTCCCACCCGGTCCAACGCACCATCGATCCTGACCTTGGTGGTGCGCGGATCGGCATGGCGGTCAACGGAGTCCAGTCGCACCAGGTTGGCCCGGGCCGACAGGTACGGGTGAAACGCCGGCCCCTCGACCAGCGACCCCACCAGCGGCAGGACATTCCCCGTATGGTCGGGCATCGCCTTGCCGAGCAGACGGTGATGGCCTGCGGTGGGCCGGATCAGCCCAAGCAGCATCCGGATCGTCGTGGTCTTGCCGGAGCCGTTCGGTCCGAGGAAACCGTAGACGGCACCGCGTGGCACCAGCAGGTCGACGGCGTTGACCGCGACCTGCTGGTGGAACCGTTTGGTCAGTCCCGAGGTGGCGACCGCCAGGTTCTCCATCGCGAGGCCCTCCATCCCAGCGTCACCTGGCGCGCCGGTCACCTAGCTGCCAGCGCGGCGTACAGACCCTCCGGCGTCACGGCCCCGACCACCAGCCTGCCGTCATCGGTGAGCAGCGCCGAGAACGCGGTTCCGGCCATCAGGTGCCCCGAGCCCCAGCTGCCCGAGACCTTGGGCAGGAGGGCGGCGATCTTCGTCAGCTGCTCGAGGTTCTTGTCAGCCGCTCCTCCCGTGCTGCCACTGGCGCCCGTCTTGGCGTTGGCCGCGGGCATCTTGACCACCATCACGGCACCCCAGCCTTCGCCGACCACCTTGGGCATGTCAGCCGAGCTCGGTTGCGGCGCAACGGCCCTGCTCTTGCCCGTCGCGACATCCCCGGCACCGCTCACCCTGGCGTCGGTCACCTTGGCCTCGGTCACCGTGGTGCCCGGCGGCGCCTTGAAGGCGAACTGGGCGGCGTCCGGCCGGGCGAAATCGACAGCGCTGAACCCCACCTCGAACACCGGGTCGGAGACCTTCTTGGCGAACACCTGAACCCGCAGCGGAACGTGCTCGGCGCCGTCGATGGCCACCCTGACCTGAGCCACCAGCGAGGTCGTCTCCTTAGGGGTGAGCACGAGCTCATAGGCTGAACGCCCGGCCACCGTGGCGGTGCCGCTGGTCGTCACCACGGTGCTCGCGCTGATCGCCCCGAGCGCCTTCTCGGCGGCAGCCTGCGGCGAGGTGGGCAGGTCGGCCGCGCCCGGCATACCGGCGGCGGGCCTGGTGGCGGACTGCTTGGCGGCAGAGTGCTTGGCGGCTGCACCGGTCAGCGTCGCGCTCGTTGGTGCCACGTAGTGTCTGGCCGTCTTGTCCTGGCTGGACCAGACCCAGACGTCCTTTCCGTTACGGATCACGTCAGACTCGCCCAGCGTCCCGAGCAGGGCCATCCGCGCCTTGTCGGGGCCGGCGAACCAGACCCGCATGGTGTGCGTGCCTGAGATCAGGGAGGTCAGGTCCGAGCTGGCCATCCCGCCCGAGCCGCCCGAGCCGGGAAGACTCGGCAGACCGAGATCGGACTTCTGGACCACGGTCCCGGACAGTCCGTCCAGGCGTGCCTTCTGAACATCCACCAGAAGCTGGGCGGCGCTGCGTTCCGGCAACCCGGAGCCGGCGCTCGCCTGCAGCGCCCCAACTGCCGAACCTCCTCCGACAAGTGCCACCGCGGTCACCGCTGGAACCGCCCACCGCAGGGCCGGGGACTTCTCGAAGATGCTCATGGCCTCATCTTGCACCCGCCCCCCTGAGAGGCACCTGAGAGTCAGTGCGTGCCAGCGCAGGCCGTGACAGTCTGTATGTCGTGCGACTGCTGGTAGTTGAGGACGAGCCACGCCTTGGGGCTGCCCTCAAACGCGGGCTGACCGCCGAGGGGATGCTCGTCGACCTCGCCACGGACGGTCCCGAAGGGCTGGAGGCCGCCCGCCACGGTGAGTACGACGCGGTCGTCCTGGACGTGATGCTGCCGGGGATGTCGGGCTACAACGTCGTCCGCACGCTGCGCACCGAGGAGAACTGGGTCCCGGTCCTGATGCTCTCGGCGAAGGACGGCGAGTATGACCAGGCCGACGGCCTGGACTACGGCGCCGACGACTACCTGACCAAGCCCTTCTCCTTCGTGGTGCTGCTGGCCCGCCTGCGCGCTCTGGTGCGGCGCAACCTGCCGGCCCGGCCGGCCATCCTCGCCTCCGGTGGCGTCACCCTCGACCCCGCGACCCATCAGGTTGAGGTGGCCGGGACCCCGGTCGCCCTGACCCCCCGGGAGTACGCCCTGCTCGAGTACTTCCTGCGCCATCCCGGCCGGGTTGTCAGCAAGACCGAGCTGCTCGACAACGTCTGGGACGCGACGGAGGACGCCGACCCCAACGCCGTCGAGGTGTATGTCGGGTACCTCCGGCGCAAGGTGGGGCGCGAGGTGCTGTTGACCGTGCGCGGCGCAGGCTACCGACTACGCCCATGAGCAGTCGGCTCGACACACCCGATGGCCGTCACCCGGGGGGCCGGCGTAGGCACGGGTTGAGCTTGCGCGCCCGGCTCCTTGCCCTGGGAGTCACGGGGGTGGCCATGGCGCTGGCCCTCGGCAGCCTGGTGCTGTACGCCGTGCTGACGTTCACGCTGAGCCGCAACCTGGACGACAGCGCGTTCGCCAGCGCCCAGGCTGTCGCCGCCATGGCCGGGAACGACACGGTCCCAAACCCGCTGCCGGTCTCGGGCTCCCAGGTGGTGCAGGTCGTCGACAGCTCCGGCGCCGTGGTCAGCGCGTCGATGACCGCCGACCGGCTGACCCCACTGCTCCGGCCTCCCGAGCTGGCCAGAGCACTTGTCGGGGAGCGGATCTCGATCCCGGGAGCGCGGGCAGGGCTCTCCGGGACCCTGCGCGCCATTGCCGTCCGGTCCGGTCCGGCCTCCGCTGCTCCCAGCGTCATCGTCGCCGTCCCGGTCAGCGACATCGAGCAGAGCCAGCGCATCCTGCGCAACACCCTGCTACTCGCCTATCCCCCCCTGGTCGCCATCATGGCCCTGATCGCCTGGCGGATGATCGGCTCGGCGCTGCGACCGGTGGAGGCGCTGCGCTCGGGCGCCGCCCGGATCAGCGGAAGCGACCAGGACGAACGCCTGACTGCCCCTGAGACCACCGACGAGATCCGCGCGCTGGCGCTCACCCTGAACGACATGCTCGACCGGCTGGCCGCCTCCAGGGGCCGCCAGCGCGCCTTCGTCGCCGACGCGGCCCATGAGCTGCGCAGCCCGCTGGCCAGCATGCGCACCCAGCTCGAGGTTGCCCGGCACCTGGGCGAGGGCGGCGACCTTACCGAGGACCTGCTCGCCGACGTGGCCCGGCTGTCCCTGCTGGTCGAGGACCTGCTGCTGCTGGCACGGGCCGGCAGCGACACCAGAAACCCGCCGGTGCGGGAGTCCGTTGACGTCAGGGCCCTCCTGTTGGCAACGGCCGAGCGGTATTCCGGCTCGAGGGTTCCGGTGTCGGTCGCCCAGGGTCAGCCCGTGTACGCCAACGTCAACGCCGAGGAGCTGCGCAGGGCGCTGTCCAACCTGGTCGACAACGCGGTCCGCCATGCCGGCTCGAACGTCGTCCTCGAGGTGCACGCGGCAGGAGGTGGCGCGGTGCTGGCAGTGATCGATGACGGACCTGGCATCCCGGCCGAGGAACGGGAGCGGGTGTTCGAGCGGTTCGCCCGCCTCGACGACGCCCGTGACCGCGACGCGGGGGGCACCGGCCTGGGGCTGGCCATCGTCAAAGAGCTCCTGCGACGCTCAGACAGCTCAGTCACCCTGCAGGACCCCCCCTCCGGAACCGGCCTAGCCGCAGTAGTCCGCCTCCCCACCTAACAAACCTAGGGACCCTGCGCCCAGCAAAACCTAGAGACCCTGCGCCCAAGAACCAGTCAAACCTAGGGATCGTGCGCCCAAGATGCCCGCAAACCTAGGAACGGTGCGCCGATTCATCTCCCAAACCTAGGGCCCGTGTGCCCATCCTTCCCATGCTCTGGGCGCCGTGCAGCCGGATGCGCTCACACGTGGGCATCCTGAGGTTGGCCCGCCAGGACCATGAACTCGGGGCGCGGAGCACCGTCCCCAGGTTTGGTCGGTCCTGACCTGCACCGTACCTAGCTTTGCGGATCGATCGGCGCACCGTCTCTAGCTCTACGGTTTGGTGAGCTCTTTGGCCAGGAGCTCGCAGATCTGGGCGGTGTTCAGGGCAGCGCCCTTGCGCAGGTTGTCACCACAGACGAACAGGTCAATGGTGTTTGGGAAGTCCAGCGCCTGGCGGATACGTCCGACGAACGTCGGGTCGGACCCCACGACGTCGGCCGGAGTCGGCCACTCGCCCTCGGCGGGGTCGTCCAGGACCACGACCGATGGCGCCTCGATCAGGGCCTGACGTGCGGCTTCGGCGGTCAACGGTCGCTCGAACACGGCATGCACGGCGAGCGAGTGGGTCGTGATGACGGGCACCCGGACGCAGGTCGCCGAGACCCTCAGATCAGGGATGCCAAGGATCTTTCGGGACTCGTTGCGAACCTTGAGCTCCTCCGAGCTCCACCCACCGTCCTTCAGCGAGCCCGCCCACGGCACGACGTTCAGAGCCAGAGGCGCGGGGAACGGCGACTCCTCGCCGAGCTTGTCGCTCACCGCGGCCCGAACGTCACCGGCGTGCTGGCCGACCTCGCGATTTCCGGAAATCACCGCAATCTCGTCATAGAGCCGGTCGACACCTGACTTGCCGGCACCCGAGGCGGCCTGGTACGAGGAGACGACGAGCTCCTTGAGCCCCCACCCGGCATGGAGGGTACCGAGGGCGTCGATCATCGTCAGAGTCGTGCAGTTGGGGTTGCTGATGATGCCCTTGGGTCGGTTGCGAACCTGAGCCGGGTTGACCTCGGGCACGACGAGCGGCACTTCGGGATCCATCCGGAACGCACCCGAGTTGTCGACGGCGATGGCACCACGGGACACCGCGATCGGAGCCCACTGCGCCGCGATCTCGTCGGGCACGTCGAACATCGCGACGTCAACCCCGTCAAACGCCTCGGCCGTGAGCTCCTGGACCACCACATCCTCACCGCGCACTTTCAACACCTTGCCGGCGGAGCGAGCCGAGGCGAGGAGTCGGATCTCGCCCCAGACGTCCGAACGCTGGCTGAGGATGCTGAGCATGACGGTGCCGACCGTGCCGGTCGCACCGACGACGGCCAGGGTGGGCTTGCGAATGCTCATCGTCCGGTACCTCCATAGACCACGGCTTCACCCTCGGCAGAGTCAAGACCAAAGGCAGTGTGCACAGCCCGCACGGCGTCGTCGAGCTGGTCGTCCCGGGTGATGACCGAGACACGGATCTCCGAGGTGGAGATCATCTCAATATTGACACCTGTCTCGGCGAGCGCCTTGAAGAACGTGGCAGACACCCCCGGGTGTGACCGCATCCCCGCACCGACCAGCGAGAGCTTGCCGATGTGGTCGTCATACAGCAACGAGGCGAAGCCGCTGGTGGGCTGGATCCGCTTGAGCGCCTGAACGCCGACCTTACCGTCGTTCTTGGGCAGGGTGAAGGAGATGTCCGTCAGGCCGGTCTCCACGGCAGACACGTTCTGGACGATCATGTCGATGTTGATCTCCGCATCGGCGCACGCCTGGAAGATCTCAGCCGCCTTGCCCGGCAGGTCCGGCACACCGACGACGGTGATCTTGGCCTGGCTGCGGTCGTGCGCGACACCGGCAATGATCGGGGCTTCCACGCTGTCTCCTTCTCTGCTCTCGGAATGATTGACGATCAGCGTCCCCTCGCGATTCGAGAACGAGGACCGCACATGAATCAGCATGTCGAACCGCCGGGCGTACTCGACGCACCTCAGGTGCAGGATCTTCGCCCCGCTGGCGGCCATCTCGAGCATCTCCTCGTTCGAGAGCCGCACGATCCTTCTCGCCGTCGGGACGATCCTCGGATCAGCGGTGAAGACGCCGTCGACGTCGGTGTAGATCTCGCAGACGTCCGCCTTCAACGCGGCTGCCAGCGCCACCGCCGTCGTGTCCGAGCCACCACGGCCCAGCGTGGTGACATCCTTGCTCACCGCGCTGACGCCCTGAAAGCCAGCCACGATCGCGATGTCGCCGTCGTCCAGCGCGCCCCTGATCCGACCCGGCGTGACATCGATGATGCGCGCCTTGCCATGAGCGGAGTCAGTGATGACCCCTGCCTGGGATCCAGTGAACGACCGTGCGGTGTGGCCGAGGTTGGCTATCGCCATGGCCACCAGGGCCATCGACATCCGCTCGCCCGCGGTCAGCAACATGTCCATCTCGCGGGCGGGTGGCAACGGGCTCACCTGCTGGGCAAGGTCGAACAGCTCGTCCGTCGTGTCCCCCATGGCGGAGACCACGACGCAGACCTCATTGCCGGCCTTGCGTGTCTCGACGATCCGCCGGGCAACTCGCTTGATGCTGTCGGCGTCTGTCAGTGATGACCCACCATACTTCTGAACGACCAGGCTCACAGGACACTCCGTGTTGTGGTGGACGGCGGGCCCGCCAGTTTACGTCCGGCTGCCCGTCTTGAGGGTGCCGACCGTATTCCAAAATGTCTGCTCCCTGCCACATGGTGGCCCTTTGCGCAGGCCAGATCGCCGGTATGCCGCCCTGGGCCGGCAGGTGAGCGTGAGTCGACAATCACACCGAGACGACGAGCGGGGCGAGCACGATGTCCTTCAGGTCGCGCTCCACCGACTGCAGACGCCACCGGTCGCTGAACACGGCCAGCAACACGCCGTCACTGCGCGAGAGCACCTCGACCGCGCGTTGCCCACGCAGCCGGTCCCTGCCCTCGGCATCGGTGCGCCTGGCCAGTGAGTACCCCAGCCGGTCGAGCGAGATCGGCGAGTTGAACTCATGCGCCATCCGATGCTCGGCGACCTCGAACTGCATCGGACCGACCGCTGCCAGGACCGGCGCCTGGTCGCCTCGCAGATCCGATCGCAGGATCTGGACGACACCCTCGTGATCCAGCTGTTCGATGCCCCGCCTGAACTGCTTGTAGCGGCTCGTGTCCTTGGCCCGGGCGACCGCGAAGTGCTCGGGTGAGAAAGACGGGATCGGGGGGAAGGTGACCGGCTCGTCGATGAAGAGGGTGTCCCCGACCCGCAGGGCGTTGGCGTTGACCAGGCCCACGACGTCGCCGGGGAACGCGCGGTCGATGCTGGTGCGCTCGCGACCCATCACCTGTTGGGCGTACTTCGTGGCGAAGGGGCGGCTGGTGCCCGAGTGGGTGACGATCATGCCGCGCTCGAAGGTCCCCGAGCAGATGCGCACGAAGGCCAGGCGGTCGCGGTGGGCGACATCCATGCCCGCCTGCACCTTGAAGACGAACGCGCTGAACGGCGAGTCGATCGGGCGCGGTATGCCGTCCGCATCCAGCCGGGCACTCGGTGCCGGAGCCAGGTCGACCAGGGTGTCGAGCAAGAACCTGACCCCGAAGTTGAGCACCGCCGATCCGAACATCACCGGTGTGCTCGTGGCCGACAGGAATCCCTCCGGATCGACTCCCGCGCCGGTCGCCACGATCAGGTCGCTCTCCTCGACGGCCTGCCGCCACGCCTCACCCTCGAGAGCCTGCGCCGCATCAGCACTGAGGTGTTCCTCGGCGGCGACGGTGGCCCCGCCATCGGTGCGGGTGAACTTGAGGTAGTCGCCGGTCGCCATGTCCAGCACGCCGCGAAAGTCGCCGGAGATCCCGACCGGCCAGTTCAGCGGCGCCGGCTGCAGCCCGGTCCGGTCCTGGATCTCGTCCATCAGGTCAAGGACATCCTTGCCGGCCCGGTCCCACTTGTTGATGACCGTGATGATCGGGATGTTGCGGTGCTTGCAGACCTCGAACAGCTTCATGGTCTGGACCTCGAGGCCCTTGGCCGCGTCCACGAGCATGACGGCTGCGTCGACCGCGGAAAGAACCCGGTAGGTGTCCTCGGAGAAGTCGGCGTGCCCAGGGGTGTCGACCAGGTTGATCACCGTGTCGCGGTAGGTGAACTGCAGCGCTGCCGAGGTGATCGAGATGCCGCGCTCGCGCTCGATGTCCATCCAGTCCGAGACCGTGCCCTTGCGTCCGTCCTTGGCGTGCACCGCTCCGGCGCGGTTCAACGCATGAGCATGCAACGCGAGCGCCTCGGTGAGGGTCGACTTGCCGGCGTCGGGGTGGCTGATGACCGCGAAGGACCGACGTCGTCCAGCCTGTACGACAGACTCGGCCCTGGCCTTGCGCAGGGTCGCCGGAACGACGTTCGTCGTACTCATCAAGTCCCGCTCATCGGCGTGCACTCATCACGTTTACGCTTCATCGCCCCCAATATTACGTGTCCGGATGGTGACCCCTGAAATCCGTCGTGATGACCTCGCCGATAGCGTCATGCCACCACACCTGCGAAGAAGGGCCTTAGCCTGCAGACAGCGGGCGGGATCGAGGTCACCGGGGTCAGGGGGGCGTTCGGCTCGGTGCAGGCCGTGGACCGCATCGACCTGCTGGCCAGACCCGGCGAGGTCACCGCGCCCGTCGGCCCCAACGGCGCCGGCAAGACCACTCTGCTGCTGATGCTCGCTCTTCTTCGTGCTCGGGCTCGGCATGCTCGTGGTCCCGTCGCTGACTGCCACCTCCATCAACGGCGACCGGGAGCATGGCGTCCTGGCCACCCTTCAGACCACGCTGCTGACGCCCGCGGACATCGTGATCGGCAAGTTCCTCGCGGCCAGGGCGATCTCGCTCGCCTTCCTGCTCGCCGCCTCGCCCTTTCTGGTGTGGGCCTGGATTGCCGGCGGGGTCGAGATCGGCCGGATGCTGCTTGCCGTGGCGGTGCTCGCCTTCGTCCTGGCCGTCATCTGCGCTCTGGGGCTGATGTTCTCGGCACTCACCGCGCGCACGATCGCCTCAGCGGTGCTGACCTATCTGTCGGTAGCCGCGCTCACCTTCGGCACCGTGATCGCGTTCCTGATCACGATGCCCATCCTGTCCACCCAGCAGAGCGTGCGGGTCAAGGTTGTTCCCGACGCCTGGTTCGAGCAGCACCAGTCCGCCAGTGCCGATGGGAAGGCGATCAGTGAGCCGACGCCGGCAGACTGCGTGTATGTCATCCGGGATCAGACCACCCTGCACACCGAACGCACCTGGTGGCTGCTTACCCTCAACCCGTTTGTCGTCGTCGCCGACGCCGCTCCGTCGCGAAAACCGGTGAACCATCTCGGCTCCGAGCCGCTGCAGATAATCAGCGACGGAGCCAGGACGGCCCGGATGGGCACCAGCGCTGAGTCCCTCAACGAGTGCTGGCCCGGGCACCCCCGGGGGCGGCCGGGGGTGCCCGGGGGTGCCCAACAGCCAACGGAACAACAGACCAAGAAGCAGGAGGCCAGTCAGGCCAGGGTGCAGAAGGTCTAGAGGGCGCCTGAACGCAGTGCCCGCGGTCTGGCCCTACGGCTTCGTGTTCCTCGGTCTCATCGGGGCCGGGTCCACGTGGGTGGCCGCACGCCGGGTGCGAACCCCAGTCCGCAAGCTGCCCCGCGGCACCCGAATCGCCTGAATCTGACACCTGCGGGCGCCAGCAGGCCCCAGGTCAGACCTCAGGGGTGAAGGGCGGCGAACTCCGCCTCGGCGACCGCGTCGGAGTCAGCGTCAAGCCGGATGTGGCCGAGCACCGCCTGCAGGACCCGCAGGGCCCGCGTGGCGCTGTCACCCCAGGAAGAGAGGTAGCTGAACTGCCACCACCAGAGAGCCTCGCTGACCCGGCCGCTCTCGAAGTGCTGCAGCCCGTGGGTCAGGGCGGCTGCCACCTCAGCCAGGTCGTTCGACATGGAGCCCGTAGTCACCTCGGCGCTGACCAGCGGGTCGACGACATGGACATAGTCGTCCAGGCCGTTGAACAGCGTCACCAGTCCCTGACGCAGGGGGTCGACATCGACATCGGGACCAGGGTCGGCTTCGAATCGCTCATCGGGCACGACGTCGGTGATGGCGCCCAGACGTGCCCCGGCAACCAGGACCTGCGAGACGGCAAGCAGGAGAATAGGTATCGCAGTATCCGGCTCAGCCCCGGAGGCCACCTCGGTGACCGAGCTCAGGTACGCACGGGCCTCTCGCGCCGAGTCCTCACCCAGGTTCGTCAGATCGTCAAGGTTCGTCAGCTCGTCAAACATCGAGAACTCTCCTCCCTTCGAAGGCCCGACCAAGGGTGACCTCGTCGGCGTACTCCAAGTCTCCCCCGACCGGCAGCCCCGACGCCAGTCGAGTCACCTTCAGATCCAGCGGGCGCAGCAGACGAGCCAGATAGGTGGCGGTTGCCTCACCCTCGAGGTTGGGGTCCGTCGCCACGATGACCTCGGTGACGGCACCATCTGCCAGCCTGGTCAGCAGTTCCTTGATCCGCAGGTCGTCCGGCCCCACTCCCTCGATCGGGCTGATCGCCCCGCCCAGCACGTGGTACCGCCCACGGAACTCCCGGGTCCGCTCCACGGCGACGACGTCCTTGGGCTCCTCGACCACACAGATGTAGGTCAGGTCGCGGCGCGGGTCCGAGCAGATGCGACATTGCTCCGCCTCGGCAACGTTGCCGCAGACGATGCAGAAGCGGACCTTCTCCTTGACCTCGACCAGTGCGCTGACCAGTCGCGTGACGTCCAGCGAGTCAGCCTGCAACAGGTGGAACGCGATGCGCTGCGCGCTCTTGGGGCCGACGCCGGGCAACCGCCCGAGCTCGTCGATGAGATCCTGAACCACGCCTTCATACATCTGGCGAGCCTAGCCCGAAAAGGGGGAGAGCCATGCGGCATGGAACCCCCGGTGGCCCAGGGCGCGGAGCCATCTCGCTCACTGGCCCGGCTCGTCGATCACGGTGCCACCCAGGACCCTCGCGATGACCGGCTGGCCCACGGCGACCGCCTCCTCGATGTTCTCGTCGTCAGTGCTGGCCAGGCTGTCGTCGGCGGCCGAAGGAGAGGAACGGGTATTGCGGGTGCCCGCTTCCAGCGCGACAGCCGCCCTCGCTCGCTGCATGTGGGTGGAAGGTAGCCCCGATTTCTCAGCGGCAGGCGCCTGCCCACCCGGTGACGGGACAGCCGGTGAGGCACCAGGCACCGCGACGGCGTGCGACGAGGCATCCGACCCATGAGCATCCGACCGCTGGGCACTCGGTGACTGGGCATCCGACCGCTGGGCATCCGACCGGGCATCCGACCGGGCATCCGACCGGGCATCCGAACGCTCGGCACTCGACGACTGGGCCACCCCCGGGGGCGCGGCATCGTGGCCAGAGGCGCGGGACGGCGCGGCATCTGAGGGCGCAGCCGGAGAAGCGACGACGCCGGGAACAGACGACCCGGACCGCCCGGACTGCGTTGACGGGATGCCCTCGACCACGGCATCGACCCCGAGCACCTCGCTCAGGGCCTGACGCACCAGCTCGGCATGCTGGCCCCGCCGGAAGGTCGTGGTCAGCCCCTCGGTCTGGATCCCCAGCAGCAGACGCTTGCCGTCGTAGTCCAGAACCTGGGTGTGCTCCGACAGGAAGGTCCAGGTGACACGGCGGATGGTGAAGATCTTGGCCAGGATGTCCGGCCAGGACCGGCGGATCGCGTCGGTGTCGATGCCACCAGGCATCGGTGCGGCCCTGCGCGCCTCCTGCGCCGGCGGCTCGACACCTGGCGCCCCCCGGCCACCCGACGGCTGCCCGGCCTGCGCCGGCTCTGAGCCGGGTGCCACCTCTGCTGCGGGTGCCAGCTCTGCTGCGGATTGCGCCTCCGGGCGTGGCTCTGCGACCGGCGACACCTCGACCGGAGGCCGGACTGCCTGCGGCTCCAGCACCGAAGCACGTTGCGCTTCCCGGTCCACCTCACTGACCGGCTCCTGCCGTCGGGGCCCGGCCGGGGCTGGCGCGCCGCTCATCTCCAGCCGACGTTCGAGCCGGTCGAGGCGGGCCGCATACCCGCTCTCGCCGGCGGCTCCCGGCAGCAGGAGGCGGGCGCAGATGAGCTCGAGCTGGAGTCGGGGCGCGGTGGCGCCGGTCATCTCGGTCAGGCCCGCGTTGACGATGTCGGCCGAACGCGACAGCGCGCCGGCCCCGAAGGCCGCGGACTGCTGGCGTATCCGCGCGAGCTGGTCCTCGGGGGTGCCGCGCAGGATCGAGGAGGCACCGTCCGGGACCGCGGCAACCACGATCAGGTCCCGCAGGCGTTCGAGCAGGTCCTCGACGAAACGCCTCGGGTCCTGGCCGGTCTCGATGACCTTGTCGATCTGGCGGAACACGGCGCCGGCATCACCGGCCGCAAGTCCGTCAATCGTGGCATCGAGCAGCTCGCCCTCGGTGAATCCCAGCAACGCGGCGGCACCCTGGTAGGTCAGGCCCTCATCACCGGACCCCGAGATCAGCTGGTCGAGCACTGACAACGAGTCGCGGACCGATCCGCCGCCGGCCCGGACGACGAACGAGAGGACGCCCGGAGCAGCCGCGACTCCTTCCGACGTGCACAGCTCGCCCAGGTAGTCCTGCAGCCGGAGCGGGGGCACGAGCCGGAACGGGTAGTGATGAGTACGTGAGCGGATCGTGCCGATGACCTTGTCCGGCTGGGTCGTGGCAAAGATGAACTTCACGTGCTCGGGCGGCTCCTCGACAATCTTCAGGAGGGCGTTGAAGCCCTGCGGCGTGACCATGTGGGCCTCGTCGATGATGTAGATCTTGAACCGCGAGATCGCCGGCCCGTATGCCGCCCGCTCGCGCAGGTCGCGCGCGTCGTCGACCCCCCCGTGGCTGGCCGCGTCGATCTCGATGACGTCGACGCTGCCCGAGCCGTCACGCGCCAGCGCCACGCAGGAGTCGCAGACCCCGCACGGGACCGGCGTTGGCCCCTGCTCGCAGTTCAGGCAACGGGCCAGGATGCGGGCCGAAGTCGTCTTGCCGCAACCGCGCGGCCCGCTGAACAGGTAGGCGTGGCTGACCCGCCCCGTCCGCAACGCCTGCATCAGGGGCTCGGTCACGTGATCCTGACCGATGACGTCGGCAAAGGACTCGGGCCGGTAGCGGCGATACAACGCTGTGCTCACGGGCCCAATCTAGTCGGCCCTGCTGACTCCCGACTGACTCCCGGCTGGCTCCCGCCCGGCGACGGCATGGGAGGACCCCCCGCGCACCTGGAAGAGCTCACCTGCCCTTGCTGCCTTCCGGCCCTGGGGGAGTTCGGTGAGGTACCACCACACGAGGGGTCTGCGCCCACTGTAGCCGAGTGCCAGGGGCGCCGCAGCCGGCGCAGATGGGTCCGGCAGACCGACGCGACGGCCGATTGTGGAGTGTGGCCCGGTCTCGGGTAGCCTCCTCGACGGAGGATTCGCATAGTGGCCTAGTGCGCACGCTTGGAAAGCGTGTTGAGTGAAAGCTCTCAGGGGTTCAAATCCCCTATCCTCCGCCAAAGTATGTAGGACCTCGCAGAAGACCGACCCTGCGTCGGTGGCGTCGGCGTGCCTAGACTGGCGTGATGATCTTCAGGTCCGTGGGAGACGGGCGCCCCTATCCCGCCCACGGGCTAGGGACGGCCCGGGACTGGGCCGATGTCCCACCACGGATGATCCGGCTCGACGAGCTCGTCACCACCAAGCGCACCCTGGACCTGGCAACGCTGCTCTCCGAGGAGTCCACCTTCTACGGGGACCTGTTCGCCCACGTCGTTCAGTGGAAGGGCACGCTGTATCTCGAGGACGGTCTTCACCGTGCCCTCCGTGCCGCGCTACAGCAACGTCCCGCCCTGCATGCCCGGGTCCTGGAACTGGACTAAAACCGCGGAACCCTCTTGACTCACAGCGTCAAAGCGTCATGATCGGCACAGGTGGGTTATCCGATCAGGGGGTTGAGCCATGGACTACCTCCAAGAGTCCGGCGTATCGATCTATCGCCGCCGTCGTCGGCGGCGCGCCGTCATCACCCTGTCCTTCGTCAGCCTGATGCTGATCGCGACCATCGCGTATGCCGCTTCGTACGTCCAGGGGTGGGTCGGCACCCCGAAAACCACGTCGGTCGCGAACGCAAACTGCAGCTCTGAACCCACGCTCACGCCCGCCGGGGTGACAGTCAACGTCTACAACGCCTCAGCCCGCACGGGGCTTGCCGCGTCAGTGGCAAGGGCGCTGGACGACAAGGGGTTCCGGGTTGCCACAGTGGACAACGACCCCCTGGGCAAGACGATCCTGACGGTGGGGGAGATACGGGCGGGACCGAGCGGGGCTGCCGCGGCCGCGCTGATCTCGAAGAGGCTGGTGGGGGCCACGGTGGTGCGGGACGACCGACCGGACGCCTCGGTCGACCTCGTCCTGGGCAAGCGGTACAGAGCGTTGAACACCCCGCCCAAGGTCAAGGTCAAGGTCACTGTGACGAAGGGGATCAGCTCACCCCGAGGTGCTGAGCCTGCGAGTTGCTCAGCTGAAGACGCTCAGCTGAAGACGCTCAGCTGAAGACGCTCAGCTGAAGGCGCTCAGCCCGGTCAGCGCCTGACCGATGACGAGCGTGTGCATCTCGGCGGTGCCCTCGTAGGTCAGCACCGACTCCAGGTTGTTGGCGTGCCGCAGCACCGAGTACTCCAGCGTGATGCCGTTGGCCCCCAGGATGGTGCGGCACTGGCGCGCGATCGCCATCGCCTCCCGGGCATTGTTGAGCTTGCCCAGACTGATCTGACGCGGTTCCAGACGTCCGGCATCCTTGAGCCTCCCGAGGTGCAGCGCGAGCAGGAACCCTTTCTGGAGCTCCAGGGTCATGTCGGCTAGCTTCTGCTGGGTCAGCTGGTACCCACCGATGGGCCGGTTGAACACCTCGCGGCTGCGGGAGTAGTCCAGCGCGATCTCCAGACAGTCACGAGCCGCACCCAGGGCCCCGAAGACGATGCCGAAGCGCGCCTCGTCCAGGCACGACAACGGCCCGCGCAGGGACTGTATGCCGGGCAGCACGGCGTCCGCCGGCAGCCGCACGCCCTCGAGCACGAGCTCTGAGGTGACCGACGCCCGCAACGAGAGCTTGCCGGGAATCTTGTTGGCCGTGAAGCCGGGGTTGTCGGTCGGCACCAGGAAGCCCTGGATGCCGGCATCCGTACCTGCCCACACCACCGCGACATCGGCGATCGAGCCGTTGGTGATCCACATCTTCGTGCCGTCCAGCACCCAGTCCTGGCCGTCACGGCGAGCGCGGGTGCGCATCCCGGCCGGGTCGGATCCGAAGTCGGGCTCGGTGAGGCCGAAACAGCCGATGAGCTCGCCGGCTGCCATCCGGGGCAGCCACTGCTGCTTCTGCTCCTGCGAGCCCCACCGGTGGATGGCGAACATGGCCAGCGAGCCCTGGACCGAGACGAAGCTGCGGGCACCGGTGTCGCCCGCCTCCAGCTCCAGGCAGGCCAACCCATAGGCGACGGCGCTCATACCCGCACAGCCATAGCCCTCCAGATGCATGCCGAGCAGCCCGAGCCTGCCGAACGTCAGGGCCATCTCCGCGGGGAAGGTGCCGTCCTCGTACCACTGCGCGATGCGGGGCCGGATGCTGTCGTCGACCAGACGCCGGACGCTCTGTTGCACCGCCCGCTCCTCGTCGCTGAGCAGGTGGTCGATGCCGAGAAGCTCGAGCGGTCCGACAGGAACCGGTGTCATGACAGTCCTCCAGAGACGACGCGGGCGGAATACAGCAGGCTACGGCCCCGGCGGCCTACTCGTGACCGTGGCCCGCACCCGCGTGCCGTTTGGGCTGCGGGCCTGCACCTCAAGGTCGAGTCCACCGACGTGGTGCGTGAAGGCGTGACCGCCTGGTCCGCGGGCCCAAGGCTCGTTGGCGACGGCTGCAGAAGTGCTCGGTCTCGATCCAGACGAGGAACCCACCGCTGTGCTTGACTGGGTCAGGTGACGACGCGATGGCTGTTCGGCGACCAGCTCGGCCCGCACTTTCTAGATGGCCCAGACCAGCCGGTGCTCATGGTCGAGGCGCGCGGGGTCTTCGCCCGTCGCAGGTTCCATCGGGCGAAGGCGCAGCTGGTGCTCTCCGCGATGCGTCATCGGGCGGCCGAGCTGGGGGACCAGTGCACCTATGTGCGCGCCGACAGCTATGCGGAAGCGCTCGACGGCTTTGATGAGCCGCTGACTGTCTGCCACCCGACCTCGCACGCGGCCCTGCGACTCGTCCACGGCCGCGGCGACGTCGAGGTGCTGCCGGCGCGTGGTTTCGCCACGTCCACCGATAACTTCGAGCGATGGGTGCAGTCTCGGGGGCGGAGACGACTGCTGATGGGCGACTTCTACCGCGATACTCGCCGCCGGTTGGGGATCTTGATGGAGGGCGAGGAACCTGCGGGAGGTAGGTGGAGCTACGACGCCGACAACCAGGAACCGCCGCCTCGTTCGGCCACGCTAGGGGTTCCAGAGCCGCACTGGCCGACGGAGGACGAGATAGACGCCGAGGTCCGTCACGACCTCGACCGCTGGGAGCGGGAAGGACACGTCACGTTCCTCGGTTCTGACGGTCCACGCCGGTTCGCTGTCACTCGCGCTGAGTCGCTGGCCGGCCTGGCCGACTTCCTCACCCACCGGCTGACCGGGTTCGGGCCGCACGAGGACGCGATGTTGTCCGCCGACCCGTGGATGGCGCACTCCTTGCTGTCCGCACCCCTGAACCTGGGCTTGCTCGACCCGATCGAGGTGGTCGCAAGGGCAGAGGACGCCTACCTGAACGGTCTCGCCCCGCTGGGGTCGGTGGAAGGCTTCATCCGGCAGGTCATCGGTTGGCGCGAGTTCGTCTGGCACCTGTACTGGCATCTTCCGCGGTCGTATCGCACTCGGAACGAATTGCAGGCGCGGAACCCGGTGCCGGGCTGGTTCGCTGACCTTGAGGCGGAGTCTGTCGATGCGGCCTGCCTGTCTGACGCCCTGGCCAGCGTGCGTGACCGCGGCTGGGTGCACCACATCCCGCGACTGATGGTGCTCGGGAACTATGCGATGCAGCACGGGTGGGATCCTGCGGAGGTCACTGACTGGTTCCACCGGGCGTTCGTCGACGGCTACGACTGGGTCATGGTGCCCAACGTGGTTGGGATGTCGCAGTTCGCCGACGGTGGAGTGATGGCTACCAAGCCGTATGCCGCCGGGGGCGCCTACATCAACCGGATGAGCGACTACTGCTCCAGCTGCGCCTACGACCCGCGCAAGCGAGTTGGCCAGGATGCCTGCCCCTTCACCGCTGGGTACTGGGCCTTCCTGCACCGGAATCGGGAACGGCTGGCCACGAACCCCCGCATGGGCCAGGCCCTCAGCGGCCTGAACCGACTCAGCGA
>JACMPC010000146.1 GCA_014377705.1 Dermatophilaceae bacterium
GTAGCCGTGCTCGTTGGCGGCCACGCCAACGGTCTCCAGGCCAAGGTCGTCACTGTTAGGCGTCCGCCCCGCGGCCACCACGATCTCATCGGCGGTGACCGACGTGCCGTCCTCGAGCGTCAACGTCACCTCGCCGCCGTGCATGGGCCCCTCGCCGGTATCGCGCGGCCCCTCACGCCGCACCGACGCCGCCCGCGCACCGAGCCGGACGTGGATTCCGACCTTGCCGAGCTGCTCGGCGACCAGCTCGCCGGCGAACGGCTCGGTGCGCCCGAGAAGCCGCTGCGACGCCTCGACGACGGTGAGCTGCTCCGCGCCCAGCCCGTGCAGCCACGTGACGGACTCGCATGCGACCACCCCGCCGCCGATCACGACCACGCGGCGCGGCACCTCGTGCAGGTTGGTGACATCGCGCGACGTCCATGGCAGCGCCTCGCGCAGCCCGTCGATCGGCGGCACCGACGCGCGCGTGCCGGTCGCCAGCACGACGGCGTGCCGGGCCGTCAGCGTGCGGGTCTCGCCACCGGGCAGCGTCACCCCGACGGTTCTGTCACCGGTCAGCCGTCCGCGTCCGCGCACGATGTCGATGCCCGCGCCGTTCGCCCACTGCACCTGCGAGCTGTCGTCGTGATGCGAGGTGAACGCATCTCGGCGTGCCAGCACGGCGGCCACATCCACCGTCCGTCCGTCGAGTGCCTGCCGCGCGCCAGGCAGCCTGCGTGCCGTGTCGAGCACCTCGATGGGCCGTAGCAGCGCCTTACTCGGCATACACGCCCAGTAGGAGCACTCGCCGCCGACCAGCTCCTGCTCGACGATCACCGCGGACAGGCCGCTGCCGTCGCCGGCATACGCGGCGACGTTCTCCCCAGGCGGCCCGCCACCGATCACGATGACGTCGTATTCGGTGCGGTCGGGGTCCACGGAGCCGGTCATGGATGCAACGCTACCGACCATGTCCAGCCGCATCCACGGTTGGGCGGGTTGGTCACTGTTAAACTTTTCGTGATCAGCGACAACCCGACCGACCCCATAGGCCTCGAGCAGCACTACGGCGAGCATAAGCAGCTGGCGACGAAGCTGTACCCCGGCGACGGCCACCAAGACGACGCTCAGCCAAGACCCCAGTGCTGACCGGCCCGGGACGCCACGGTCCGCCCAGAGTTCCCCGAGACGGTGCGACAGCACCAGCCACGTCCTGTACTACGACGACGCGGGAGGCTGGCGGAGCAAGTGCCCTGTTAGCCGATCGCTCACCGGTCACCGATCGTTGAACGCGTCGATGGCAACCAGTTCGTCCGGAGTGGCGGATCCGGTCTGAGGCGAGGACGTTTGCGTTCGTAAGCCGGGTCAGGACTGGTCGGCGGCGACTCGGGCAACGTGCAGCGCCAGGTAGGAGACCTCGTCGTCGGTGAGGGGCGAACCGAGGCGTAGCTCGACGAGGGAGGCCAGGCGCAGGGCACACTGAACCTCGTGCGGATAGGTCGCCCGGATGACGACGCCGATGGGTGAATGCTTCTGGTCGAGCTGCTTGTGCTGGTGGATTCGAACGAACAGGTACCGCAGGTGCGTGACGAACCGTCCGACGCTGACGCTGCCCGGGTCGAGGTCCAGGCTGAAGGTCTGTTTGATGACACTGACCATCTGCTGGATCGCGCCGGTCATCGTGTAGGTGTACGAGAGGTCTCCGGTGGCGAAGCCGGCATTCACCAGGTGGAGCGCAATGCCGACCGCCTCGGCGCTGGGGAGCTGGGTCTCGCTTCGAGTGTTGATGGCGATCAGAAGGGCCGCAGCTCTGGCGTACTCCTCCGCGTAGAGGTTCTGCACCTCGGCGAGGAGCGGGTATTCGATCTCCATACCCACGGCGATTCGCCGCAGGGCGAAGCCGACGTGATCGGCCAGGGCGATGATCAGCGCCGGATTTTGGGTGAGACTGTCCAACCCGACATCCGCCAGAGCCGAGCCCACCAACGCAATGTGCTCCGGGGGGATGCCTGCGAGGAGCTGAGCCAGGTGGTCGGGGTCGCGCCCGTCTGCAGGCACGAAGATCCGAACGATCTGGGCCGGGTCGACGAACTGACCCGGCCGGGCCTGGAAACCCAGGCCGCGGCCGGTCAGGATCACGTCACGTCCAGCATCGTCTTTGGCGAGGACGACGTTGTTGTTGAAGACGCGTACCAACTCCATGTCAGGCCACGGCCGTGTCGCTCGACGGCGCGATCACGGCCGCTCCTTTCAGGGGGTCACGTCAATAATCAGGTCGCCGGGGATGACGTCGTTGCCCGTCTTGGGAGTGACCGACAACAGTGTGTTGCTGTTGATGACGACCACGACGGTGGTCGGATCATAACCCGCATCACGGACGCCCTCGAGGTCCACCGTGGCCAGCAGGTCGCCGATCTCGACCCGCTGGTTCTGCTTTGCGGCCACCTCGAAGCACTTCCCCTGGAGCTGGACGGTGTCGATACCGATGTGCACCAACACCTCTACTCCATCATGGGTCTTGATCCCGAAAGCGTGCCCGCTCTCCGGAACAGTGACCAGCACGCCGGCTACGGGCGAGGTCACCCGACCGTCGGTGGGGCGGATGCCAACCCCCTCGCCGAGTGCTCGCGACGCGAATACCTTGTCGCCCACCTCATCCAGGGGCACGACAAGTCCCGCGATCGGCGCAACGATCACCGTGGTGGACGTGCTCACCGGCGTCGGAACGGCCGGTGGAACGTCTGTGGGCGCAGCAGCCCGGGCGGCTTCGAGGGCCAGGTCCGACTCGGCCTGCTTACGGTTCGCGAGGGACTCGGCCTTCTGCTCCGGCGTGCGGTAGTCGGAGATAATGACCAGCACCATGGCGGTCACGAACGCCGCCGTGATGGAGATCGCATACAGGGGAATCGGGGAGAAGACGGGGATGGTCAGCAGGGAGGTGAAGGCGAACGCTGAGGTCTTGACCCCACCAAAGATGCCCGTGATCAGACCGCCGACCAGGCAGCCCACCAGCATGCGCGGGTAGATCCGCTTGAAGCGCAGGTGGATGCCGTACAGGGACGGCTCGGAGATACCGCCCAAGAGGCCGGCGGTCAGAGCGCCGGTGGCCGTCGCGCGCATCTCGACTTCCTTGTCACGCCATGAGATGAAGAGGACGCCGGCGGTCGCGCCGAAGCACGCGAAGTTCCAGGCACCCATCGGGCCCTGGATGAAGTCGTAGCCGAGGGTCTGGATGTTCACCAGCATGAGGGCATTAAGGGGCCAGTGCAGGCCCAGCGGAACCAGGAACGGGTAGACCAGCGGGATGATGATCGCGAACAGGATGGGGGCATTGCCGTTCATCCAGGCCATTCCGCCACCCAGTCCGTTGCCCATCCACATGCCCATCGGCCCGATCAGGAAGGCGGTCACCGGGATCATGATGACCATGGAGAAGAACGGCACGAACACCATCTGGATGTTCTCGGGGAATATCTTCTTCAGGCCCTTGTAGACCAGAGCCAGCACCGCGACCATGATCAGCGGGACGAACACCTGGCCGCTGTAGTCGTTGAGCTGCATCGGGATGCCGAAGATCTGGGCCACGCAGGACTCAGTGCCAAGGGCCGGGTTCTTGGTACAGACTGTGCTGGCGAACTTCGCGGTGTCCTTGAGGCTCATGAACTCCGGGGTCATCAGGGCGCCCATCACGGTCGCTCCGACCCAGGGGTCGATCTTCAGCTTCTTGGCGGCGTTGTAGGCCACCATGATCGGCAGGAAGTAGAACACCCCGCGCCACATGGCGTCGACGAAGAACCAGGACGCCGGCTTGTCTGCAGCCCGGAAGTCGATGATGTGGAACGCGTCGAGGACCGCGGCGAAGGCGATGATCAGCGAGGCGCCCAGCAGCACTCCCAGCAGCGGCCGGAACGAGTCCGACAGGTATTCGAAGAAGCTGTCGACATAAGCCGACTTGCCGCGGGCCTTCGAGCGGGCCGCCGATTTGACGTCGGCGTCACTGGCCTGGCTCTTGCCGATGCCGGCCATCTCGGGCAAGTTCATGATCTGGTTGAACGTGTTCTGAACCGCGCCGCCGATCACGACCTGGAATCGATCGCCCGACTGCGGAACCGCGCCCATGACACCGGGGATCGCCTCCACGGCCTTCTGATCAACCAGGCCCGCATCGTTCAGCTCTAATCGAAGCCGCGTTGCACAGTGCGTCAAGCTGACGATGTTGCCGGGACCGCCGATCTTGGCAACAATCTCCTCAGCCGTACTGCGTTTAGTAGTGGACTCCACAGTCATTCCTTTCCCGCTCGCACCCACATGACCCAGAAAACAAAAAAAGACCTGAGATGCACCTAGGTGCGCCTCAGGTCTTGCCCCAGTATGGGTAACAACCCTTTTGAGCGTTCGCTCAGGCCGAACTCTAGCACCATCAGAAGGCACGCTTGTGCATCCTGACGGTCGCGCCGAGGCCCAGGGCGCCAGGGACCACGACGATGGCGACCAGCTTCCGCAGTGGTGCCAGGTTCGCTGCACGAGGAGTCGGTGGCGGGTCCGCTGGGCCGACAGGCCGGCGAAGTGCCCGCCATGGCCATCGGTCGCGGAGCCGAGCAGCACCCAAGTCACGATCAACCCGAGGCCGTGTCCAGGTGGCCACTCACGGCGTCACCGCCACGTAGCCGGCCCGGCCGGACTGCACCACCCTCGTGCTGCCGTGCCAAGGGCAGAACGCGGCGGCTGAAGGGGCTCTGCCTCAGGAGCAGCCGTGTGCAGTGAGGCCGTGTCCTGCCGGCCGCTAAGCGCGCGCCCTCGTACCGGCGAATACCGAGACGCCGATGGCTGCCAGCCCGACCTGTATGACGAGCTTGATCCAGTCGATTCCGTTGGTGTCACCGACTCCCAACGCCTGGGCGATGAACGTACCGATGAGCGCGGCGCCGATGCCGATGAGGATGGTGACGACGACAGAGATGTTCTGCTTGCCCCGCACGGCCAGTCGGCCTAGCGCGCCGATGATGGCGCCGACGACGATGGCGCTGACGATAGCCGAGATCATGAAGTTTCCTTGAGGTCGGTCGAAGGTAGCAACGTGGTCAGTTCTTGAAGACGTCTTTGATGTTCTCGCCGGTCTTCTTGGCGTCAGCCTTGGCCTGGTCGGCCTTGCCCTCGGCCTGAAGCTCTTCGTTGTCGGTTGCCTTCCCGGCAGCCTCCTTGGCCTTGCCGGTCAGGTCCTGGGCGGCGTTCTTGATCTTGTCGGTAGCACTCATGGTGTTCGTCTCCTTCTTCTCCGGCGGTGTGACCGCCGGTTGACGGCCACGATGATGGTCGATCAGATCACTGACCGACGGTGAGCTCAGCTGACTCGCGGCAGTGACCTGGTTCGGGTTGCGACCTTGAGCTGGACCAGGCAGCGCAGGTCGTCGCGTTCCAGGACCCGGGCCAGGTCGGCGGCCATCTGGTCGGCCGCGAAAGCAATGTCGTGCAGGTCGGCGCCTGCCTCGATGGTGGCGCCCAGGCGGGCGACGAGCTGGCCGCGCTCACGCACCACTCGCCCCGTTGCCGACCGGACCCCTGGTGTCGACTGAAGGACGTCGGCGGCGGCTTTCACCACGGGGGTGGCTGTGGCCCGCAGTCTGCCGTCATCATCGGAGCCCGGCAGCGTCACCTCACCGACCCGGCTGTGAGGCACGTGACCTGCCAGCCATCGGAGCCCGGCCAGCACCAGCACGGCGCCAGCCAGGCCGGTGACCCACGGCCACCACTTCTGACTCGTCACATCGGTGACCGGCGAGGTGTCCAGCGACCGGGGCAGCCAGCCGGGGGTCAGCCACCAGGCGAAGGCGAGAACGCCTGCCGCGATGACCGCCAGCCCCACCAGGAACGACGCGAACCGGTCCAACGTGATGACCCGCCGGCTCATGACGAGCTCCCTTCGGTCTTGACGGTGACTCGCACGGTCGGCGCTGTTGCCAGTGCCCCTAGTCGAGTGGCCACGGCCTGGGTGACCTTGGTTCTCACACCTTCGGTGGTGGTGGCCTGGACGGCCACGGTGACCTTGCGTGGACCAGCGGTAACTCTCGCGGACGTGACTCCGTCGACTTCTTGGGCGGCATTGCGTGCAAGCTTTGCCACGTCGCGCGGACGCAGGAACACTCCGGTCTGGGAGCGGAGTGCGATGGCTGTGCGAGGGCGGGGTCGCACCGCTGTCAGCAGCAGCCAGGTTCCCAGCAGGACAAGGGAGAGGCTGACCGGGACCAACCAGACAGCGGGGGTGACCTCGTTGAAGGCCTGAACCGCCGAGTCGATCCAGGGTGCGCCGCCTGTGGCGCCTGCTGCGACCAGGGCATCGTGGACTCCGACAACGCCAAGGGCGACGACCATGATTGCGAGAGTCAGGCCGACTGCCGTGACGATGCCCGGCCCCACGGGGGTCTTGCCTGCCGGTAGCGGCTTGGGTTTCTGCTGGCCTTGCCGGTTGTCCCCGTCCGCACTGGTGACGGGGTATGCGACCGTGGGCGACGCGTGCTCCGCGTAAGTGGGGTCGCTCACTGGACCCTCTTTTGCTTCGGCTCCGGGACGTGAACCACCTTGGCCGCTGTCACGTCGACGGCGTCGACGTGGAGGTCGACGAGGTTGGTGACGCGGTGGCGAACCTCGTCGCGGACCTGCCTGCATACCTGCCCCAGGGGGTGCGGCCAGGCGATGGCGATCTCAACGTGAATGCGGCACCTGTCCCCGGCCATCGTTGCGTCGGCCTTCGGGTAGCGGTGACCCATGACCTGGTTCAAGCCAGACCCTGTGTTGACCACGCCCTCGACCTCACTGGCAGCGATGGTGGCAATGCGTTCCACTGCGGTGTCTGTGATGACCAGACGTCCCCTCTGTCCCGAGGCAGGACGACTGCCCTCTTCATCCTTCGATCGCGCTTCGGTCAAGGGTGTGAGTGCCTCAGCCACGGCGTCCGCCAAGGAGCTTTCCGAGGTCGACCTCACCGTCGTAGTGAGCACCGATGAGGTAGCCGACGACGCCCAGGACGAGCGCTATGAGGAACCCGAAGAAACCTCCAGTTGCTGTGGCGATCCCGAGAAGAAGGCCCGCGAGGAGGCCGATGGTGGAAGTGGTCACGTGTGTCTCCTTGGTCGAAGGTGGGCCCGGGCTCGTTGCGAGCCGTGTGGGCTTGGAAGTCGTGCTTGTGTCAGGTGTCACCGTCAGATCCGGGTGTATCGACGCGCTCCCGGTGCCCAGCGGGGCAGCCTAGAACGCATGGTCTTGGATACGGTTCTTGCACGTCGAACTGAGGCTTTGAATCGGAGCTGCGCCCTGGACCGCCGGTCGCTGCGCGCCGACAGGTGGACGCGCGCATCGGGCACATTCCTCCTTGTGGTCAGCGGGCCATGGCCGTGTCTGCGGTCGATGTCAGCGGTGACTCGGAGGTACTCCTGCAGGTCACCGCCGACATCTGGGTGGTGCTGCCGCACAGCCCCCAGCCACTCGGCCCGCCAGGCCGCATAATGAGCCGTATCCAGCGGCGTCCGCTGCTTCTTGCCCGGCACCTGAGGTCGCATCCTCAGACCGTCGGAGTCGCCATGACGACGTCCTCGACGGTGACGTCGACTCTCGTACCCACAAGTCGCGATACCGTTGAACGCACCCGGTCGGCTGTTTCCAGCACGGGGGAGCCCCAGTACAGGACGACGTGCACGGCGCAATAGTCAGTGCGGATCTGCACACCGTCAACCCTGCGGCCGGGCAGATAGGTCCCGACCTCACCGAAAGTTCCGGTGTGCAGGTCAGCCACACCGGGCACGGTGCGAACGGCTGCCGCGACCCGGTCGGCCAGGTCGTCTGGTCGAGGTGCCGAAGGTCCCCCTGCCGGGACCCTCCCCGACGAGATCTGGTCCACCGGTGGCTGGCTCACTGGACCCGGGCGTCCTTTCTCTGGTCGCTCTCGTCGTCCTGGTCGTCATCCGAGGGCAGGTAGATGTCCTGGACCTCGATGTTGACCTCGGTCACGTCCAGACCGGTCATCCGCTCGACGGCCGATATGACGTTGCGGCGGATACCCGCAGACAGGTCGGCGATGGACACGCCATAGTCGGCGACCAGCTGGATGTCGATAGCCGCCTGCCGCTCACCGACCTCGACAGTCACACCTTGGGAGTTGTTGGTGCGTCCACCCGGGATGCGCTCACGCAGGGCCCCGACAGCGCGGGATGCGCTCGCACCCAGGTCGTGCACACCCGAGACCTCACGGGTCGCAATACCCGCGATCTTGGAGACCACCGTGTCGGCGATCGTCGTCTTGCCCTGCTGGGTGACCAGTGCGCTGTCACCTGTGCTCGGCGTCAGGCTGGTCGACCTACCGCTTCGTGCTGCCGGGTTTTCACTCATTGAAGGCTCCCTTGAAAGTCGCTGGGTTACGGGTATGCGTGTTAGATGCCCCCTATGCCGGATTCCTCACGCCGCCCGTTATGTGATTAAAATCATATTGCTCGCTCGGCTGGGCGACAAACCCGCTCCCGATGCGCTGATGTGTGACCAGAATGACTACCGCGAGGGCCGGGTGCGTCAGGGCAAACTGTTGCTACTGTGACAAATCTGCCCAGATACGATCCTGATCACCCGTCTGAGCGCGGGCGACCGAGGCGGAAGCGACTACGTACGGAGCGGAGGAGCGACGAGCCAGCCCGAGTCGGTGGGCGGCCCCACCGACCAGGACCTTGCCCGGCAGGCCGCGCTCGGCGATCGCGTCGCGTTCGCCGAGATCTTCGAACGTCACGCCGCAGCGATGTTCCGGTACGCCGTCCACATGCTCGACGGTGACACCCATCATGCCGAGGACGCGGTCCAGGAGGCCTTGACCCAAGCCTGGGTACACCTTCCGCAGTATCGGGGTGACTCAGGTCTGCAGACCTGGTTGTTCCGGATCACTGCGAACTGCGTGCTCAGCGCCCGCCGCCGCCGCCGCCCCATCGCAATGGAGGACTGGATCCTTACCGTGCCGGCCGGGCCTGACACCGATCCCGTGATCCACGCCCAGCACGGGGAACTGTGGGTCGAGCTAGACGTTGCCCTGGGCGAGCTACCCTGGCGTCAGCGTGCGGCATGGCTGCTATGCGAACTCGAAGGGCTGCCCTACGAGGAGATAGCCGCCATCCTGGACACCACACCGACCGTTGTACGGGGCCAGCTGTACAGGGCGCGACGCACGTTGGCTGCGAGGATGGCCAAGTGGCGATGACCCCACCTCCTTCCGAGCGACCCGAGCCTTCCATCTCGCCTCGCGAGGACGCCATGCTCAAAGAGGCCACACAGTCGCTGCGCGACCATGTGGACCAGCGCTGGGTAGAGATCGCCGACCGGGTTCTGACCCGCGCACTGCGTACCACTCGCACCTCGTTGGCCGTGCAGGCCCAGGCGGCCAACGGACCCGTCCACATCAGCGAGCAAGTTCTGATCGCCCACCTGCGTGACGCCGTCAGCACAGTCCCCCAGTCCAGGATTCAGGATGTCGTCATCACGATCGAAGGCCTCGACACGTACGCCGGCGTGATTATCACCATCAGCGCCCGCTTCGGTGTCCCACTGATTTCCGTCGCCGACACCATCCGCAAACTCGCCAGCGAGCGGCTCACTCAGCTTCTGGGCCCCATCGTCCCGCCCGTCACCGTGACCACAATGCACATTCACGTCCAAGACGTCTTCCAGGACGACCACGGCTCAGCCTGACAAACCGGTGCCACGTCCAGAGCCCAGCCGGCCTTGGCGTTACTCTCGGCAACCTGAATGCCCTTGACGTTTGCGCGGAATTCGCCACGATCCTCTCCGTGACCGGCTCGACCACGTGTCGTCCGCGGTACTCCAGCAGGGCTCGAGCTGTCGAGGAAAAGGCCAGAGAAGAGTCCGCAAAGATGCCGCCCGAGGTCGCCTCAGAGGCGACGTCGCCGGCCAGGTGACCGGGTGGACGAGCCGAGCGGCCCCTGAATGTGTCCATCGTCCCCTGGAGCCAGGCCGCCTTGACAGGTGGGGCAGTAGAAGAAGGCGCGGTCCTGCGGAGGTACGCCGAGCATGCTGACCCGCACCGCGTGGCCGCAGCGCCGACAAGGCCGGCCGGACCGGCCAAGGACGTACGTCGTCATCCCGTGGCGGTGCACACCGGTCGTGCTTCGAAACACGTTGTGCCGGTTGAGGTTCAGGAGTCGGTGCACCCGGTCGACGACCTGACTCACCTGAGCGCTCGCCAGACTGGCTGCGGGGTGCCACGGGCTTAGCCGCTCGAGGAATAGAGTCTCGCTGGCGTACAGAGTTCCAACGCCGGCGAGATTGCGCTGGTCCAGCAGGGCCGAACCGATCGTGCTCATGCTTGCGGCGAGACGGCCGGCTGCCTCGGCGGCATCCCAGTCCGTGCCGAGGACGTCGGGCCCGAGGTGTCCGACCAGACGGCCCTCGTCGCGCGTCGCCAGCAGGTGCAGGTGACCGAGCCGAACGCCCAGCGCGGTCCATCGCGCCGTGGAGACCAAGGCACGCAGCTGGGGGTTGGCCAGCTTCCGGTTCGCAAGTCCTTCGGTGGTCTCAACGCGCCACTGACCTTCCATGCGCAGGTGGGAGTGCAGGGTGAGGCCGGCATCAAGACGATGCAGCAGGTGCTTCCCACGTGACACGACCTCGAGGGTGCGCATGCCTCGAAGGTCGGCAGTTGAAAGTCCCGGCCAGCGCAGATCTGCGCCGATGATGGTCTCGTCAGCCAGAGCCTCGTTGAGCCGGCGGGCCGCA
Organism: Dermatophilaceae bacterium; assembly: GCA_014377705.1. GTDB lineage: Bacteria > Actinomycetota > Actinomycetes > Actinomycetales > Dermatophilaceae > UBA4719. The sequence goes on from JACMPC010000146.1 coordinate 10,744, forward strand.
CGCCAGACCGTGTCACCTTCGGGCATCGGCGCTCACGTTAAGACTAAGGCGGTTTCGTTGCAGACGTAGATGTGCCTCACGATCTCGGGTCGTTCTGGTCCGCCTGGAAGTACTGCCGTTGGGCCTAGTCGTTCCGGACGTACCGCTCGAGCACCAGCCCGGCCTCCGGCCCGCCCACCTCGCGTACGGTCCGGCAACCGGCGTCGTCAACGGGAAGGGGTACGGCTCGAGATCGGCGCCGAGCGCACCCATGACCGAGCACTCCAAACGCCGCCAACGGCCCGGCCGGTAGCTCCGGATGGGGCGAGACCCCACCGGTACCTCGTCAGTGTCGCGTGCGTCAGCCACGCCATCACTCTGCCACCAGCCGGCACCGTGACACTCCACAAGCGATAGTCCTGGCCCCAGGAACTGCCAACGGCACAGGTACCCGCTGAGCAACCGATCCAGACCCCGTCTTGATCGTCGGGGGCGATGAGCGTGGCATCGTGCTGGGCGCTCGGTTGCGGCTCAAGCTTCCGTGCACGCGATCGGGCTGGATCTGGCACCAAGGATGGTCGCCGCTGCCGCCGACAATGCGGCGCGGGAGGGCCTGTCGGTCGAAGTGATGATCGGCGACGCAGGAGACCCGGATCTGCCGACCGGGTCCTTCGACATAGTCACCGCCTCGTTGGTGCTGTTCTTCCTGCCAAAACCTGTCGCCGCGCCTAGCGCCTGGGGTGAGCTTCTCGTCGACGGCGGACGGATCGGAGTGTCAACCTTCGGCGCCTACGACGCTGCTTGGGAGCCCGTCGATGCCATCTTCGAGCCGTATCTCCCGCCAGACCTACGCGATGCCCGCATCACGGGCAAGCAAGGACCGTTCGGCTCAGACGAGGGCGTCGAGCGATTGCTTGTCGACGCTGGATTCGCCGATGTCCGCACCGCTTCGGGCCCGGTCCCGGTGTGGTTCGACGGCGCGGATCACTGGCATCGATGGACAAAGTCGACCGGACAGCGGCGCATGGGGGAGATGGTGCCCGAGGCCGAGCGCGCCGCCGTACAAGCCAGCGCCGGCCGACTGCTCGACGACACACGGCGACAGAACCCAGATCATCGGATCGGCTTCGACCAGGACGTCCGTTACACCGTCGGCCGGCGACGCAACAGGTAGCGGCACGTCCGCTAGGGCTTTCCATCAGCTCGCGGATGCTCTCGTCGGCCGCGCCCTCCGTCATCGCCGCGGCGGCATACCCACGCGGCTATGTGAGGGCTTCCGCAGAAGGCAGCCGACTGCAAGAATTCGGGCATGAACGGGGACACGGCCCCGCACGCCGAGGTGAGCGGACCTCACCTCGGAGGGTGGGAGAGACTACCGGTCCGAAGGTCTGGACACCCTGCCCAGCCCCTACGAACAGGCAACCGCACGGTCCGCGTTGAGCTCCTGCAGATCTTGCCCTGGCCACCTGGCTGGCCGGGACTGGTCGCGGGCCCAGGGCCCGCTGCCGAGCAGACCAGAATGAGGTGCGCGTGCTAGATATCAGCCTTCTCGTGTGGGGGGTGACGGTCTCTCTGATCGTCCTGCTCCTTGCTGTCGACCTCGTCCTCGCCTCGGTCCGTCCGCACAAGGTCGGGTTCCGTGAGGCCACCGCGTGGTCGGTCTTCTACATCGCAGTCGCGGTTGGCTTCGGGGTCTGGTTCACCTACGCCTACGGCGGCGACTTCGGCACTGCGTACTTCGCCGGCTACCTCGTCGAGAAGAGCTTGTCGGTCGACAATCTCTTCGTCTTCGTGATCATCATGACGACTTTCGCCGTGCCGCAGGAGCACCAGCACAAGGTGCTGACCTTCGGGATCGCGCTGGCACTCGTCATGCGTGCGATCTTCATCGTCGCCGGTGCCGCTCTGCTGTCGGCCTTCTCGGTCGTCTTCCTGTTGTTCGGGCTGCTGCTGATCTTCACCGCGGTTCAGCTGTTCCGGCACCGCGACGAGGATCCCGACATCGAGGACAACGCCGTGGTCAAGGGGGCCCGCCGGCTTCTCCCGATCACCGAGACCTACGTCGGTGGCAAGCTCCTCACCCGGGTGGACGGCCAGCGGATGGTCACGCCGCTGTTTCTGGTGCTCATCGCGATCGGCAGCATCGACCTGCTGTTCGCCCTGGACTCCATCCCGGCCGTCTTCGGCATCACGAGCGAGGCGTACATCGTCTTCACCGCGAACGCCTTCGCCCTGCTGGGCTTGCGTGCGCTGTTCTTCCTGGTCAAGGGGCTGCTGGACCGGCTGGTCTACCTTTCGACCGGGCTGTCGATCATCCTCGCCTTCATCGGTGTGAAGCTGATCTTGCACTGGCTGCACGTCGACGTCAGTGCCGCCGTGCCCGAGATCCCGACCCTGGTCAGCCTCGGCGTGATCCTGGTGATCCTGGCCGTGGTCGTCGTAGCCAGCCTGGTCAAGACCCGGAACGAACCGAGCGCCCGCGCGCACGCCGGCTCGTTGCGCGGTTCGCAGACCACCCCGCCCAAGGCACCTTCAAAGTAGGAGGGGCTGCCCGGGGGCGTGTAGCCCAAGGCGCGCTGCAGCCAGGAAGGGCAGTGCTGGCGATCGCTGCGAGTCACGTCTGTGACTGATTGCCACGATCTGTTCCATCATCTGAGATGAGTTTCTTGAGGTGTTCGAGCTCCTTCTTCAGCGCGATCATCTTGAGCTCGCGTCCGACTGTCAGTCGCTTGAACCGCTCGAGCTCGTCCAACCGCTCCTGCTCCTTCGCTTCGCCGGCCTTGCGACTGGCAATATCCACCAACCCGCCCACCACAGCTACCGGGTTACCCGCCTCGTCCGCCTTGAGCCGGGTCCGGTAGGCGACCCACCGGTAGGTGCCGTCCGCGCGGCGGAACCTGAACTCAGCATGCGTGGAGCCTCCCGGGCCGGAGCTCGCCATCAACTGCCCGAACATGGGTAGGTCATCAGGATGGACGAACTCGTCAATCACATGCTCCACGAGGTCGGAAGCTCCCCAGCCCAGAACCCCGGCGACCGAGCCGGACGCCCACTTGATTCTGCGGTCGGGATCTTGACGGAGGACCACGTCCGAGGCGTTCTCCGCCAGCAAACGGTAGTTCTCCTTCGACTCGGCGAGCATCTGAGTTGCCTGGACCTGCTCAGTTACATCCACGATCTGGGCAATGACGTTCCTCACCGACCCGTCATCATTGCGCACGGCCGATACCGAAAGGTCGCCCCATAGGACCGATCCATCAGGCTTCAGATAGCGCTTTCGCAGACTGTACGAGGGGGCATTGCCTGCGATCAGGTTCGCGAGCAGGTCGGCGGTGATCTCTATGTCATCTGGGTGCGTAAAGTCCTTCCACGTCATCGACTGGAGCGTCTCGGCGTCGCGACCCAGCATCCGGCACAAAGCCGGGTTCACCAGTACGAAGCGCCCGTGAGGAGACTCCATGGCCAGGCCGATCGGGGCGTACTCCATCGTGAGGCGAAGCTGCTCCTCGGCTTCCACCCTGCGGGTCAGGTCGGTGACGATCAGGCAGCGCACGATGGTGCCGTCAAGGTCGAGTCCGGTCGCCGAGGCGAGCACCGGCGTCCTCTGAGCGTCGGGGTGGATGAGGGCCAACTCGTGGTGAGCCGTCATGCCGGGCGCTGTGCCAAGGAGGTCGCCCATGATGGTCGGGTTGTTAGCCTGGACGATTTCGGCCAGGTCTCGGCCCAGCAACGAGGCCCGCTCGGCCCTGATCAGATCGGCGAAACGTTGGTTGGTGTACAGCACGGTCCCGTCCTCCGCCAGCGTCGCAGCGCCGTCGCCCATCTGCTCCACGAGCACCCGATAGGGGCGGTCTGCGCTCGTCAGGGTGTAGAGGGTCCCGCCGTCGGGGCCGGGGATCATGACTGCGTCGACCCCACCGGAACGGATTGCGTCCAAGGTCTCCTTCAGGTCGTTGATCTCGGCCAGCAGCGCAGCCTCCTGCGGGATGCTCGATTCCTGGCCACCCCGATCACTGCCCGCAAAGCTCACGGTGCCTCTGCGTGTCTACGGGGGCCGTCGGGTGCTGGGGGCAGGTCGAGGCCGACCCGGAGCCGGGCGGTGTCGCCAAGGTTCCCCACTAGAGTCCGCAGCGGTTCCGGCAGACTCTTGATCAGGGTGGGGATCGCAAGGATGTCATCGCGCACCAGGGTTGGCTGTTCGAGGACGTCCACCACGTGCAGCTCCACCTGGTCGGCGAGCTCTTCGTCGCACAGACGCCGCACCGTGTCCAAGGCGGCCGCCGAGTTCGGCGAGGCACCCGAGACGTAGAGTGTCAGGTGCCAGCGCGGCTGGGCATCGGCAGTCATGGTCCGTGAACCCCTTTGGGCCGAAGCTGCAGACCGACCAGCACCTGCTCGGTGTCGGACAGATCCCCGATGATCTTGCGGATCGGCTCCGGGAGACGGCGTACCAGCGTCGGGACGGCGATGATCTCGTCGCCCCGGGCGAGCTTGGGGTGCTCCACCAGGTCGATCAGCTCGATGTGGTACCGCCCGGGCAGGTACTGCTCGCACAGCCGGCGAAGGTTCTCGATGGCCTGCATCGACTTCGGGCTCTTTCCGGCCACGTAGAGCCGCAGGTCGAGCTTCTCCTGGTCGTCTTGGCCCTCGGAGCCGCTCTGCCCGTTGCGGGTCGTTCCGCCGGCAGTCATCTCTGGGCCTCCAGCTGGTCCGGTTGCACCGTGGCACCATCTGTGCGGGCTTCGGACAGCTCTCTGCGGGCCTTGGTGCCTTGCTCATCGTGATGCGACTCCTGGGCGATCTCCCGCTCAAGTGCGGTAGTCTCCTGCTCGAACTGGGTCCGCAATGCCGCGATCTGCGCGTCCACCTCCGCGGAGCGCCGGGACAGTTCCGCCCGTCGTTGCGCGAGGTCCTCGTGGCGTCTGACTTGCGCTTCCCGCCTCCCCGTCTCCAGTGCCACCCGTGCCGAACCGGTCACCACCCCTTGCGGTCCGGCGTCCACCTCGACCAGCTGGGCACCGTGCCTGGTCAGAACAAACTCGCGTACCTGGTTCGAGTGCTCCGACCCCCTGCTCTTGATCACGAACAGCAACCGGTTGCGCTCACCGTCGGACTCCACGTTGCGCACCAGCAGCCAGGTGTCGACCAACGACGACACCGCCACCGTGCTGGCCTCGACCTCGACGTCATGGGTCAACCCTGTGAGGATCCCGGTGATGCCCCGAGCTTTGATCAGGTCGAGCTCGCGTGTCACCGCCGCCGTCACCTCGTATGCCGACCCGGCACGGGGGCTTGCCATCGCGTCCAAGGCCACCACGGTGGGTTCGGTGTCGTCTAACAGCTGTTCCAGGCGCACCAGGTGAGACTCCAGGCCGAAGGAGGTGGCCCGCTCGGACCACACCTGCAACAACTCCGCCTCCACCCACCTGTTCAGGTCAAGGCCGACCGAGCCCATGTTGCGGATCAGCTGTTGGGGGGACTCCTCAAAGGAGACGAGCAGGGCCCGCTCCCCGCGCCCACACGCCGCATCGACCATCTGGGCGGCCAAGGTCGTCTTACCGGTGCCCGCGCCGCCAGTCACCATCACTGTCGTCCCGCGGAAGACCCCACCACCGAGCATCTGGTCCAGCTGCGGCATCCCGGTCGAGAACCGCTCACTAGTCGCTCCATACGACAAGCCCACCGACGTGATCGGCAGCACAGTAAGGCCCTTGTTCGTGATCAAGAACGGGTACTCGTTGGTGCCGTGCTCCGACCCGCGGTACTTCGCCACCCGCAACCGGCGCGTGGAGATCTCCTCGGAGACCCGGTGGTCCAAGACGATCACACAGTCCGAGACATACTCCTCGATCCCGAAACGCGTCAGCTGACCCTCCTTGCCGCGCTCACCGGTCACGACCGCAGTCAGACCCCGATCCTTCAACCAGCCGAACAACCGCCCGAGCTCACCACGGACGATCGCCTCGTTGCCCAGGACGCCGAACAACACCTCGATCGTGTCCAGCACCACCCGCTTGGCGCCCACCTCATCGACCGCGCTAGCCAACCTGATGAACACCCCGTCCAGGTCGAACGCACCCGCCGCCACAATCTCCGCGGAGTCGACATGGACCGCATCGACCACCAGCAGCCCGTCCTCCTCAAGCTGGGCCAGGTCGAACCCGAGCGAAGCCACGTTCTCCACCACATCGGTGGCCGACTCCTCGAACGTCATCAGCACCCCGGGCTCGGCGAATTCGCGCGCGCCCCGGACGAGAAACTCGATCCCGAACAACGTCTTGCCCGACCCCGACGCCCCTGTCACCAACGTCGGCCGGCCCCGCGGCAGACCACCATCAGTGACCTGGTCAAACCCCCGGATCCCTGTCGGCGCTTTAGCGACCCCCCCCCGGAACCGCGACCCGGACCCGCGCATGGTCGAAGTGTCCATGTCACCTCCCCTTACCCGACCACCATCACAGGTAACTTCAGCACCAGTCAAGACCAAGACGCGTCATGAGTGCGCCGTCCAGGCACTGGGGCAGCCGCCAGCCTGGCTAGCAGTCGGCCCCCTGCCAGCGACGATCCCGACCTCACAACAACTGAGAAGACACGCCCAAGTTCGAGACCGTCTGGCCCGCAGACCTGCTCGGCCGTCATCCACCGGATCTCAAGCGGATTCCGGCACGTGTCTGGTAACCACCGATCCGGTCGACACATCGCACCATGACCGATGTGCACTCCGGGCAAGATCGTGGCGTTCCCGACGATCCAGATGTCGTTGCCGATCGCGGTGTCGCCACGCGACGGCAGGCCTGTGACCAGATCGATGCGGGCGGCCCGAACGCCCCCCGGTCGAGTCGGCTCTGGGGGATCGTCTTGCGGGGGGGGCGTGAGTGATCTCCGTTCTCCCGGCGCGGGTAGGTTGCTGACATGAAGACTCGTGTGCTTGGGACGATGACGGTGTCGGCGATCGGGTTGGGTGGGATGCCCATGTCTATCGAGGGCCGTCCGGAGCGAAGTCGCTCGATCGCGACGATCCATGCTGCCCTGGACGCGGGGATCACCTTGATCGACACGGCCGACGCGTACCACGTCGGTGCCGACGAAGTGGGTCACAACGAGACACTGATCGCCGAGGCACTCGGCTCCTACGGTGGTGACACGGCGAATGTCCTGGTTGCGACCAAGGGGGGTCATCTGCGGCCGGGTGACGGCTCGTGGACTATCGACAGTTCGCCCGAGCACCTCAGGGCCGCGTGCGACGCGTCGCTTGCACGTCTGGGGGTTGACGCGATCGGCCTCTATCAGCTGCACCGTCCCGATGTCTCTGGGGTTCCCTACGAGGAGTCTGTGGGCGCGATCGGCGACCTGCTGGATATGGGAAAGATCAAGATGGCGGGGATCTCGAACGCGAACCCTCAGCAGATCCGTACCGCCCGAGATGTCCTGGGCGGCCGCCTCGTGAGCGTTCAGAACCAGTACTCCCCGGCGTACCGCAGCTCCGAACCCGAACTGCGCCTTTGCCAGGAGCTGGGGATCGCGTTTCTGCCCTGGTCCCCTCTCGGGGGCAGTTCCCAGGCAGCGAACCTTGGTTCGAGGTTTGCAGTGTTCCAGGAGATCGCCGACGCTCACGGGGTCAGCCCCCAGCAGGTCACGCTGGCATGGATGCTGGCGGCGGCGCCTGTGGTCATCCCGATTCCGGGATCATCACGCCCGCAGACCGTCCTGGACTCGGTCCGGTCTGTCGAGCTCGACCTCAGCGCCGATGAGTTGGAGCGACTCAGCCGGGTCTCCTGAGCGCTCTGGGTGCGGCGCGACAGCGACCGTTCGACGTCCGTCTCAGCCGCGTGCAGTGCGCTCTTGTCCGGTGGCCGCTTCCTGAGAGCGACGATACCGATACTGAAGAACGCCTCCACGCCTCGCCCTTGGCCTACACGCATCCGCGGACTTCGGTGGGGTGCTCACCGTGGCGTCAAAGGTCCCGTACTACGTCGTCGGCGTGGCGGAAGCCGGCAGTGCTGCGCCATGGCCGCCGTGCGCAGCCACGGACAGCGGCTGCCACTGGTTCCAGGTCGCAAGTCGGGACTCGTAGTCGGCGGTGGCGATGGCCAGCGGCGCCTCACCGAAGAAGACCCGCAGCGGGGGGTTGTCAGAGTCCACCAAGGTGAGCACGGCGTCCCTGGTAGCAACGGGGTCACCTGGGGTGCCGCGCCGGCTCGGCCGGTTGACGGCCTGCTCACGGACCTTGTCGTAGGCGGGCAGCGCCGTGGCGTGCTTGGCCGAGCTGCCGCCCCAGTCGGTTGAGTAACCACCGGGCTCGATGAGGGTGACCTTGATGCCGAAGCCCGCAACCTCCTGGGCAAGGGCCTGGCTCAGCCCTTCCAGCGCCCACTTTGACGCGTGGTAGATGCCGACGGTTGGGAACGCGGAGATCCCGCCGATGGAGGAAACCTGCAGGAGGTGACCGCTGCCCTGGGCGCGCAGGAAAGGCAGCGCCGCCTGGGTGACCCACAGCGCCCCGAACAAGTTGGTCTCGATCTGCTCGCGGGACTCCGCCTCGCTGAGTTCCTCGACCATGCCGAACTGACCGTAGCCGGCGTTGTTCACCACGACGTCGAGCCGGCCGAAGTGCCCGTGAGCCCGTGCGACGGCTGCGAAGACCGCGCCGCGATCGGTGACGTCCAGGGATATCGGGAGCACCGCGTCGCCGTGCGCAGCCACGAGGGTGTCCAGGCTGCTGGCGTCGCGGGCGGTGGCGACCACGGAGTCACCGCGCTCCAGGGCGGCCAGCGCCCACTCCCGGCCGAAGCCGCGGGATGTACCGGTGATGAACCATGTCTTCGCGCTCATGTGTTGTGCCTCCTCGGGTAGTTGGAGTTCTGCCTCAAAACGGGTCATTCAGCGCTGACCCGATGGCGGAAGCGCTCACGCTTGGTGTGCAACTCCCCGTCCAGCAGGTTTGGGTCCCTCTCGGCGTCCCAGGCGATGATCCGGCGATGCGCTGGGCCGGCCGGATGCCCTCGTCATCAAGACAGGTGCTGGTCAGTTGTGGCGCGGTGCGGCCTGCTCGGGGAAACATCACGGACGTCCAGCGCCTTCTCCAAGGAATACGATGAAAAGCACACAAGGTCAAGGCGGGACGACGCCGAAGTGTTCCGCGGCAACCGCAGAGCCACCTCGTCGCCTCTCACGTTCACCCTGACGATCGGGCAATCAGTCGATGTAGAGGGAAGTGCCGCGCTTTTCGATCGTGCCGCGTTTCAGTGGAAGCACCCGGGTCAAGGCCATGAAGGCAGCGCCCAGGCCGGGGATCTTGGCGAAGATCCCCTGCGGGCCGCCGACCATATGTCCTGTGTTCACGTCGTACTTCGCCCCGTGCCAGGGGCATACAAGGCAGCCCTCTGGGTCGATGCTGCCGCCTGCGAGGTCGGCGCGCAGATGGCGACACTTGCGACCGACGGCGAAGTACTCGCCGTTGTTGCCGACGGCGTACTGTTCGACTGCGGTAACGGTGCCTTTGGGGACGTTCGCAGCGGGCACGGAATGACTCATGGGGGGCTCCTTCATGGGGGACATGCGACCACGGCGGCTCGATGCCGTGGACGGAATCGGTCTCGAGAACCCTTGGCTGACGCCAAGACGTCATAGTGTCTCTTGAATCGACGCGGTGTGGAAGGTGAACGGGCCCCAGTTCATTGTGGGCTTCCGCACGTCAAACTGACCAGCGTCTGGGTTGACGAGCCCTTTTCGGGACACACTCTCGTAGCCGAATGAGTGTGACCGGTCGATGGTTGAACTGCTTGGATGCGAGCTTGGTGAGGCGCGGCAGGATGGTGCCATGGATGCGTCCTTGCGAATCGAGACTTTCCCTCGAACGTGGAAGTCACCATCCGCCTGCGATGCTGGGAAGGCGGTGGAGTTGAAACGTGAGTCAGCCCTTCCTTGCAGTCACAAGGCGCGCTCACCTTGCCAGTGACGGTGGCTCAGCCACCAGGGGCCGGGACGACGAAGATTTAAGAAGGGTGGCCGGCGGGGGCGACATAACCCAAAGCGGCTCGTCCTCGTCTTCGGTGCGGTCCATACGCACCCGGGCGTCCAGGGCCAGGGCGCGCTGGCGGGCTGCGTCCAGCTCAGCCCTGTTTGGGCACGGTGAGGTCGAGGTGCAGTATGCGCGGGTACGGTCCGTCGGGCCAGGTTGCAGATCTTGGGCAAAGTGCTGTCTCGTGAGTGCCTTGATGACTTCGTTGGCCACGTCCTCGCTGAACTGAGAGGTTTGCCCGGTGAGGAGGTTGCCGTCGCTGACCGGAGCCGCCGGGCCATGGCAGAACGGGGCAATGATCTTGCCCGCTCTATCGACTGCGATCAGCAGCCGGCCCAAATCAGCGTCCTTGTAGAGATCGGTCATCGGGCCGTGGCCGCCGGGAATCATGACGGCGTCATATGCCGAGGGCTCCACGTCGGCCAGTGCCAGCGGCGAGGCCAGCTCGGCGTCGATCAAAGCGATGTACTCGCGGAAGCTGTCCGCCCGTTCCGGCCCCCGGCCGATTCGGCCGCCAGGCTCACCTGATCCACCGTGGGCTTCATGCCGCCGGGAGTTGCAATGCGAACCGCGTGGCCTGCGTCCAGGAGGTTCTTGTGCGCGACCGCAACCTCCTCTGCCCCGTGACCGGTGGGGTGTTCGCTGCCGTCCCTCATGGTGAGGGAATCGGTTGCGGAAACGACCAGCAGAATGTTACCCACGTTGCTGCTTCTGTCCTGCAGGCCTTCCGGGCCTGCTGATGTCGTGTTGGCGGTGGAGTGGAAACGGTCAGCCCGCCGCTTCGAGCTGCACGTAGGTGTCGTCATCGCGTACGACGCCGGCCGCTTGCTGATGTTTGGTCCGTACGAATCGGCGGTATCGCTGAAGTCCGCGCCGAGCTCTACGGCACGCTCTACGGCGGCGATGGCGGCGATGGCGGCGATGGCGGCGTTTCGATTCGCCGGCTCGCCCCGGACGGCGTCCCCGACTATGCGCATGGCCCGAAGCCAAGGCGATGGACAGTTCCCAGGTCGTTCA
>JACMPC010000147.1 GCA_014377705.1 Dermatophilaceae bacterium
ACAACGGCCCGAACGTCGCGCGGGTGTTTGACCTCCGTGGAGAAGGGACCGTTGGGAGCCTCGATGACGCTTATCCACCGGTCCGGCTCGACCGGAGAGACCTCGACTCGGATTCGTTCCACTGGCCCATCATCGCGGTTCCCGGGACTCGAAGGGGTGGAGGCCCTCGTGAGCGATTCGCCTGGACGTCCGCATCTGCTTGATGGGCGTGTATTCTCACGGCCCGTAGAGCGATCCCTCACCGAACAAGACGCACACCCATCGCGGCCAAATCCGGACGTGGCGTGGATCCGTGATACTCAACTCTTGTGCATGCCAATTTGGAATCGGTCCCTGACCGAGCATCGGATCTCTGCCTGGCCGCGCATCAGCGCCTACTGGCGACGGTGGCAGGCATCTCCGATAGGCAGATCGTCGCTCCCAGTCGCCTCCCGGCGTGGACGGTTGGACATGCGCTCACGCACCTGGCGCGTAACGCTGACGGGCATGCGCGTCGCCTACGCGGTGCCCTGCTAGGCGAGGATCTCCCGAAGTACGAAGGGGGCAGTGCACAACGAGTACAGGAGATAGACGATGGTGCGGCTCGCCCGGCCGCCGAGATCATCGCTGACCTTCACGCCAGTCAGAGTCGGCTTGAGGACCTCTTCGCCGAATCGTCGGTGGCGGGCTGGCCAAGCCCCCAGAGGTGCGAAGGCAGCAGTTACGGGCCTCGAGGGTGCCCGGCACATCGCCTGCGTGAAGTCGAGATGCACCATGTCGACCTCGGGCTCGGTTACGAGCCAGCGCACTGGCCGGATGACTACGTCGCGTGGGATCTCGACGTGCTGCTGAGCACTGTCCCCGAACGGCTCACAGATCCCCTACAGCGCCGCTATCTGATGGCGTGGCTCGCAGGTCGCGGCCCTCTACCATCTGAGGTCTCGATGGCACCGTGGGGATAACCCACGGTCCGAATCGCCTGAACGCGGCTGCCATGACCTTCTTGATCGTCCCGTAACCGATCGGCTTCCGGTCGAGCGCTCGTCCAGCCCCTTGTCGCGTCCCAAAGTCAGGACAGTTTGGCCACCGTCAGTAGGAAGGCGCAATCTTCCAGCGCTTCAACGCTGTGGCGGCTATCGGGCACGATAAGCAAGTCCCCCTGGTCGGCGTCCCACGATAGGTCAGCTACTGATAGTCGCAACCGCCCGCGCAACACCAGCACTGTCGCCTCCCCCGGATTCTCGTGCTCGGCAAGGCGGGCGCCCGCGACCATCCCGACAACTGTCTGACGCAGCACCTTCTCATGACCGCCGAAAACGGTGTCCGCCGTGTGTCCACCGCCCGCGGTTACAGCCAACCCCATCTGCTGACGGGCCAAGGCGTCGAGCGAGATCTTTTGCATACCACCAGTCTCCCTCTCGACGCGACCTTTCGATACCCGCCACCTGTAGACAACCAGGGTCCGGTGCGGATGGCCCCAGTGATGGTGGCCCCGGCCCACACAAACGGTCTCGGTGGCAATCACAGCAGGCCGTCGACAGCCATCCCTGCGGCCACCTCAATGATCACCGCAGGACGATCCTCTCGCGGACCAACATCACGGTTTCCTCGGGGCGGGTAAGTTCGCCTCTTGGGCACCGGGACCCGCCCGGCGGCACCGTTCAGCGATGAGGTCGGAGATGGCAACCACACCAGATGTGCGCGTTCGAAGGGTCTTCGACAAGGCCGACGACCAGGACGGTGTTCGGGTCCTGGTCGATCGAGTCTGGCCACGCGGGATAAGCAAGGCCAAGGCGGCACTCAACGAGTGGTGCACGGATGTTTCGCCGTCAACAGAGCTGCGCAAGTGGTACAGCCACGACCCGGCCAAGTTCGAGGAGTTCACTCGACGCTACTGTGCCGAGCTTGAAGATCCCGAGCGAGCTCCGGCGCTGCAACACCTGCGAGAGCTGGCCAGCGGACATCGCCTGACGTTGCTGACCGCTACCAAGAACCCCGACATCAGTCAGGCCGCGGTGCTATGCGACCTGCTCCGCCGGTGAAGAACTTCAGCGACGCCTCCATCCAGACCAGCCACGCAACGGAACGACGAAAACCAGATTGGCGCTGCCTTTGCACGTGCCCTTATGCCGATCGGCTACCGGGACAATGGAGCTCACCGAGGCGACTAACGCAGACGTTCAGTTGCTGCCGACGTCAACCAGGGGCTTATCAAGGCAGAGCGGCTCGGGACAGACAGACACCGAGGCTGACAGACCACAACGCCCACGTCGGGTCTGGTGGGGGTACGGTCATTTCGCGGATGCTGTCCACACCTGCCGGAGAAGACACTCATGAACATCGCGGAGATCAAAGACCTGGTGCGGAGTCGTTACGGGGCCTTCGCCGAGGCCGGAGGTGCGCAGGATGCCTGCTGCTCGGCCATGGCCCAGACCGCCTCCGGCTGTTCCACCGACCTCGGCCTGTACAGCGCCGAGGAGTTGGCTTTGGTGCCCGAAGGGGCCTTGAGCCTGTCCCGGGGCTGCGGGAACCCGGTCGGCTTCGCCGGTCTTGACGCGAGGGAGGCGGTCGTGGACTTTGGCTGCGGCGGCGGCATCGACGTCATCCTGGCCGCCCACAAAGTGGGGCCGGCCGGGCGGGTGGTCGGCGTGGACGCGGCGCCCCAGATGATCGAGAAGGCGCGGAGCAACCTGGTCGAGGCCGGACTGGGCGACCCAGGGGTCGAGCTGCTGGTGGCGGACCTGGCTGACACTGGCCTGCCCGCCGGCGGCGCCGACGTCGTCATCTCCAACTGCGTGATCAACCTTTGCCCCGACAAGGAGGCCGTCTACCGGGAGGCGTTCCGCATCCTGCGCCCCGGAGGGCGCCTCGCGATCTCGGATATGGTCTGGGCTGAGGAGCTTGCGGCCGATCTGGAAGCTTCCTTCCAGTCCACCTGGGCGGGGTGCGTGGGCGGGGCGTCCCCGGCGAAGCGCTACTTCGAGACGGTGCGCCAGGCTGGCTTCGAGCACATTTCGGTGGTGGGCGAGCACGCCTTCTCCGCGGGCGAGCTGGATGAGATGGCCTGCTGCCCGGGGCCAGAATTCACGCCCAAGCCCGCTCAGGCGGACCTCGACGCCGTGCAGGGCAAGATCACCAGCATC
>JACMPC010000148.1 GCA_014377705.1 Dermatophilaceae bacterium
ACGGGGCGAGGACATCGGCGACCGTCGTCCCGGGGGCAGCGATGCTGAGGTGCTGGAGGCGTCCGCCCGCCAGGGTGGCGGCGGCCTCCGCGGCGGCACCGGCGCGTCGGGCCAGGCCGCGCGCCACTGGCACGAACTGGCGGCCGGCCGCGGACAGAGCCAGGCGGCCGCCGGCCCGGGTGAACAGGGTGAGTCCGAGGCCCCTCTCGAAAAGGCGAAGCTGGCGGGACAGCGAGGGCTGGGTGACATGGACCACGGGGGCAGCGGCGGTCACCGAGCCGGCGTCGACCACGGCCAGGAAGTACCTGACGTGCCGCAGCTCCATCGCGATGCCTCCAAAGCATCAAGTGTGTGCCAAAAAAGTATTTGACTACATGGTACGACTGCCGGAACATGAGGCGGTCCGGGTCATCAACCCTGCCCGACGGTCCTGGTCCCAAGGAGCATCCGATGACGACTGCCCCCACCGCCTCCGGAGAAATCGCGTCCGGAAACACTGCATCCGCACACAACGAGCCAGACCTCGAGCCTTCCAGGGTCGAGCAGCGGCGGAAGCTGGTGACGGCCATCCCCGGGCCACGCTCAAGGCTGCTCCACGAGCGCAAGCTCTCGGCGGTCTCGGCCGGCGTCGGAACCGGGCTCCCGGTCTACGTCGAACGGGCCGGTGGCGGCATCCTGGTGGACGTCGACGGCAACCACCTGATCGACTTCGGCTCGGGGATCGCGGTCACCAGTGTCGGCAACTCCGCCCCGAGGGTGGTCTCTGCGGTCAAGTCCCAGGTCGACGACTTCACCCACACCTGCTTCATGGTCACCCCGTACGAGGAGTACATCGCGGTCTGTGAACGGCTGAACGCTCTGACTCCCGGCGACGGCGAGAAGCGAAGCGCCCTGTTCAACTCGGGCTCCGAGGCGGTGGAGAACGCCATCAAGATCGCCCGCGTCTTCACCGGGCGCACCGCCATCATCACGTTCGACCACGCCTATCACGGCCGCACCAACCTGACGATGGCGCTGACCGCCAAGAACATGCCCTACAAGCAGGGCTTCGGTCCGTTCGCCGGCGAGATCTACCGGGTGCCGATGGCCTACCCCTACCGCTGGCCCACCGGCGCGGAGCATTGCGCCGACGAGGCCTTCGAGGCGTTCGTGTCGCAGGTGCACACACAGGTCGGGGAGCAGAACACGGCCGCCGTGATCATCGAGCCGATCCAGGGTGAGGGCGGCTTCATCGTGCCGTCGCCCGGGTACCTCAGGCGGATCGCGGACTGGTGCTGCCAGAACGGCATCCTGTTCATCGCCGACGAGATCCAGAGCGGCTTCTGCCGGACCGGTGACTGGTTCGCCTGCGAGCACGAGGGCGTGGTGCCCGACCTGATCGCGACAGCCAAGGGCATTGCCGGTGGGCTCCCGCTGGCCGCGGTGACCGGTCGCGCGGACGTGATGGACTCGGTCCACGGCGGCGGGCTGGGCGGGACGTATGGCGGCAACCCCGTCGCGTGCGCGGCCGCCCTGGGTGCCATCGAGACCATGGAGGTCGAGGACCTCTGTGGGCGGGCCCGGCAGATCGAGGCGCTGTTCATGCCGCGCCTGCTCGAACTGGGCGCGAAGTTCGACGTCATCGGCGAGGTCCGCGGCCGAGGCGCCATGCTGGCCATCGAACTGGTGACCGGTGGTGCCGACAAGACGCCCAACCCAGCCCTGACTGCGGCGCTCAACGCCTACTGCCACAGCCAGGGAGTGGTCACGCTGACGGCTGGCACGTTCGGCAACGTGCTGCGCTTCCTGCCACCGCTCTCGGCCGGGCACGACCTGCTGAACGAGGGGCTCGACGTCCTGGAGCAGGCCTTCGTGGCCAGTCTCTGACCAGACTGACTCACTCTTCTCCGCGACATACAGTTTGACTCACGCTTCGCGAAGTGCCGTCTCGCTCCGCTTTGCGAACTACCGTCTCACTCCGCCTTGCGAACTACCGTCTCACTCCCGCCTTGCGAACTGAAGGGCCGTGCACCGTGGCATTGACCGATTCCGAGAAGTCCCTGCTGGCGAAGATCCCCACGGGCCTGTTCATCGACGGCAAGTGGCGGGACAGCAGTGACGGCAGGACCCTGGAGGTCGAGGACCCCTCGACCGCAGAGACGCTGGTCTCGGTCGCGGACGCGACGGTCGCCGACGGTGTGGCTGCCCTGGATGCAGCCGTCGCCGCGCAGGCTGGGTGGGCCGCCACCCCGCCCCGGGAACGCGGCGAGATCCTGCGTAATGCGTTCGAGGCCATCACGGCCCGGGCCGAGGAGTTCGCGCTCCTGATGACACTGGAGATGGGCAAGCCGCTGGCCGAGGCGCGCGGTGAGGTGACCTACGGCGCGGAGTTCTTCCGGTGGTTCTCGGAGGAGGCTGTCCGGATCAGCGGGCGCTGGTCCACTGCACCCAACGGCGCCACCCGGCTGGTCACGATGAAGCAGCCGGTGGGTCCAACCCTGATGATCACGCCCTGGAACTTCCCGCTGGCTATGGGCACCCGCAAGATCGGGCCGGCGCTGGCGGCTGGCTGCACCATGGTGGTCAAGCCGGCCAAGCAGACCCCGCTGTCGATGCTGGCCCTGGTGGACCTGCTCACCGGATGCGGCGTGCCGGCCGGGGTCGTCAACGTCATCACCACCAGCCGCACCGGCGAGGTGATCGAGCCGATCATCCGCGACCCGCGGCTGCGCAAGCTCACCTTCACCGGGTCCACCCCGGTGGGTCGCAAGCTCGTCGAGCAGTCCGCCGAGCAGCTGCTGCGGGTCTCGATGGAGCTCGGCGGCAACGCGCCGTTCCTGGTGTTCGAGGACGCCGACGTGGACAAGGCGGTCGACGGCGCGATGCTGGCCAAGATGCGCAACATCGGAGAGGCCTGCACGGCAGCCAACCGGTTCCTGGTGCACGAGAGCGTCGTCGAGGAGTTCTCGACCAAGTTCGCGGCCAGAATGGCCGGTATGACGGTCGGCCGGGGCACCGGGGAGGGTGTCACCGTCGGGCCGCTGATCGACGCCACGGCCCAGGCCTCGGTGGCCGCGCTGGTGGATGACGCCACAGCCAAAGGCGCCACGGTCGTCTGCGGTGGGACCACGGTGGGGGACCGGGGCTACTTCTACGCACCCACCCTGCTGACCGGCGTGTCCGCGGACGCCCGGCTGATGAGCGAGGAGATCTTCGGCCCGGTGGCGCCGATCGCCACCTTCGCCACGGAGGCGGAGGCGATCGCGCGGGCCAACGACACGGAATACGGCCTGGTGGCCTATGTCTTCACCAAAGACCTCTCGCGGACACTGCGGGTCAGTGAGGCGCTGGAGTTCGGGATGGTCGGCATCAACCAGGGCATCGTGTCCAACCCGGCCGCGCCCTTCGGCGGGGTCAAGCACTCCGGATTCGGGCGCGAGGGCGGCTTCGAAGGCATCGAGGAGTACCTGGAAGTCAAGTACGTAGGCATTGCCCCCTGACTCCCAAACGCAGGGACCGTGTGCGTACCGAGACCGCAAACCTAGGGACTGTGCGTCCGAACAGCCAACAAACCTCGGGACGGTTCAGGCCCGCGCTCGTTCTGAGGCAACGATGGCTAGTGTCGTCCTCACGCATCGTTCGATCTTGGAGGAAGAATGTCCGGCAATTCCGCAGGCCCGCGCGCAGCTGTCATCGTCGGTGGGAACCGCATCCCCTTCGCCCGAGCCAACGGCGCGTACGCCCAGGCGTCCAACCAGGACATGATGATCGGGGCGCTGGACGGGCTCGTGGCCAGGTTCGGGATGTCGGGGGAGTCCGTGGGCGAGGTCGCCGCCGGCGCGGTGCTCAAGCACAGCCGCGACTTCAACCTGACCCGGGAGAGCGTCCTGGGCTCCAGGCTCGCGCACACCACCCGCG
>JACMPC010000149.1 GCA_014377705.1 Dermatophilaceae bacterium
GCCGCACGCTGGCGTACGCCGCTCCGTCGTTCTTGTTGGCCTCCGCCAGCCTGGTCGCCTGGTCCGAGATTCCGGTGACGGAGGCGACGCAGTCGGCGAGGGAGAGCTTGTTTGCGCCGCTACACATCTGGGCCAGGGCCAGCGCAGCGGCGTCGGAGCCGTTCTGCAGCTGGCGACGTTCAACGTAGAGGCGGCCGACGTCGATTGAGATGGCGGCCGACCCGAGGAGCGACACCATGAGCAGGGCCACCACGATGGCCACGGCACCGCGGTCGTCCGCGAGACGAGCGAACCTCAGCCGCCGCATCGCATGACCCCCACGGCCTTCATCGTGATGATCCCGTCGTTGGCTCCGCTCGTGTCGGGGATCTCCGTGGTCAGCAGGGTGAAGGGGTAGCTGAGGACGACGTGGACGTCGAGCCCGCTGGCACACGAGGTCGCGGTGCTCGCCGTGGCCCCGCTCCAGAACGTCACCGCGACCGCTACGGGCCCCGACACCGTCGAGGTGTTCGAGGTGACGGCCGTCGTGGCCACCGCGAGCGGAATGGCCGCGGCGCTGCTGAGGGCTACGGCCCGCACGGCCTCCCGGGAGGCGGCGGACAGGGTGTTCTGGACGTTGTAGGCGCGACCGAACTCGACGATGCCGACGAGCAGCAGCACGAGCATGGGCACCACGAGCGCGAACTCGACTGCGGAGGAGCCGGTGTCGGCGCGTAGTCGGTGCGGCATCGCGAGCCTCTCGGTGGGGTCGATGCGGGATGGGGGCGGTGGGGACGCTCAGGGAGTGGCGTCGGTGATTCGCGCCGTGGCGCTGGTGAACAGGGTGAGGACGTTGAGCCCAAAGGTGGCAACGGCGACGACGAGGGCGATGAGGCCGGCCAGGACCGTGTACTCAGCAGCGGTGGCCTCTTCGTCGCCCCTCAGACGGGGAAGGTCAGAGTGGTAACGGTGTTCAGGCGCATCATCCGGCTCTCGGTGTCGTTGTCCTTGGTAGGCGGTTGGCGAGGGTGACGCGCCGGGGTCCAGCCGGCGCGTCACCCTCACTCTCCGGTGAAATCGGCTCTCATTGGGAAGTCGATTGCTGACGTTGGTGACGAGATCCATCAGCCGGGCAGGATCATCGGGCCGGTGATGGCGACAGCGACGAGCCCGACCAGGAGGCCGCGTTCCACAGCGGTGGCTCCCTCGTCACGCGCAGGCGCTTCCGGGTGCGCGTGCGAGCAGCTCGGCATGAACACCAGTCGTCGGAGCGCTTCTCCCTCTGTTCAGGGGAGTCGTGTCACACCTTGCCGTCGGGAAGGCGGGTGCTGACGTTGGTGAAGAGGGCGGGTCAATGCGCCCCGTCGGGCAAGCGGGTGCTGACGTTGGTGAACAGGGTGGTCAGCTTGCCGCCCAGGAGAATCACGGCGGCGATGATGGCGACGGCGATGAGTCCGACCATGAGGCCGTACTCCACTGCGGTGGCGCCGCGCTCCTCGTTGGTGAGGCGCTCCTTGGTGACGGTGTAGAGCGAGAACAGGGTGGCGTACAGACCGGTCATGATGCGTCTCCTCGGGGTGGGCCACGACCAGAGTTGTTGTGGCAGCAACGGAGTCATCGTCCCGGGAGGGCCCGACCTGAGTGACCCGAAGGGGTGGAGCCCATCCCGCTCCGACGGGGTGACAAAGGCTGGACCCGTGTACAGATCGGGGGCGCTATCGGACGCGGCGCCGGATCGTCAAACACCTCAGTGGTGGATGACGACCCAGTGAGGTGACCTCAGGCGCGCAGACTGCGACGGAGCGCGACAACCGCCAAAACGGGCAGCGCGGCTCGAGAGCCCAGATCCCTCTCTCGGGTCAACGACGCGGACGTACGGAGGGTGCGCACGTTGTTGGACCAGCTACCCGCCGGCGGTTCGCCGGGTGCCCGGCGGGACTCAGAGCAGCGCGCTGAGCCAGCCCAGCGCGACGCCCGCGCCCACCAGCAGCGGCGGGCCGAACGGCAGCGCGGTGCGGCGCCCGGCTCGTCGTGCGGCCAGCAGCACCACCGAGACCACGGCATGCAACGCGAAGGCGATCAGCACGGCCAACAGCGTGGCCAACAGCCCCGCCATGCCCAGGGCCAGGCCCAGCACCCCGGCGAGCTTGACGTCTCCCATGCCCATCCCCGCGGGGGACACCACCGCCGCGAGGAGGAACAGCGAGAAGAGCACGGCCGCCGCGACGACCGAGCCCAGCAGGCTCGCCGGCCGCTGTTCGGCGAGAGCCCCGACGATCAGGAGTGCAGCAAGCACCACTGCGCCCGGGAGCAGGATGGCGTTCGGCAGCCGCCTGTGCTGCAGGTCGGTGACGGTGAGCACCACCGCGAGCCCCAGCAGCCACAGCTGGCCGGGAAGCAGCCACGAGCCTGGATACGCCAGAGCGACGAGCGTCGCGAGGGCCCCGGTGACCACGGACACCAGCACAGTCAGTCGACCGGGACGGCGCAGCGGCAGCAGGGGCTCGTGCACGGGCACGGCGCGTGCGACCGCGTCCAGCAGGGGGCCCACCAGGACGCCGCCCAGCCCGCA
>JACMPC010000150.1 GCA_014377705.1 Dermatophilaceae bacterium
GCGCACGTCAACCAGCCCCCGCCACTGCTTCCCGACACGGTCCCTGCCGAGATCCGCGACGTCATCGGTGCCGCTCTCGCGAAGGACCCGGCCGGCCGCCCGGTGGACGCAGCCACCATGGCCCATGCCCTCGGTATGTCGTATGCCGCCGCCGGCGCCGCACGGACCGGGCCCGCCATGACCCGGTCCCTCGATGTGCCATATGCCGCCGCCGGCGCCGCACGGACCGGGCCCGCCATGACCCGGTCCCTCGATGTGCCATATGCCGCTGCCGGCGCCTCGCGGACCAGGCCCGCCATGACCCGAGTCCTGACGGTCAACGCCGCCGCAGCCAATGCCCTCCCGGCCGGCGCACCCCTGGCCGGCGCACCCCCCGACCGCGATCGACAGCGCAGACGTTTTCCGGCCGTGCTTCTGGGTACAACCGCCGCGGTGGCGATCGGGGTCCTGGCGGTCTTCGCCCTGAACGACACGACCGGCAGCACCAAATCTCCGGTAACAACAGTGACGACCCCAACCACCTCCACGCCCACCACGTCAACGCCGAACAGCGCAACCCCGAGCAGCGCAACCCCAGGCATTGACGCGACGCCTGCGGTCGCGCCTCCCGCCAACATCTCATCCACGCCCGGCCAGGTCAACGGGCCCAGGGACAGGGCCAGGGGCCACGACGACAAGAAGGATGGCAAGAAGTGAACAGCGCAACTCGTCTGCTGGGCGGGCGGTACCAGGTCGGCGCTTTGATCGGTCGCGGCGGGATGGCCGAGGTCCACGCCGGTCACGACACCAGGCTCGGCCGCACTGTGGCCATCAAGATGCTTCGCTCCGATCTGGCTCGCGACCCCTCGTTCCTGGCCCGCTTCCGCCGCGAGGCACAGTCTGCGGCGGGACTCAACCATCCCGCCATCGTGGCGGTCTACGACTCTGGCGAGGACGAGGACACAGACAACAGCGGCGGCACGATCGCCCTGCCGTACATCGTGATGGAGTACGTCGAAGGCCGCACCCTTCGCGAGATCCTCAACGAGACCACGGTGATGGAGGCCGACGAAGCTGCCAGAGTGACCGAGGGCATCCTGGACGCACTGTCATACAGCCATCGGATGGGTATCGTCCACAGGGATATCAAGCCGGCCAATGTCATGCTGACCCCCGCCGGCGACGTCAAGGTGATGGACTTCGGGATTGCTCGTGCCATCGCCGACACGGCGGCCACCATGACCCAGACCCGGTCCGTCATCGGCACGGCACAGTACCTTTCACCCGAGCAGGCCCAGGGCAAACAGGTCGATGCCCGCTCCGATCTCTACTCCGCCGGTTGTCTGCTCTACGAGCTGCTCACCGGCCGTACGCCGTTCGTCGGTGACTCGCCGGTGTCTGTCGCCTACCAGCACGTTGGCCAGGCGCCGCAGCCTCCCTCGGTGTACGAGCCCGGGCTCAGCGCCGACCTTGACGCCGTCGTGCTGCACTCTCTTGTCAAAGACCGCGACGCGCGGTATCAGGACGCGGCGCAGTTCCGCTCAGATCTCGGGGCAGCCCGCGGTGGACGGCCGATCAGCTCGGCTGCCCGCGGGACTGTTGCCGGCGCAGCGGCACTGGCCGGCGATCCGACCATGACCATGGCCGCTGTCAACCCCACCCAGGCTGTCGGCACGCAGGACACCGGCGCCCTTGCGGGCCTGGGGGAAGATCCGTCCGACAAACCTTCCAGGCAACACAAGACGACCTATGTCCTGCTTGCCCTGGCCGTTGTCGCCGCGCTGGTTCTGCTCGCCCTCGCCGGCAAGGCGATGTTCGGCAGCACGCCCATTCCCAAGGTCGCCGTGCCGAGAGTGATCAGCCTCACCCAGACCCAGGCCGTCGCCAAGCTGCGCTCAGTGGGGTTGGTGGAATCTGTCTCAACAGCCACCAACGATGCCGCGAAGGGCACGGTCACCGATCAGAGCCCCCGGCCCGGTGAGCAGGTCCCGGCCAGGACGAAGATCAGCATCACCGTCTCCAGTGGTCCGGGCGAGGTGGCAGTGCCAGATGTCTCGAACTTCAACATCGACTCGGCTGTGGCTGCCATCAGGACCGTCGGCCTCGTCCCCGGACAGGTGGAGTCGGTCGACGACCCCGCTGTCACCAAGGGCAAGGTGATCGAGACCGTTCCAGCGGCCAACAAGAGCGTGGTCGTCGGGACGGTGGTGACGATCAAGGCGTCCAGTGGCAAGGTCAAGGTGCCCGATGTCGTCGGCGCCAACCGCAGCGACGCTCAGCAGTCGCTGACCGACGCCAGGCTGAAGTACACAACGAAGTTCGCGGACAGCGACAAGCCAGAAGGGACTGTGCTGGCACAGGGACACCGCGGCGATACCGTCGACGTCGGAACTGAGATCGTGCTGACGGTCGCGCAGAAACCTCAGCCGACCGCGCCACCCACCACGGAGCCCACCACGGAGCCCACCACCGCACCAACACCTACCTTGTCGCTCCCGCCGGCGGCGACCACTGTCCCATGAGGACGGGCGAACGCGACCGCGAGGTGACCCGCTCCTGTGCTGACCTCGGCTCGCCAGCATGACTTCGTGTGTCTGTGGATGGTCGCGGGATCTGCTGGCCGCGCCTCGACGACCTGAGGCGGTAATGCTTCGCTCGGCTACGCCTTCAGGTGCGGCCCTGCTGGACGCGCCTAGGTTGCCGCGACCATCCTGGCCACACCTGCTGCGTCGTGGACCAGCGGGCTCAGGCCCTGCGACCGGCTGACAGCGTCCACGAGGCCGCAGGTCCGCAGCCAGTTGGCGAGCAACCGATGCCCGCCTTCGGTCAGCACGCTCTCGGGGTGAAACTGCACGCCTTCCAGCGGGAGCGCGCGGTGACGAACCGCCATGACGACGCCGGACCGGGTGCGCGCCGTCGTGATCAGCTCGTCCGGAACGGTGACCGGGTCGATGGTCAGCGAGTGATAACGGGTCGCGGTGAACGGCGACGGGAGGCCCTCCAGCACGCCGGACCCGTCGTGGTGGACCTGTGAGGTCTTGCCGTGCAGAAGCTCTGGCGCCCGGCTGACCGTGGCACCGAAGACGACACCGAGCGCCTGGTGTCCCAGGCAGACGCCGAGCATGGGCTGGTCGCGCTCGGCGCAGGCCGAGATCATCGCTATCGACACGCCGGCGTCCTGCGGGGTGCCGGGACCCGGCGAGACCAGGACCCCGTCGAAACCGGCGCCGTCGTCGGGTGAGACTGCATCGTTGCGCACGATCTCGCAGTCCGCGCCGAGCTGCTGCAGATAGCCCACGATGGTGAAGACGAAACTGTCGTAGTTGTCGACTACAAGTATGCGAGGGCCGTGGGGGCTTCCTGCGGTCGAAGTGCTGTCGCTCATGGCGACGCTCCCCTCTGGACCGAGTAGCTGTTGAACGGCATGTACGGTGCGATCGCGGGGAAGAGCCAGAGAAAGCAGACGGCGACCACACCGATGACCAGGACCATCGCCAGCAGGGCCTTGACCTGCCACGGTCCGGGGAGCATGCGCCACAGGGGTCCGTACATCTCAGCCCGCCGCCGCGGACGGAACGGCCATGAAAGTCGCCGGAAGGCCGCCGGCGCGGGGGATGCTCTTCACAAGTCTGGCGAACACCACGTACCGAAGCGCGGCACTGAACTTGGGATGGCAGGCGGTCATCGTCATCCAGGCCTCAGTCGGCCGGACGCCCGGATGCTGAGGCACCGGGGCGATCACCTCGACGCGGTCCGGGGTGACGATCACGTGCCGGTCGACGGCATACACGACGTAGCTGGCCTTGGTCTCGACCACGATGACGTCCCCCTTCTGGAGCAGGTCGATGTTGTGCAACGGCCGGCCGTAGGTCGTGCGGTGCCCGGCCAGGGCGAAGTTCCCGACCTGTCCCGGGAACACCGTGCCGGCATAGTGCCCCATCCCCTTGGTCAGGGTGTCGTGGTCCGTGCCCTGCAGCACCGGCCGCGCGTAGTCGGCGCCGAATCGCGGGATGCGGACGATCGCGAAGGCCTTCCCGAAGGGGACCTTGGTCAGCGTCGCCACCGGGTCCGTCTCGCGCGGGACGCCTCGCTCGGGAAGGCCCGCCGGGCCAAAACTCCTTTCGAGGGTATGGATCGTGCTGGCCTGCGCGCGGTTGGCCGTGACATCAGTCCACCAGAGCTGCCAGGCCACGAACAGGAGCAGCAAGAAACCCAGGGTGATGAACACCTCGCCGAGAGCTCGGACCCCCCAGCGCAGCGCTCTCATCGTCGGCCGCTCATGGCAGGCTCTTCGCGTTCAACAGACTCAGGCTTCCCGCGTATGCCGGGAAGGTGGTCTTGTCCAGCGTCTTCACCTCGTAGCCGAGCCCGAGCAGCTTGGCGTACTGGCGATAGATCGTCACCTGTTCGCTGCGGTCCAGCGCCGCGCGCATCGCAGCCGGGTCACCGATCGCCCGGATCGTGTACGGCGGGGAGTAGACCCGACCCTGCAGGATCAGGGTGTTGCCCACGCAGCGCACGGCGCTGGTGGAGATGACCCGCTGGTCCTGCAGGGTCATGGCCTCGGCACCACCGGCCCACAGCGCGTTGACCACACTCTGCACGTCCTGCTGGTGAACGACGATATCGTCGGCGGTGAAGTCCTTCGGCAGGCTCGCAGCAGTGCGTTTGGCGTCGTTGAGGGAGACCGACAGACCCGGACCGTTCACTGCCTGGGAGCCGGCCAGGGGCGCGAGCTTGCCGGCCTGGGCGCGCAGCCGGGCCACGGTGATATCGCCCGGCCCCGCGCGGGCAGTCAGCGCATCCACCTCGTCCTGCAGCTGCTGCACAGCCGCCGCGCGCACGCGCACGGCTCGGTCCTGGGCACGAACGACATCGACCATGTCGGACCGGCCGGAGGACCGCAGGTCGGTGCCTCTGGACGTCTGTGCGCTGGTGGCGAAGAGCAGGCCGGCGCCGACCGCTACCAGCGGCACGACGGCAGCCCAGCCGAGTCCGCGGGGCAGACCGAAGCGGCGTCCAGACGACTGTCTTGGCGACAAAGGACCTCCTGCCTTCGACTGGGGGTGTAGGGACCCGTGTGTTCAACCTCTACGCTAGGGGAATTATCGGTACTGCGTTGAACTATCCATCGAAGGAGCTGCCACGGTGCCCGAGTCCAAGGGACGCGCGAAGCCCACGCACACCACCCCGCCGTACAAGCCGACCAAGAAGCCCATGGCCAACCCGCCATGGTTCGTGCCGGTGATGCTGGGTCTGATGCTGCTTGGCCTCCTCTGGGTCGTGACGTTCTACATCACCGCAGGTGTTTATCCCATCCCGAACATCAACTACTGGAACCTGATCATCGGCTTCGGCCTGATGATCAGCGGCTTCATGATGACCACGCGCTGGCGCTGACGAGCAGCAGCCAGCCGGCATCGCCAAGGTTATCCACAAGTGTTGTCCCCAGCTGGGGACAAATAACAATGGTGTAACTCACCCCGAAGGCCAACACAGAGCCCCGGCACGGCTCACGAAGAACCCAGACCCACGACCGAAGCCAGGGTCATGACCGAACCCAGCATGGAGTTGTCCACCAGGGCGTACTTGGCGATGGCCGCGACAGCCACCAGCAGCAACACCGCTGCCAGTGCCGGGAGCTGAAGCCGCCGCCGGCTTTGCGGAGCGGTGACCGTCATGACCGCGGCCAGCGCCGTGCCAGTCAGGAGACCGCCCAGGTGGGCCTGCCAGGCGATGCCGGGAAAGACGAAGCCGAGCACGGCGTTGATCGCGAGCACGCCGAGAATGGGGCCCGACGACCGGCCGAGATGGCGGTTGAGCACGAGCAGTGCCCCGAACAGCCCGAAGACCGCACCAGACGCACCCACCATCGAGGTCGCCCAGCTGCTGTTGTTAAAACTCTCCTGGGTCAGTGGCTGCGCGGGTGGCGAGGACAGCAGGAGATAGCCCACCGATCCACCGAACGCGCTGACCAGATAGAGGACAGCGAACCTGAGCCTGCCTAGCATCGGCTCCAGGTACTGCCCACACACCCACAGGGCATACATGTTGAACAGGATGTGCATCGGCTGGCCCGGGGAGTGCGCGAACGCAGACGTCAGGAAGCGCCACGGCTGACTGGCACCCAGAACCGGATAGAACGCGACCTCGAGGGTGACCTGGGATGACGCCCGCTGCAGCAGCCACACGGCCGCACAGATGACGATGATGGAGATGGTGACCACCGGCCGCCCGTCCGACGTGACCTTGGCACCGAACTGCGTACGCGGCGTACGCATGCTCTTCTGGCCCTCGCGGACGCAGTCGACGCACTGGATGCCGACTGCAGCCGGCCGCTGACACTCGGGGCAGGTCGGCCGGCCACAGCGCTGGCAGCGCACATACGCCACCCGGTCGGGGTGCCGCGGGCAGACCGGCTCAGTCTGGACCGGCGCGGGCTCACTCATGCAGGACGCTCACCTTCAGCCGAGAGCGGTCGGGGCGAAGCGAAGGCTCAGCCTTCGACGACCGTTACTGAGTTGATAACGACGGGTTCCACCGGTTTGTCCCCGCCACCGGTGCGAACGGCGCTGATCTTGTCCACGACATCGCGGCTGGGCTGGTCGGCGACTTCACCGAAGATGGTGTGCTTGCCCTGCAGGTGCGGGGTCGGGCCGGTGGTGACGAAGAACTGTGAGCCGTTGGTGCCCTTGCCACCGCGCGTGCCTGCGTTGGCCATAGCCAGGATGTACGGCTTGCTGAAGTTCTTCTCGGGACTGATCTCGTCATTGAAGGCGAAGCCCGGGCCACCCATGCCGCTGCCCTGGGGGCAGCCGCCCTGGATCATGAAACCGGGGATGACACGGTGGAAGGTCAATCCGTCGTAGTAGGGCTTGGGGCTCGTGCGTCCCGCGTCGTCCTTGTATTCCAGAGTTCCTTTGGCCAGTCCGACGAAGTTGGCAACCGTCTTGGGCGCGTGGTCGGGGAACATCGTGATGTTGATGTCGCCGAGGTTCGTGTGCAGAGTGACGTTCATGACGCCATCCTCGCACGCGAAGGCGTGAGCCTGCGGGTCTGGGACGCCGTACCAGGCAGAGCCGGGCAGTGCCGGGCAGTGCCGGGCAGTGCTGGGCAGTGCTGGACAGTGCTGCACAGTGCTGGACAGTGCTGGACAGTGCTGGGTGGTCAGGCCGGTCGACACGGTGCAGGATGGGGTGCTAAGGCCGACGTCATCACCTCGGAGGACACATGTTTCGTACCAAGAGCAGGACTGAGCAGTTTCAGGACCAGGCAGACTCCCTCGCATGGTCGGCTGCGACTGTGGCCGACCAGCTGCGGGAGCGGGTCCTTCCCGCTGTCGGCCAGGCTACCGGCAACGCCAAGGAGTGGGCCAAGCCACGCCTCGAGCGCGGCATCGAGGTAGCAGCTCCCAGACTGGAGTCAGCCGTCAATGGCTTTGCACCCCGGGTCGACACTGCCCGGGACAAGATCGTGGAAGAACTGATTCCCCGTGTCGCCGAGGCCATCAGTGCCTGGGCGGTTGCCAGCGCCGCTGTCAGGGATGAGGCCATGTCTCGCAGCCAGGGCGCGGCCGCCGTCATCTCCGGCGGAGCGGTCGCCAAGCCCAAAGGCAAGAAGAGGCGAGTACTGCTGGCACTCGGCCTGATTGGCGCTGCAGGCGGCGCCGCCATGGCGATCATGAAGAGGTCAGCGCCCAAGGACGACCCCTGGACCACACCGCTCGTTGACTCGGGTGTGGCCACCTCCAACGGGCGTCACTCGGCAACGGCGCGGGTCGACGAGACCGAAGTGACCAAGATGGAGTCCGAGATCCTCGACGCGCTCGACGACACCAGCACCCCCAGCCCGCTTGACCCGGTCGCCAACTCGGATCTCGCCGGGATTGACGCCAACGGCACCGACGGCACCGACACGAAGGTCGGCGATGAGGGCGGTGCAGGCGGGGGCGTCACCCACAAGAACAACAAGCACAAGGACGGCGCCGACAAGAACCTGCCGGAGTAGCGTGCCGGGATGGCGGTCGATCCCCGGGTGACGGCCGGAACGAGCGCCATCCTCGCGTACAGTTTTCTGAGTGTCCACCGACGATCAACAGCCTCTCGCGACGGAGGTAGCACACCTGCGCCCATTCGCCGAGGCTGGGCCAAACGACGCTGGACTGCCGGGAATAGCCGAACACCCGGGGATACGCGCGGCTGACCTCGAGCTCTGTCTCCGGGTGCTCGCCGAGGCCGACGAGCTCCCGAGCGAGCATCCTGACGCGGTGGCGATCAGGCACGCGACCGCGCGGGTCTTCAAGGGTGTCAAGGAGAAGCGCCGCGCCGAGCGCAGAACACGGGTGCTGGCCAACGACCGGGCGGTCACGGCCCTGACAGCGACCGGGGCGCCTGAACGAATAGACGACGAGACCCAGGGCCTGCAGCTGGTGTCGAGTGCCCGTGGCGCCCTGGCAGGCAGGCTTCTGCAACCCCGCTCCTGCTACACGTGCAAGGCGCGGTACGTCGACGTCGACGCCTTCTACCATCAGCTCTGCCCGCCGTGCGCCGCCCTCAACCGCAGCAAGCGCAACGAGCGGACCGACCTCAGCGGCCGGCGTGCTCTGCTCACCGGCGGCCGGGCCAAGATCGGGATGTACATCGCGCTGCGGCTGTTGCGAGACGGCGCCCACACCACGATCACCACGCGCTTCCCTGCCGATGCCATCCGCCGATTCACCGCGATGGAGGACAGCGCCGACTGGATCCACCGGCTGCGTATCGTCGGGATCGACCTGCGGGACCCTGCCCAGGTCATCGCGCTGGCAGAATCCGTGGCCGCGCGAGGGCCGTTGGACATCCTGATCAACAACGCCGCGCAGACTGTTCGCCGCTCACCCGGGTCCTACGCGCCGCTGGTCGAGGCTGAGACTGAGCCGCTGCCACACGGCCCCCTGCCGGAGATGATCACCTTCGACCACGTCAGTGACGCCCACCCCACGTCCATCGCCGGGGCGTTGCAGGCCGAGGTAACGGCGCACACGAGCGCCCCGCACGCGCTGACGGGGCTTACTGAGCTGGCCCTGACGGCCGGCTCGGCAACCCAGGCCCGGGTCGAGGCCGGCAACGCTATCGACGCCGGTGGCCTGGTGCCCGACCTGCATGACGTGAACAGCTGGACCCAACACGTCCAGGAGGTGGATCCACTGGAGATGCTCGAGGTCCAGCTCTGCAACTCCACGGCGCCATTCATCCTGATCAGCCGGCTGCGCCCCTCGATGGCGGCTTCCGCCGCCCGGCGTAAGTATGTCGTCAACGTCTCAGCCATGGAGGGCCAGTTCAGCCGCAACTACAAGGGTCCGGGCCACCCGCACACCAATATGGCCAAGGCTGCTCTCAACATGCTCACCCGGACCAGCGCCCAGGAGATGCTCGAGACTGACGCCATCCTGATGACCGCGGTCGACACCGGATGGATCACCGACGAGCGGCCGCACCCGACCAAGATGCGGCTTGCCGAGGAAGGCTTCCACGCACCCCTCGATCTCGTGGATGGCGCAGCACGGGTCTATGACCCGATAGTGCAGGGCGAGCTGGGCAAGGACCTTTACGGGTGTTTCGTGAAGGACTACGAGCCCTCAGCCTGGTGATCGGCCGAGGTGGCAGGATGTGTCCGCCATCGCCGCCCGAAGGCGCGAGCCGTCCTGCCGATCACCGCACCGGTCTCGCCATTGCCGGACATGTTCCGCACAGTGGCATGCGGAGGTGCCAACCTGACGACGCCCAAGAAACGCCGCTTCGGGCTGCGCACCGACGAGGCCACATACCTGACCGTTGAGGCGGCAGATCTCCTCCACGTCACCAAGTCGGCGTTCGTCGCCGAAGCGGCCCGCCAGGCCGCCGAGAAGATCGGCGCCCGCTCCGACATGGCTATTATGTCGCCGGTGGTTTTCGACACCATGATGGCGTGCCAGGACGTCCCCGATGAGTCCCCCGAGCTGGCCGGGCTGCCGAGACTGATCACTCGGTGTCCTCACCGGTCTACCGCGTCATCAAGCTGACCCCCCGGTTCGACCTGAGAGCTTTCGACTGCGGTGAGCCTGCCTACAACGATTTGCTCGTCC
>JACMPC010000151.1 GCA_014377705.1 Dermatophilaceae bacterium
AGGCGTCGCTGGCGCGCCCAATACGAGGCAGCCAAGCAAGCCGGCCTCCAACGCGACGGACCACCTGTGGACAACCGTTCGGCAACCACCAACACCGCGACCCACGCGGCCTGAGCAGGGAGAAAATCGATGGAACGAATTCTGTTCAGGGTGACTGAGGTCGCGGGCTTCCTCGGCCTGAGTCGAGCAAAGACGTATGAACTGATGAAGTCCGGCGCTCTGCCCTCGGTCAAGGTCGACGGGTGTCGACGCATCAAGGCCGACGACCTTCACCGGTTTGTCGACGACCTTCCGTCCGAGGCTGCGTGATGGGTCACCTCAAGGATGGAGTGATGCAGCGTGGGTCTACGTGGTCTTTCGTGATCCGTGTCGTGGACCCAGAGACCGGCCGGAGCCGCCCGCGCTGGGTGGGTGGTTTCGCGACGGAGAGGGACGCCAAATCGGCCCGCGACGATGCACGGGTGAAAGCCCGGCGTCGGGAGTATGTCGACCGCAGCCGAGTCACCGTCGGGGAGTATCTGGATCAGTGGCTCGACGACCATGAGGTTGAGATCAAACCGCAGACGATGGCCAGTTACCGCGACGTGGTTGCTCGGTATGTCGTGCCGAGGATCGGGCACATGCGCCTTCAGGGGGTGCAGCCCGCTGCTCTCACCAAGTTGTATCGGGACCTGCGTGAGACGGGCGGCGCGCGCGGCTTGGGCCTCTCTCCCCGGACCGTGGACTATGTCCACGCGATCCTGCGCAAGGCATTCAACGATGCGGTCCGGATCGATCAGATCTTGGCCTCAAACCCGGCCGAGCGAGCCAAGCGACCTCGCCGTGTGGCTGCGGCCGCTCGCGAAGTCTGGACCAGGGAGCAGCTTCTGGCATTCCTTAGGTCGGCCGAGAGTCATCGGCTGTACCCGTTCTTCCATCTTGCGGCGTACTCAGGTGCTCGTCGCGGTGAGCTGCTCAATCTGCGCTGGGCTGATGTGGACCTGAAGGACGCGACGACCCGGATTCGGGGCACGACTGCTGTCATCGCCGGCAAGCGAGTCGAAGGGACGACCAAAGGCGGACGAGAGCGGGTGGTGGCCCTCGACCGAGGCACGATCAAGATCCTCGCGGCACAACGCGCCAACCAGGTTCGTGATCGGATGCTCGCCGGTCCGGACTGGTCGCCAGGTGAGTATGTCTTCACCAGGGCGCTCGGTCTTCCGTTGTACCCCGACACGGTCTCGCAGCTCATGCCGAAGTTGATCGCAGCGCACAACGAGCCTGCATCCGGCGCATCCCCGCCGATCCCGCTGCCGCACGCTCGGCTGCACGACCTGCGCCACGTCCACGCGACGATCCTGCTTCTCGCGGGGGTGCCGGTTCATGTGGTTGCTGATCGGCTCGGCCACGCAGACGCGGCCATCACGTTGCGGGTCTATGCCCACGTTCTTCACGACGATGCAGTCAGGGTCGCGGACGTCTTCGCACAGGCACTGGGTCTTCAAAATTTCAGCCTCTGAGGGGCAGTGTTAGCAACCGTGTTAGCAAACACGTGCTGGAGCAGGCCAGAACCCCGACACGACAAAGGCCCCAACCGGCGTTTCCGCTGGTCAGGGCCTGGTCGTCTGTCTCAACACAGAGCGCGCCCGGAGGGATTCGAACCCCCAACCTTCTGATCCGTAATCAGATGCTCTATCCGTTGAGCTACGGGCGCAGTGCCGCGTCCGGAAACCCGGGGCGCAACGTCGCGAAAGACTACCGGTTGACCCCGTCCAGAAGGAAATCGCGCTTGCAGGGAGGCCGCCTGCTACAGGGTCGGGCCCTCGTCGCGCAGCCGCTTGACCTCGGACAGAGCCTCGCGCAGCCCGCCCAGCCACTCGTCGGTGTGCTGGCCCACCAGACGCACACACCAGGCTAGGGCCTCGGAGCGGGACCGGGCCACACCCGAGTCCACCAGAGTGTCGAGCACCTGGCGCTCACTCTGGCGCAGACGGGTCATGGCCGGGACGGCCAGGTGGGTGAAGAGCTGGCCGGTCTCGCCGATCCGCGCCCCCCAGGCGACGCTGCGACCGTACTTGGCCTGTGCCTCGTCGGCGATCTTCATCCGCTGCCCGCGGGTGTCCTCGCGCCAGCGGGTGACCCGACCCTCGGCTGCTGCCGCTTCCGCACTCTCGGGCGCAGGCAGCTCGCCAACCACCGTGATCTCGTCGCGGTCGACCGTGACACGCAGGTCCCCGGTAAACCACTCGTCCGGGATCCGTCCGGCGAACCAGCCGGCCGCATCGGTGGCGTCGGGCAGGTCACCCTGCTGCCAACCGCCAGGGCGACCGAAGGGACCACCTCGCCGGGGTCCGCCCGGGCCTCGCCGGCCGCGCGGACCCGCAGGGGCGTCGTGTTCGTGCTTCATAACTCTTCTCCCATCAAAGGGACTTAAATTACATCATTACATGCTTGCATCCGGATGAACAGGGACCACGGTGCCGATAATCCGGGGCCCCTCCCGCTCTCGGTGAGAGGGCACGCACCTCGGACGCACCTTCCGCCCCGTTGGGGGCCCGAAGTGTGAGGTGATTCACTCACAGGGACTCGCCCATTCCCTAGCACTGTCCGCACGGGCTATCTTGGGCCCAAGTTGCGCGTTCGCCATCCATCAATTGGATGTTGACAGCGTAGAAGCAATCGACCCGGCGGCCTCTAGGGCGCCACGCGAAGGGGATGGCCGAACCAATGACGACCACCGCACCACTGCAAATCGACAGCGACGGTTTAACTACTCACGCCGGGCTCGCCAGATGGGTCGGTGAGGTCGCTGCGCTGACCACGCCCGACCGCATCTCCTGGGTCACCGGTTCCGACCAGGAGTGGAAGACCCTCACCGACGGGCTCGTCGCGTCCGGCACCTTCACCCGCCTCAACCAGGACATCAAGCCCAACTCGTTCCACTGCGCCTCCGACCCTTCGGACGTCGCGCGGGTCGAGGATCGCACCTTCATCTGCTCGGTCGACGAGAGGGACGCAGGCCCCACCAACAACTGGATGGCGCCCGACCAGATGAAGACGGTCATGAGGCACCTCTACCGGGGGTCGATGGCCGGTCGCACGATGTACGTCATCCCCTTCGTCATGGGACGCCTCAACGCCGAGGACCCCAAGTTCGGCGTGGAGATCACCGACTCGGCATACGTCGCGGCCTCCATGCGTGTCATGGCACTGTGCGGCGCCGCGGTCCTGAAGAAGATCGAGGAGCTCGACGCCGAGTTCGTCCCGGCCCTGCACTCGGTCGGCGCCCCGCTCCGGGACGGCGAGAAGGACATCCCTTGGCCGTGCAACGAGACCAAGTACATCGTCCAGTTCCCCGAGGAGCGGATGATCTGGTCGTACGGATCGGGCTACGGCGGCAACGCCCTGCTGGGCAAGAAGTGCTACAGCCTGCGTATCGCGTCCGCGATCGCCCGCGACGAGGGCTGGCTGGCCGAGCACATGCTGATCCTGAAGCTGACCTCTCCTCTGAACGAGGTCCACTACGTGACCGCCGCCTTCCCCAGCTCCTGTGGCAAGACCAACATGGCGATGCTGGAGCCGACCATCCCCGGCTGGAAGGTCGAGACCCTCGGTGACGACATCGCCTGGATGAGGTTCGGCAAGGACGGACGCCTCTACGCCAGCAACCCGGAGTTCGGCTTCTTCGGTGTCGCCCCCGGCACCAACGAGAAGACCAACCCCAACGCGATGCGCACGATCGAGAAGGGCAACTCGGTCTTCACCAATGTCGCCCTGACCGATGACGGCGACGTCTGGTGGGAGGGCCTGGAGAACATGCCAGCCCACGCCACCGACTGGAAGGGCAACCCGTGGACTCCCGAGGACGGCAAGAACGGCCGCCTCTCGAGCCACCCGAACTCGCGCTACTGCACCCCGATCGCGCAGTGCCCGATCCTCGCGCCGGAGTATGACGACCCGCAGGGTGTGCCAATCTCGGCGATCCTGTTCGGTGGCCGGCGCAACTCCACCATCCCGCTGGTGACCGAGTCCCGAGACTGGGTGAACGGCACGTTCATGGGCGCGACCCTGTCCTCTGAGACGACCGCTGCGGCCACAGGCGAGGTCGGCGTCGTGCGCCGCGACCCGATGGCGATGCTGCCGTTCATCGGCTACAACGCCGGTGACTACCTCAACCACTGGCTTGCCATCGGCAAGAGTGCGGACGCCGCTAAGCTGCCGAAGATCTTCTACGTCAACTGGTTCCGCCGCGACCACGACGGTTCGTTCCTGTGGCCGGGCTTCGGCGAGAACTCCCGCGTGCTCAAATGGGTCGTCGAGCGCATAGAGGGCCGAGCCACGGCCCACGAGACCCCCATCGGCTATGTCCCGACGACCGAGTCTCTCGATCTCGACGGCCTGGACATGACGCCGGAGCAGGTCAGGGCTGCGCTGCACGTCTCCCCGCAGGAGTGGGAGACCGAGGTCACCCAGATCCAGGCGTGGTTCCACAAGTTCGGCGACACCCTGCCTGCGACGCTTCAGACGGAGCTCGACGCACTCGAAACCCGCCTCGGCCTGAAGTAAACCCGCCAACAACCCGAGGGACCGGGCACCTGCACCGCGCACAACCGAAGGACCATGCCCTTGGGTTGGGCACGAACCCAGCACGGCGCGCACTCCCGAATGACGAACGGCCCCCGTAGCAAGGCTGCGGGGGCCGATCGCTGGGACGCTGCCCTACAGTTTGCGACCTGGGCAGCCGCACGGTCCCGAGGTTTGCAACCTGAACTGCCGCACGGTCCCGAGGTTTGCGACCTGAACTGCATCGCGACCCTCTCGACGTGAACACCTGACCTCACAACTGTGAGGGCCAGCCGGCCTCAGTGAACAGGTATCAGCTTCGTGAATAACGCTTGAGCTCGCGACGGGCGAGGGCCATCTTGTGGACCTCGTCGGGGCCGTCGGCCAGGTGCAGCATGCGGGCGTGGGCGTACAGCTCGGGCAGCGGCGTGTCCTGGCAAACCCCCATGCCGCCGTGCGCCTGCATAGCGCGGTCGATGACCCAGGTGGCCATCTCCGGGACGGCGACCTTGATCGCCGAGATCTCCACGGCGGCGCCGCGGTTGCCCACCGTGTCCATCAGCCAGGCGGCCTTCAGGACCAGCAGCCGGGCCTGTTCGATCCGGATCCTGCTCTCCGCGATCCACTCCTGCACCACCCCCTGCGCGGCCAGGGGCTTGCCGAAAGCGACCCGCTCCTGCACCCGCACGCACATCAGGTCGTAAGCGCGCTCCGCCATCCCGATCGCACGCATGCAGTGGTGTATCCGGCCGGGCCCCAGCCGGGCCTGGCCGATGGCGAACCCACCGTTCCACTCGCCCAGCAGGTTCTCGCGCGGGACCCGCACGCCGTCATACAGGATCTCGGCGTGACCGCCGTGCGGACCGTCGGTGAAGCCCAAGACGTGGGTGGACCGCTCCACCTGAACCCCCGGGGTGTCCAGCGGGACGGCCACCATCGAGTGGCGCTGGTGCCGCTCTCCGTCCGGGGCGCTCAGACCCATGACGACGGCCACCTTGCACTCCGGCGCCATGGCGCCGCTGGACCACCACTTGCGGCCGGTCACCACCAGCTCGCCGGCGGCTTCGTCCAGCTCGATCCGGGTGGCGATGTTGTTGGCGTCCGAGGAGGCGACCTCGGGCTCGGTCATCGAGTACGCGGACCGGATACTCCCGTCCAGCAGCGGCTTCAGCCAGATCGCCTGGAGGGCAGGGCTGCCGAAGTGCGCAAAGACCTCCATGTTCCCGGTGTCCGGCGCCGCGCAGTTCATCGCCTCCGGCGCCAGCATCGGGGACCGGCCGGAGAGCTCGGCCAGCGGGGCATACTCCAGGTTGGTCAGACCGGCTCCGTGCTCGGTGCCTGGCAGGAAAAGGTTCCACAGCCCACGTTCACGAGCCTGGACCTTCAGGTCCTCCATGATCGGCGGGCGGCCCCAGGGATTGGTCAGGGTCTGCCCCGCGACCTGTTCGCGGAAGGCCGGCTCGGCCGGGTAGATGACCTCGGAGAGGAAAGCCTGAACGCGCAGGCGCCACTGATCGACAGCCGGGCTGTATCCAAAGTCCATGCCCGACAACCTAGTCCGGCACGACCGGCTCCGGCTAGATGACGCGTCGCCGGCGACGAGCGCGTGAAGACTCCCGACCGGATGACGCGTCGCCGGCGATGAGTGCCCTGATGGGCTCCGGACGTATGGAAGGCCCCCCGGCCGGAGCCGGGGGGCCATCACGTTGGCGGAGGCGGCGAGATTTGAACTCGCGATGGGGATTAACCCAAACCCGCTTAGCAGGCGGGCGCCATAAACCGGGCTAGGCGACGCCTCCATGCCACCTCGTCGGCCACCGCATGCGGCAGCCAGTTCGGGAGCCTGCACAGGCTACCGGCGAGGGGGCCGGTTCACAAAACAGCCGGCTGGATCGCCGCTTCCCAGGCGGGGCTCACGGTGAGCAGATGTTGCTGTCAGCCGAGCGGGCCTTGATCGTCACGGTCGAGGACGGGGTGGGGGCGTCGGTGGCCGGGCGGGTGGGCAGCGGGGTGGTTCCGACCCTGTTGGGCACCTGGACGACGTACGGGCTGCCGGTGCCCAAGGTGACCTGGATGTCGTTGCCGGCCGTCTCGTCCTTGACGAGAATGGCCCCCGGGAAGGCCGCGGCGACCGTGCGTGCCTCCTGGAAGTTGGGGCTCGCGTAGCCGACGGTAACGCCGTTCCTGAGGTCGGTGCCGGTCGTGGCGGCGATGATGCGGAAGCCCTGGATACGCAGGTCCTCGGCTGCCTGCCGGGCGCGACCTGTGACACCGGAGGCATTGCTGATCCGCACGGTGATCTTGTCCGGCTTGATGGTCAGCACCGGCACCACCGTCGCCGTGCCCGCCGGCTTGGGCGTTGGCGCGGGCTTGCTGCCTGGCAGCGGAGCGTCAGCACGAATCGATTTCCACAGGGCATCCGCCGACGACGACCACTGCACCCGGTTCTTGTCCGGGGGGTAGTCCTCGATCGGCACGGTCACGAACTTGACCTGCGAGGTCTTCAGCCCGACCACGCTCTGGGCCACCTCACGCATCGCGTTCAGGTTCAGCTGGTTATCGGTGGTCAGGGACTTGGTCGCGGCGTCGAGGAACCTGAAGAGCTTGTCCGGCCGCAGCAGGAGCCCCTTGCTGGTGGCCTCCTGGACCATCGCCGACAGGAACGCCTGCTGCCGGTTGATCCGGCCCAGGTCCGACGCGTCGTTGCCGATGTTGTGACGCACCCGGACGAAGGCCAGAGCCTGCGAGCCTGTGACCCGGCTGCGCCCGGCCGGCAGCTTCAGCTTGCTCTTGGAGTCGTTGACGGCGGTGGGCACACAGACCTCGACCGAACCCAGGGCATCGACCATCGACTGGAAGCCCAGGAAGTTGAGGACCATGAAATGGTCGATGAAGATGCCGGTGTTCCCCTCGACCGTGCGGATCAGGCAGGCCGGGCCACCGAGGGAGAAGTTGGCGTTCCACTGACGGACCGGACCGTCCGCCACCTTGCTGTTCGGGTTCTTGCAGTCGCGTGGCGCCTTGGTCATCGAGTCACGCGGGATGCTCACCGCCACAGCAGACTTCCGGTCGCCCGACAGGTGCACGAGCAGCGTCGTGTCCGAGCGTTGGCCCGCGAGGGTCTTGGCCTGCCCGAACTCATTGGTGCCCAGGTCACGGGTGTCCGAGCCCATCACGAGGATGTTCAGCGGCCTGAGGTTGGTGACCTTGTCAGCGCTGACGCTGTTGGCCGGGCGCTTGCCCAGCGCCTTGGTGAGGTCGAGCCTGGTGATGTTGCCGTTGAGCTTGAGGTAGCTCAGGACGCCCACGACCAGGAGCAGAGACAGGACACCAGCCAGCACTACTGAGCCTCTGCGCAGCCAGGGATGACGGTGCGACTGTCGATGGGCCTGCTGCACCTCGCGCCTCGAGGGGTCTGGCTGGAGGGGCGACCCTTCGTCAGGGTCGGTCCGCTCATCACCCGATCCCGGCTCCACCACTCTTCACCTTTCGGTCATATCTATCTCGCGCAACGGCTCAGCCGGGGAAAATTCGCGCGCCCAATGGGTAGCCCGCAGGTAGCGTATTGGATAACAGTATGCCGGTGATTCCTGTCCTGGTGTCAAAAATAGAGCGCTCAGGCCCCGCTCACGGCGCGCAGACGTTGCTGTCAGCCGAGCGAGCCTTGATCGTCACGGCCGGGGACGGGGTGGACGCGCCGGCCCTGGGGGTCGGCAGGGGGGTGGTTCCGACCCTGTTGGGCACCTGCACGACCTGCGCGCTGCCAGAGCCCGGGGTGACCCGGATCTCGCTTCCGACGGTCTCGTCCACCACCAGCCTGGCCCCGGGGAAGGCCGCCGCGACCGTGCGCGCCTGCTCCAGATACCTGCTCCGGTGGCTGACAGCGACGCCCTGCTTGAGCAGGTCCGTGTCGGTCGACATGTCACTGACCTGGAACCCCTGGAGGCGCAGGCCCTCGGCGGCCCGCCGGGCGAGGCCGTTAACGCCCGAGGCATTGCTGATCCGCACGGTGTCCGGTCCGGCCTGACCGTCAGTGCGGGAGCATCAGTGGGCGCCGGCCCCGGCCTGGGGCCTGCCGGCGGCATGCTGCCGGGCAACGGTGCGTCGTCCCGGATCGACTTCCACAGCGCGTCCGCGGCCGAAGTCCGCTGCACCCGGTTGTGGTCATGCGACCAGGGCTCGTTCGGCACCGTCACGAACTTGACCTGCGACGTCTTCAGGCCGACCGCGCTCTGGGCCACCTCACGCATCGCGTTCGTACCCAGCTCCTTGTCGAGGGTCAGCGAGCTGGTCGCCGCGATGAGGAACCGGACGAGCTTGTCCGGCCTCAGGAGAAGCTTGCTGCTGGTGGCCTCCTGCACCATCGCCGCCAGGAACGCCTGCTGCCGGTTGATCCGGCCGAGGTCAGAGCCGTCGGCGCCAATGTTCTTGCCCACCCGGACGAAAGCCAGCGCCTGATCGCCTCTGACCCGGCTCCGTCCGGCCGGCAGCTTCAGATGGCTCTTGGGGTCGTCGACCGCGGTGGGCACGCAGAACTCGACCGAGCCCAGCGCCTCGACCATCGACTGGAAGCCCAGGAAGTCCACCACCATGAAGTGGTCGACGAAGATGCCGGTGTTCCACTCGAGGGTGCGGATGACGCACGCCGGGCCGCCCACGTTGAAGTTGGCGTTCCACATCCGCAGCGGGCCGCCGGCAACCGTGCTGTTCGGGTCCTTGCAGTCGCGCGGCGCCTTGGTCATCGAGTCACGGGGGATGCTGACCACCACCGCGGACTTTCGGTCGCCGGACAGGTGCAGGACCAGCATGGTGTCCGACCCCCCTCCCGGAGTCGTGCCGAACCTGGTCGTGCCCAGCTCGCGGCTGTCCGAGCCCATCACCAGGATGTTGAGCGGCTTGAGGTTGGTGACGCTGTCGGCTCTGGCGCCGTTGCCCGGGCGCTTGCCCAGAATCTTGGTGATATCGAGCCTGGTGATGTTGCTGTTGAGCTTGAGGTAGCCCATCACGCCCAGGACCAGCAGCGATGCCAGCCCCGCGGCCGCTACGATCGAGCCGCGGCGCACCCAGGGATGGCGATGAGCCCTGCGGTAGGCCTGTCTCCCGTTGCGCCTCGTGGCGTCCGACCGGCTGCCGAACTCGGAGTCACCGACGGGCCGTCGACCGCCCGAGCGGGACTCCGCCACGCCTTCACCCTGCCGTCCTGTCCACCTCGCGCCACGGCTCAGCCGGGAAGCTCGCGCGCCCCAGTGGAGGCCCGCAGGTGCAGGTGTCAGTCAGTAGTATGCCGGGGGGTGCCAGAGTGCCCGACAGGAGCAGTCCGCCGCCCCTCCTGTCACAGCTTGCCAGTCAGTCAGGTCAGTCGAGGACCTCCACCTTCAGCTCGCCCTCGGCATACCGCTTGCGCAGCACCTTCTTGTCGAACTTGCCCACGCTGGTCTTGGGGACCTCGTCGATGAAAGCCCAGCGCTCCGGCACCTGCCAGCCCACGATCTTGCCGCTCAGGAACTCCTTGAGCTCGGCCGCGTCGACGAGGGAGTCGGTGGCGCGGACCACCGTGGCCAACGGCCGCTCACCCCATCTCTCGTCCGGTACGCCGACCACGGAGGCCTCCAGTACGTCCGGGTGCGCCATCAGCGCGTTCTCGAGATCCACGGAGGAGATCCACTCGCCGCCGGACTTGATCACGTCCTTGGCGCGGTCGGTGAGCCGCAGGAACCCGTTGGCTGTCAGGGATCCCACGTCGCCGGTCCGCAACCACCCGTCATCGAACTTCGAGGCGGCGTCGGCCCTCTCGGCCTCCGAGTTGCTCCCGTTGTCGTAGTAGCTGCCGGTGATCCACGGGCCGCGGACCTCGAGCTCTCCGACGCTCTCACCATCGTTGGGCACCTCGGCGCCGTCCGGGCCGACCAGTCGCGCCTCGAGAGTTGAGGCGATCCGGCCCTGCGTCTCCCGGTAGAACCAGTGCCGGTCGCCGGTCGCCTCAAGCGGTGCCACAGCGGTAGAGCCCAGCGGCGACATCTCGGTCATGCCCCAGGCGTGGATCACCTCGATGTCGTGCCGATCCTGATAGGCCCTCATCAGCGACGGCGGACAGGCGGACCCCCCGACGACCACCCTGCGCAGGGTCGAGGTGTCTGTCGGATGCTCGTCCAGGTAGCGCAGTAGGTCGGTCCAGATGGTGGGGACGGCGGCACCGCCGGTGATCTTCTCGGCCTCGATCATCTTTGCCAGCGGCTCTGCCTGCAGGAACCGGTCAGGCATGATCAGCGACGCGCCCACCATCAGCGCGGCATACGGCAGGCCCCAGGCGTTGGCGTGGAACATGGGGACCACGGCCAGCAGCCGGTCGCCCTGGTTGAAGCCCATGCCCATGGTCACCTGCATCGTGTGCAGGTAGTTGGACCGGTGGGAGTACACGACCCCCTTGGGGTTGCCGGTCGTGCCCGAGGTGTAGCACATCGAGGAGGCGTCGCGCTCGTCCAGCAACGGCCAGTCGAACGTCGTCGGCTGGGCGCCGAGCAGGGTGTCCCAGTCGTGGACGGCCTCTATCTGCGGTGCTGCCTCGAGCGCAGCCCTGACCTCCGGCGGGATGGGGCCGTTGACGATGACGTGACGCAGGGTCACCAGATGCGGCAGCAGCCTGCTGAACGGCTCGGCCAGGCTGTTGTCCACGATGACGACGGTGTTCTGGGCATGGCTGGTGACGTAGATGATCTGTTCGGGGAAGAGCCGGATGTTGAGCGCGTGCAGCACGGCGCCCATCGACGGCACGGCGAGGTAGGCCACGAGGTGCTCGGCGTTGTTCCACATGAAGGTGGCGACGCGCTGGTCGCCGTCGATACCCAGGCCACGCAGGGCATTGGCGAGCTGGGCGGCCTGGGTGCCCACCTCGGCGAAGGAGGTCCGCCTGGCCCCTTCCGCCGTCCAGGTGACCACTTCCTGTTCGGCGTGCAGCTGGGTGCCGGCCTGAAGGATCCGCGAGATGAGCAGGGGCGATTCTTGCATGGTGCTCTTCATGGCAAGACTCTTCCATGCAAACCCGGCGAACGGGAGAGTCCAGGCCAGATGCTTCGCAATTTGGGCGGTGAGATTGGATAGGAGGTATGAGCAGACGCATCGTCATCACCTCGGTTTTCGTGGGGGTGGTCGCAGTATCCGCGGTCACCGGGGGATTCGTGTACCTCCAGCACCGTGAGCAGGCCCGCCTCGACGCGGCAGCCCAGGCCACCGCCGACCGGTTCGCCAGCGCCTGGTCGGGCCGGGATGTCAAAGCTCTCCCGTATGCCGGCCGGACCGCGGACCAGGTCGCCGCGAGCTTCAAGACCACCACCGCCGGGCTGGGCAAGGCCCCCGTCAAGGTGGCAGTCACCTCGCTGAGCCGTGACGGCGACAAGGCCACCGGCAAGCTGTCCGTGGCGTGGACGGTGGCCGACGGTCTGACCTGGACCTACCCGATGCCGATCAACCTTGCGCGCAACGACAAGGGTGCCTGGGCCGTCGTCGCAAAGGACGGCGCCTCCATGTGGGCACCGGGCGTGAGCGCCAAGGCCACGCTGGTCGCCGCGCGGACGTGGGGCAAGCGCGGGGACGTCCTGGACCGCAAGGGCGCGCCGATCCTGTCGGTCAGCACCGTGCACGACGTGACGATCGACCCGGCACGAGCGTCCGCCGCGACAGTCGCTGCGCTGGCTAGCCTGGTCGGGGAGCCTGCCGGCCCGCTGGTGTCCAAGTTCAACGCTGCGAAGGCTGCCGGTTCAAACGCGGCGATCCCCGTCATCTCCTTGCGAAAGGACGACTTCGAGGTCAAGCGAGCGGAGCTGGATGCCCTGGTCGGGGTGGTCTACCCGTCGCGCCAGCAGCCGCTGGCCATCTCGACCACGTTCGCCCGACCACTGCTGGGCTCCTTCGGGCCGGTGACCGGCGAGATCGTCAAGAAGAGCGGGGGCCGGTACGTCGCCGGTGACTACGCCGGTCTCAGCGGCCTGCAGGGTCAGTACGACAAGCAGCTCGGTGGCACTCCCGGGATCAAGGTGACCGCCAGCGACAAACCGGCCACGCCGCTGTTTGAGAAGCCCGCCGTCGCCGGCACACCGATGACGCTGACTCTGGACCCCAAGGTCCAGAGCGCAGCCGAGGCAGCCCTTGCCAGCACCGGCGCGGTCCCCTCGGCTTTGGTGGCCGTAGACGTCACCACCGGCGACCTGCTCGCCGTCGCCAACTCCCCGGCCTTCGGCATGAACCGCGCGCTGCAAAGCGCCTACGCGCCGGGGTCGACGCTCAAGGTCGCCACGACATACTCGTTGCTGTCCAAGGGCCTGT
The DNA here is from genome assembly GCA_014377705.1 of Dermatophilaceae bacterium. Classification (GTDB taxonomy): domain Bacteria; phylum Actinomycetota; class Actinomycetes; order Actinomycetales; family Dermatophilaceae; genus UBA4719. The sequence goes on from JACMPC010000151.1 coordinate 12,862, forward strand.
CGCCGGCGACGACGGTGAACTGTCCCCCGAGCTTGGTGGTCGAGGGCACCACGATGAGAAACTACGAGCACGAGACCCTGGGGGCGGTGCCGTTCTCGGTGGACTTTGCCCACTCATGCAACACCGCGTTCGTGGGTCTCGCCGCCAAGATGGGGAACTCCGACGTGCAGGCGGCCGCGAAGGCGCTGGGCATCGGTGCGGGCTGGGGCAGCCACCTCGGCGTCGCGGGGACGTTCGGCGGCAATGTGCCGGTGGCCACATCCAAGGTGGAGAAGGCCACCAGCGCCTTCGGCCAGGGCAGGACCTCGGTCTCGCCGGCAGCTCTGGCGGTCATGGCCGGGTCGGTGGCGCGCGGAACCTACATCGAGCCCGCGCTGACCCGCACACCCGCTGTTGCCGGGGCCGACCGCACACCGAAACCGTTGAACGCCAGAGCTGCCACCGAGCTTCGCGGCCTCATGCGTCTGGTCGTGACCAAGGGCACCGCGACTGCGGCCCTCGGTTCGGTCCCCGGCGTGTTCGGCAAGACCGGCACCGCAGAGTTCGGCAACGCCAACCCGCCAGCCACCCGCGCGTGGTTTGTCGGCTGGCAGGGCAACGTAGCGTTCGCCGTGCTGGTGGAAGAAGGCAAGAGCGGTGCCAGCGTGGCCGCCCCCCTAGCCAAGACCTTCCTCTCCAAGCTCTGACAAACCTAGGGACCGTGCGTCCAACAACCCGCCAAACCTAGGGACCGTGCGCCCAACAACCCGCCAAGTTGGACCGCTTCCTCCCCAGGTGTGCGGTCGGTCCATGCGCACCGCCCCTAGGTTTGCGGTGGTTTAGACCGCACGGTCCCTAGGTTTGCGGTCGTTTAGACCGCACGGTCCCTAGGTTTGCGGACGACGAAGCCCCCGGCCGAAGCCGGGGGCTTTGTACGACGACGTGTCAGTCGTAGCTCACCGCGTGAGCTCAGAACCTCTGGTCAGAGCGCCTGAACTTTCTCGGCCTGGGGGCCCTTCGGACCCTGGGTGACCTCGAACTCGACGCGCTGTGCCTCATCGAGTGACCGGTAGCCACTCGTTTCGATGGCGGAGTAGTGAACGAACACGTCCGGGCCGCCGCCATCCTGGGCGATGAATCCGAAGCCCTTTTCAGCGTTGAACCACTTAACGGTGCCTTGTGCCATGGGGATAACTCTTTCTTTGATAGCCATTGGAATTCACACTTCGTGAACCCCAGGCTGCCGCCCTACCCCCACAACTAGCGGGACATGCCCGTTGTTATGAAAAAAGCCCGCTGGTGAGCGGGCACTTCTTCGATCTGCGAGGAACTGCAACTGCAACCGTTCCTGAGGCTAGCACGCAAATCACGTTGTGGGCCCTTTGCAGATAGACGTCTTCAGAGGACGTACTTCAGCTCGCTTTGGGCTCGTCCGACTGATCTGGCCGCACGGTGTCCCTGTGTTGGTGAGCTCAGATCGCGCGAACGGTGCCACGGAGATGATCCCCGGCAGCCCGGGCGGGACGAACAACGAAGTCCCATCCCTGATCCCGTTGCAACACAACGAGATTCGTGATTGCCGGCAATAGCAGGGGCTGGCTGAAAGCCACGTCCACGACATAGGCCGCCGGAAGTCGCGGCTCGAGCGCCGCCAACGCATGAGCCTTTGTCCACATGCCGTGGACCAGGGCGCGCGGGAAGCCAAAGGCCTTCGCGACCAGGGAGCTCAGGTGCATCGGGTTCACGTCGCCACTGACCGAGGCGTAACGCCGCCCCATGTCGGCGGGAACGTGCCAGACCGCGGTGGGGATGGCGTCGGCCGCCAGCTCCACACCTGGGTGCGTTTCGGGCCCAACCTCACCAGGCGCCGAGGCACCCCGGGCGAGATAGGTGCTGATGCCCTCCCACACAAGTTCCTCGCCGACCCGGACCTCACCCACCAGATCGACCTGCGATCCCTTGGGATGCGGACGCAGGGCCCGGGCGCTCGAGCTCAGGCTGAGGACCTCGTCGGCATCAACCGGCCGGTGGGCGACAATCCGGTTGCGGACGTGGACGAGGCCTGGCAGTCCCAGCGGGAAGCGGCGGTCGACCATCAGCACCACCTGCAGCGGGAAGATGAGAACGTGCAGATAGGTCGCCGGCAGCTCGTCGCGAAGCGCGAAGCCGCAGACTTTGTCGTATGCCGCCAGCCGGGTCCGCTCGACCCGTACGTCCGGACGGCGCACCTCGACGTCACCCAGGGCGCCACCACGACCGATGGAGGTCGCGGCTGCCCGGGCGAAGAGGACTCCAAGGTTGGGAAGGGCGTCCAGGGTGATGATCGTGGGCCCGGTCCCGACCTCCGAGCCTGCGACTCCGTCTGCGTTTGCGTTTCTATTTGCGTTTCTGTTTGCGTTTGCGTCTGGGTCAGCCGAGGGGCGCGCCGCTGGGCTGTTCACCTCTGGGGCGCCGCCCAGGGAGTCTGCCATGGTCAGGCTCCCAGCAGGCTCTGGCCGCAGACCCGGACCACCTGGCCGGTCACACCGGCACTGGCGCCCTGGGCGAGCCAGGCGATGGTCTCGGCGACGTCGACCGGCTGGCCGCCCTGGCCAAGACTGTTGATCCGGCGACCGAGCTCACGGGTGGCCAGCGGGATGCGCGCTGTCATCTCGGTCTCGATGAAGCCGGGTGCCACGGCGTTGACGGTGATGCCACGATCGGCGACCTGCGCCGCGAGGGCCTGCACCATGCCGATGACCCCGGCCTTGCTCGCTGCGTAGCTGGCCTGGCCCCGGTTGCCCGCAATGCCACTGAGCGACGATACCGAGACGATGCGACCGCCCTCGGCCAGGCCACCCCTGAGCTCCGGGTCAAGCAGCACCTCGTTCAGCCGCAGCTGTGCGCCGAGGTTGATGCCCAGCACACTGCCCCACCATTCGGCATCGGTGTTGACTAACAGCTTGTCCCGGGTGATGCCCGCGTTGTGCACCATGATGTCGAGCCTCCCGTCGTGGCGCTGCGCCACGTGGGCGGCGATCCGCTGACCGGCATCCGCCGCGGTGATGTCGACCTGGAGCGCTGTGCCGGCAACACGGTTGGCGACCCTGGCCAGGGCCTCACCAGCCGCGGGGACATCCAGGCAGATGACATGGGCACCATCACGGGCAAAGATCTCGACGATCGACGCGCCGATGCCCCGGGCCGCGCCGGTGACCACGACAACCTGCCCCGCGAACGGCCGGCTCCAGTCGGTGGGCGCCCTGACGTCGGCCGGGGCCACCCGAACCACCTGACCGTCGACGTAGGCCGACCGCGCCGAGAGCAGGAACCGCAGTGGTGACTCCAGCGCTGCGCCCGGACCCTGACCGGCGTAGATCAGGTTGGCCGTCGCGCCCCCGCGAAGCTCCTTGGCGACGCTGCGGATGATGCCATCGAGTGCGCGCTGGGTTGCCGCGGCCGTCGGGTCCGCCAGCGACTCCGGTGGTGTGCCGACCAGGACGATCCGGGCACAGGGGCTGAGCCGGCGCAGGCAGGGCGCCAGAGCGGCCCGCAGGGACTCCAGGTCCTCGATGACACGGGCCGCGCTGGCGTCGATCACGACCGCGCCGAGCCGAGGGGCTGAGCCGGACGGCGACGGGCGGGACAGTGACGGTCCCGCTGGTGACGGGCTGGCCTGCGCAGCCACGACATCCTGGGTTGCGACGTCGGGGGTCGCGACATCGGGAGTCGCGGCATCTGAGACATCAGGCACGGCCATGGAAGCCAGGACCTGCCGGATCTCCGGCAGCAGCGGCGCGCCCGCCACACCCTTGACGACTGCCGCGCCGACCAGCAGAGGCTGCCCCGGGACATATCGGCGCAGCTTCGCCGGTCTTGGAAGGCCGAGCATGCCCGCGACCGTCTTGCCCGAGCGGCTGTTGACCAGGTCGCTGTACCTGTCACGCATCTCAGAGCGCCTCGAGGATCGCGACGACACCCTGACCGCCCGCAGCACAGATGGAGATCAGGCCCCGCCCGGAGCCCTTCACGGACAGCTGTTTTGCCAGGGAGGCGACGATGCGCCCACCTGTTGCGGCGAACGGGTGGCCGGCCGCGAGCGAGGAGCCGTTGACGTTGAGCTTGCTCCGGTCGATCGCACCGAGCGGGGCATCCAGGCCCAGGCGGTCGTGGCAGAACTTCTCACTCTGCCAGGCGGCCAGGGTGACCAGGACCGTCGAGGCGAAGGCCTCGTGGATCTCGTAGTAGTCAAAGTCCTGCAGGGACAGTCCGTTCCGGGCGAGAAGGCGCGACACGGCATATGCGGGGGCCATCAGCAGGCCTTCATCACCGTTGACGTAGTCCACGGCCGCGGTCTCGGCGTCCACGACGCGGGCCAGTGCGGGCAGCTGGCGCTCGGCCGCCCACTCCGGCGACGCGAGCAGCACCGCCGAGGCCCCATCGGTCAGCGGGGTGGAGTTGCCGGCCGTCATGGTTGCGTCGTCACCCCTGCCGAACACCGGCGTGAGGAGCGCGAGCTTGCCGACGGAGGTGTCCGCGCGCAGATTCTGGTCCCGGACCAGCCCGAGGTAGGGCGTCACCAGGTCGTCGAAGAAGCCACGGTCGTAGGCTGCGGCCAGGTTGTGGTGGCTCGCGGCGGCCAGCACGTCCTGGGACTCACGGCTGACCTGCCACTGCGCCGTGGTGATGGCCTGGTGCTCACCCATCGACAGGCCGGTGCGCGGCTCGGAGTTGCGGGGGATCTCAGGCACGAGGTGCCCGGGCCGAAACCCGGTCAACGCCCTGGCCCGATCCATGGGGGTCCTGGCCCGGTTGGACGCGAGCAACGTGTGGCGCAGGCCGTCGCTCACCGCGATGGGCGCGTCGCTGGCGCTGTCGACGCCACCGGCGATCCCGGAGTCGATCTGGCCGAGGGCGATCTTGTTGGCAACCAGGACTACGGCCTCAAGGCCGGTGCCGCACGCCTGCTGCACGTCGTACGCGGGGGTGGTGTGCGAGAGCCGAGAGCCCAGGACGCTCTCCCGGGTCAGGTTGAAGTCGCGGCTGTGCTTGAGCACCGCGCCGGCGGCGACCTCACCCACGGACTCTCCGGACATCCCGAACCTGGCCACGAGCCCGTCCAGTGCCGCGATCATCATGTCCTGGTTGGACGCCCGGGCGTACGCCCCGTTGGCACGGGCAAAGGGGATGCGGTTGCCACCAACGATGACAGCAGCACCCGGGCCTGCGGAATTGCCGGACATTCTTCCTCCAAGATCGAACGATGCGTGAGGACGACACTAGCCATCGATGCCTCAGGACGGGCGTGGGACCGAACGGACCCTCGGTTTGCGGACGTATACCAGCAGCACTATCCCGAGCTTCGGCGAGACGAACCAGCAGCACCGTCCCTAGGTTTGCGGTCTTTGCAGCCGCACCGTCCCTAGGTTTGCGGATTTGGGCTAGGGGGCTATGCCCAGGTACTTGACTTCCAGGTACTCCTCGATGCCCTCGAAGCCACCCTCGCGGCCGAATCCGGAGTGCTTGACCCCGCCGAACGGCGCTGCCGGGTTGGACACGATGCCCTGGTTGATGCCGACCATCCCGAACTCCAGCGCCTCACCGACCCGCAGCGTCCCCGGCAGGTCGCGGGGGGAGACAAAGGCCACCAGGCCGGACTCCGTGGCGTTGGCCCCCGCGTTCGCCTCCGCCCCCCCGGCGGAGGGGGGGATGGGGGCCTCCCGGCCGGAGATCTCCCCCCTCATCAGCCCGGGGGGCCC
>JACMPC010000016.1 GCA_014377705.1 Dermatophilaceae bacterium
ACGACCGTGCGCCTCGCTCGTACAGCAGCGACCGTCCGGCTCGTTCCAATGACGGCCGCGACGACCGTGCGCCTCGCTCGTACAGCAGCGACCGTCCGGCCCGTACCTATGGCAATGACCGTCCTGCTCGCACGAACGGCAGCGACCGACCCGCCCGCACGTACGAGAAGCGCGAGCCGGGTGCGCCGCGTTCGGACTTCAAGCGTGATGAGAGCTATGGCAAGCGCACCGATCGTCCGGCCCGTACCTATGAGAAGCACGTCCCTGCGCGGGTCATCGACACCACTCCGGTGACCGTTGCCGAGGACAACGGCTTCGCTGCCCTCGGTCTGCCGGCCCCGCTCGTCGAGCGCCTCGCTCGCGAGGGCATCACCGAGCCCTTTCCGATCCAGACGGCGACCATCCCGGACGCCCTGACCGGTCGGGACGTTCTCGGTCGTGGCCAGACCGGCTCGGGCAAGACCTTCGCCTTCGGTCTTCCCACCCTGACCCGGCTCGCCGCCGGTGACCGGGCTCTGGCCCGTCGCCCGCGCGCGCTGATCCTGACTCCGACCCGTGAGCTGGCAATGCAGATCAGCGATGCTCTCGAGCCGTTCGTGCATGTCATGGGCCTGCGTCACAAGCTGGTGGCGGGCGGTATGCCGTACCCGCCGCAGCTGATGGCCCTGGATCGCGGCGTCGACCTCCTGATCGCCACACCGGGCCGGCTCAAGGACCTTATCGAGCGCGGGGCGGTCCAGCTCACCGACATCGCGATCATGATCCTCGACGAGGCAGATCACATGGCCGACATGGGCTTCCTGCCGGAGATCACCTCCATCCTCGACGGTCTTCCCGAGGGCGGTCAGCGACTGCTCTTCTCCGCCACCCTCGACCGCGGCGTCGACGGGGTCGTCAAGAAGTACCTCACCGATGCCGTCGTGCACTCCACGGATGACGTGACGGCCAGCGTCACCACGATGGACCACCACATCCTGCTCATCGACCCGCAGCACAAGAAGCTGATCACCGCTGAGGTCGCGAACCGCTCGGGTCGCACCCTCGTCTTCGTGCGGACCAAACTCGGCGCTGACCGTGTGGCCGAGCAGCTCCGTGAGCAGGGAGTCTTCGCTGCCTCGCTGCACGGTGGGCTTGCCCAGGGCGCGCGCAACCGTGTGCTCAGCGCGTTCAAGGACGGCAGCCTGCCGGTTCTGGTCGCCACCGACGTGGCAGCCCGCGGTATCCACGTGGATGACATCGGTGTCGTGCTGCAGGCCGACCCGCCGGCCGACCACAAGGACTACCTTCACCGTTCGGGCCGCACGGCTCGGGCGGGCGAGAAGGGCTCGGTCATCACCCTGGCTCTCCCGCACCAACGCAAGGGCATGGAGCGAATGGCGCGCGAGGCCGGCGTGGACACCATGGCCGTCCGGGCAGTCCCCGGTGACCCGATGCTGGCGTCGACGGGTGCCTGCCCGCCCAGTGGTGTGCCGATCCCGGCCAGCCAGTCGCGGCGTCTGCTCGAGGCACCGCAGCGTCCGAACCGTCGTCCCTTCGGTGGTGGCGGTCGAGGTGGCCACAGCGCCGGTCCGCGTCGCAGCAACGACGGACCGCGCGGATACCGTGGCTCGCGCGACTGATTGACCAACACCATCCAGAAGGCCTGACCGAAACCATCCGGTCAGGCCTTCTGGCGTCTGCAGGTGGTTCATGCGTGACGGCTTCGCGGTCATCGCCGGCGTGTTGGCCTGGGTCGGCGCCCTCACCATCAAGGTGCGAGTCCGATCGACGGGACCCTGCGTTCGGTACGGTTACCGTGCCCAGACACATAGGTCGGCGTCTGTTCTCGCGGTTTCGTCTGTACCTGGGTGCGCAGGCGGCAAGGCTCTGCCAAACTTTGCTGCGCACCTGCGCGGCTCGGTCCGTGACCGGGACATCGTGGGGCCATACGGCCAGCGAGGAGTCCGTGGTGTTGTTCCCCGCCACGGACGTTGAGGATGCCTGCGCCGCACTGCACCGGTTGCCCAAGTCTGGTTGCTCTCCTTCATTGTGCCGACTACCTTCAGGGCGGGGGTGAGCGCCGTGGTGGAGTCCGACAGCCAGTCCGAGCAGGCGGGCCAGGTGGCAATGAGGGCCGCTGACGCCCTGATGTACGAGGCGAAGATAGCCGGACGTGACAGACATCCCATGGATGCTTGGATGTCAAGC
>JACMPC010000152.1 GCA_014377705.1 Dermatophilaceae bacterium
GTCGTCCGGCCCGCGGCGCCCTCAGAAGCAACCATTGTCACACCTCCAACATTGAGTAGACAATATTGAGTATCGTTGACTATATCGAATCATGTTAGCCTCAACAGGCAGCCACGCCCGAGTGCTCTCACAAGGAACGGAGCCCCCATGGCAGGACCCACGTCACCGAATCAGTCCACCAGATCGGCAGCGACCCGACGCTATGGCCCCGAGGTGGGCGAGCCGCCTCCGTTGGTCGACCAGCGGCGTTGGGGCAGCCTGATCGGCCTGATCGGCGGGGCCACGTTCATTGGTAGCTACTCCTCCGTGCTCGGGGCCGCCATTTCCGCCTTCGCCTGGGTGGCCGGGCTGGTGTTGGTCCTGGCTGCGTTGTCGGCCCACTACGTATGGCCCGTATCGCTGGGCCCGATGGTTCGCCCGAGCCCGCTCGCCTTGGCGACCTATGGCGCCTGCGTCGCTGCTGAACTCGCCCTCATCAACCTCGGGTCGCGCGCCCTGACCGCAGCAGGTGACGGCGACTTGAGGCCCGCCTTGATCGCCGCCGTCGTCGGGTTGCACTTCATCCCGTTTGCCTGGGCATTCGGCGAGCGGATGTTCTTCTGGCTGGGCGGTCTTGTGTCGGTCCTTGGCGTTGCGGGCCTCGGGGCAGGCGCCATGGGCGTCGCGCATGCAGCCGAAGCGGTGGCTGTAGTGGCGGGACTAGTCATGCTGGTCATGATCACCTTGTACTCAAGAGGGCTATTTGCCCCTGGTTTGTCCACTGAACCGACGATGTGACGAAGCGGCCTGGCGCACATCCGGACTGGGGCCATGGTCCCCTCGGGTGGTAGTCGGAGCCTTGCTCAGATCCGTCACCGCTGGCCAATCCGCTTCCGGAACGCACGGCGAACGCCCAGCTTGCGGGCACTTGAGTGGTAACTCGGTCGGTGCGGTTTCACACGCTGGGGCGTCCAGCTGCGGTTCCTGAAGGGGGACAAGAGACTCGATGTCTCGGAGAGCGTCCTCTCCCGGGCCACGGGCGGCGTGCGCGGAGGGTGCAGCACGGTGCGCCGGTGCACGCGACCGCGGGTGGGCGTTACCTCGGCGTGCAGCGCTGTACGAGCTCCGCGCCGAGGCGGGAGAGTTCGGCCTTGACGGAGTCGGGTTCGAGTACCTTGACGGCGGCGCCCCAGCCGGCGAGGTGTTTCGCGATCGACAAGGCCATCGGCGCCGCGACCCGTACGCACACCCGCCCGTCGTCGCGGTTGTCCAGGGGCTCGCAATACCGGCCGAAGTGGTCGCGCCGGACAGGCAGCGGTCTCCAACGATGAGCACCGTCGCCGAGATGAGTGAGCGGCGCCGCTCGACGTCGTCGACAACCAAATCCCACTCGCGCGAAAGCTCGAAGTCGCTGGGTCGCTCGGCAACGAGGTCGGTCACGGGCATCTCAACGATCCGGTCGACGCGGAACGGCCGCTGTCCCTTCTCGGTGCCGGCGACGAGGTACCAAACGTCACCCTTGGCGACCAGACCCCACGGATCGACGATGCGCCGTGTCGGCTGGTGGGCGCGGTTCTCATAGTCCAGCGAGACCTTTCGGCGGCGGACGACGGCGTCCTGGCCCAGGGCCAAGAAGCTCGGCACTGATCTCTCACTGCCGACAGTGATCAGGATCGGTTACTCGCACGGCATGGTCGAAAGCACCTGCCTGAGCGTGGACCACACCTGGTCCGCACTCGAGTTCACCCCTCCGAAGCCGGGCAAGACCTACAACAACAGCCACGGCACACTGCCAGCGAGGTGACATCGAGCCACCTCGACCGCACACAGCAGAATGGGAGCCAGGAGCGGGCATCATCGCGGACGGCCGGTCGAAGTCGTCCCGTAGTCCGATCCGCCACTGGGCGTCCGTTGGCCCGCGGACTGCCGTTTTCTGGACTGTACCGGCGTGTGACCCAGGGTGTCACAGGGAGTCTCCGAGCTGCCCGTGCTCCTCTTCCATGGCACGGGCTCAATGAGCGGGCCAGTCCGGTTGCGTTCCGTCGGCGTCGGTGAACCCGTACTCCTTGTACAGGCCCCACGTGGCCAATGCCCGTCCGCTCTTGGCCATGATGCCGGGGTCGGCGGCGAGCGCGGCAACCGCTCGCCCCAGGTATGTAGGCGTTTCGGAGCGGGCGAAGTTCGGGTCCTTGGCCACGCCGTCCCGCCAGTTGGCCTCGGTCACACCGAAGCCCTCCAGCATGACCTCCGAGCGCAGGAAGCCGGGCGTGATGGCCACGGCCGCGATGCCGTGGGCCTTCAGCTCGGCGGCCTGGGCGACGGCCAGACGGATCACTGCCGACTTCGCGAGGTCGTAGAAGAACGAGCCTCGATAGCGGGCGGTGTTGCCGTCGGTGACCTCCACGACCAGACCGCTCCCGCGGGAGACCATCAGCGGAAGCGCGTACCGGCTGGTGATCACATGGGTCTCCACCGCCTGCCGGATCAGCCGGAGGCCGGTGTCAAGGTCCTGCTCCCACAGCGGATGCTCCCAGTCGGTCAGCGGATCTCCACCCCATATGGAGTTGACCAGGATGTCGAGATGCCCGTCTTGTTCAGACGCGATCCGGTCCACCAGGACACGGACTTCGTCCGGACGGCTGTGGTCGGTGCGGACAGGAATGCCCAGGCCACCGGCGGCGGTGATCTTCTCGGCGGTCTCTTCGATCGTTTCCGGGCGGTCCAGGTCGGAGCGTCCGGCGGCGCTGCTGCGGCCGGTGACGTAAACCGCCGCGCCGGCGGCCCCGAGTTCGACGGCGATGCCCCGCCCGCCGCCTCGGGTGCCGCCGGCGACGAGGGCCACCTTCCCAGCCAACGGCCGTGTGTCGTTCGTCATGATTCCTCCAGGTCGTGGTCGGGGCTGGTCGCGGTGTGAGGGGACAGCAGGCTGTTGACCTGATCCCCCAGCCGCTGTGCGAGGGTGCCTTGGCGGTCAAGAGCCCATATCAGGCCCGCACCGGAAGTGGTCGCCTGCACGGACCTGGCCAGGGCAGCAACGTCTGTCCCAGCGCGGAGCTCGCCCTTCGACAGGGACTCTGCGAGCAGCGTCTCGATGGCTCGGCCCTGGGAATGGTGAATGGCCAAGGCATGCTCGCGAAATTGTGAATCCGTGAGATCGATGCACAAAAACGCCAAATGGTTGGCGAAGGTCTCGGGCGTGGTCATCGGAGCCATCAGCTCCACGATCAGCGCCTCAAGCGCCCCAAGCGCCGATTCGTGCTCCTCCCGCGCTCGCCGAGGCAGCACGTCTGCGTCTTTCGCAGACTGCTCGGCGAGTGCCAGCAGCAGGCCACGCTTGGACCCGAACCGCTGCACGAGCGTGCCGGGTACCAATCCCACTTCACGAGCCACGAGAGCCAGGGTCAGGCCCATGGGGCCTACCCGACCGATCACCTCGGCGGCCGCACGCAAGATCGCCGCATCCTCGACTCCTCTGGGACGTCCAGCCACCACGGCTCCTATCAATTAATAAATGCTTGTTCATTTATTAAATCATTCGATCTGCCGTCCGACAAACCGACCGGCATCGGCGTCAACCAGCCCCGAGAAAGCGCGCCACCGACTCCGAGTTCGGCAAACGATCGTCGACAGCTCAACCAGATCTTGATATTTCAGACGGATGAGTGCCCGTGAGCAGATCCACTTCCAGAACGACGAATCGTTCGCTGATTGTTTTGCTTACGAGACGACCGGTGCAGGGGCGGCTTGCGGAATGGGGAACCGCCAGCCAGGACGACGGGCGACGTCAGCGCTTCATGGCGCGGCTCGTCGTCACCAGCGGCACCTGGCCCACCTGACCCGACGGAGCTGTCGGACCCGCCGGACCTGCCCGCTGCGGTCAGGGGGTGAGCTTGCCCAGCCCCTTGCTGATCGCGCCCGTGAGGATCCTGCCGACGACTGCCGCTGCGCCGGGCACCGGGGCGTCGAAGCCGATCGTGTAGTCCAGAAGGGTGCCACCGGTCGGGGTCGGGCTGAGGCGCTGCACTCCCCAGTGGCCCCTGAGTGGGCTGCCCTTCGTGATCCTGTACTCGATCAGGGTGTCGGGCTCGGATGTCGTGGTCGTCTCCTCGAAGGCCGGCAGCGGGCCGATCTTGAGCCGCCGGGTCGAGCCCACGCCGTTGCGTGACGTGTCGCCGTCGCGGACCCGGGTGATCTTCGCAGCGAAGACAGGGGCGAGGTTCTCGTGCTCGGACAGCTTGGCGAAGACGGTCGCGGGATCGGAGGTGAAGGTGTGCGTCACGTGGACGCGCTGCGGAGTGGTCATGACCGCGCAGTCTAGGGTGCTTGCTCATGGAGCGGCGCACTGTGGACCAGGTGTCGCCGTGAGTGGCTCCCATACACATCAGCCCGTCAGCGCAGGCATCATCGCCGCGCTCGTCGGATACACGAGCTCGTTCGCCGTGGTCCTGACCGGGCTGACTGCCGTGGGCGCCACCCCGAGTCAGGCAGCGTCGGGGCTCCTCGCGCTGTGCGTCACGCAGTCCGCCGGGATGATCTGGCTGAGCCGTCGCCACCGGATGCCACTCGTCCTTGTGTGGTCGACGCCAGGCGTGGCGCTGCTCGCAGGCACCCAGTCGATCGACGGCGGTTGGCCGGCCGCGGTCGGCGCCTTCCTCGTGGTCGGCCTGGCCTACGTCGTGACGGGCCTGTGGCCCGCGCTCGGCTCCCTGATCGCCCGCATCCCCGCACCGATCGCCCAGGCCATGCTCGCGGGAGTCGTGCTCGAGCTGTGCCTCGCACCGGTCACGAGCCTCGCGGACAACCCGGCGGCGATCCTGCCCATCGTGCTGGTGTGGCTCGTGGGTCTACGCCTCGCACCGCGCTGGGCGGTGCCAGCGGCCTTCGTCACCGCCGGTGTCGTGATCGGCATCGATCTGCTGCGTGGGTCCGATACCGCTGGCGTGACCGCCTCATCGCTGGTGCCGCACATCGCCCTGACCGCACCGACCCTCACGTGGGCCGCACTCGTCGGCATCGCCCTGCCGCTCTACATCGTCACGATGGCGTCGCAGAACGTCCCCGGCGTGGCGATCATGAAGTCGCTCGGCTACGACGTGCCGTGGCGCGGGTCGATCGTCACAGCCGGCGTGGCGACGCTTGCCGGCGCGACGGCAGGCGGACACTCGGTCAACCTCGCCGCGATCAGCGCGGCGCTCGCTGCCGGTCCCGACGCCGGACCGGACCCCAGCCGCCGCTGGATAGCCTCGCAGTCGGCGGGGTGGACGTATGTCGTCCTGGGTGCCGGATCCGCCGCCCTGGCCGCCCTGGTCGCCGTCGCCCCCGCCGGGGTCATCGCAACAGTCGCTGGTCTCGCCCTGGTCGGCACCCTGGCTGCCGCCCTCGAAGGATCCGTGGCACACCGCACCGGCCGCGAGGCAGCGGTCATCACCTTCCTCGTCGCCGCCTCCGGGGGCACCGCGCTCGGCATCGGCTCGGCATTCTGGGGGATCCTCGCCGGGCTGCTCGTCCAC
>JACMPC010000153.1 GCA_014377705.1 Dermatophilaceae bacterium
CAGCAATGATCGCATCGCGTGATCCGGGGCCACCACCGTTCTGACGCCCTGGCGCCCACCCGACTGTAGGGCCGGCGGCTGAGCTGATCGCGGGCCAGGCCCGATGGCGGGCCCATGTCACCAGGACGCGGTCGATCACGGGTGGCAGGATCGCCTTGTGAGCAACTTCGAGTTCCTGCGGGCTGAGTAGCCCGCGCTCTTCGGGGAAGCTGTGCGCGCTGAACGTGAGGCCTTGACAGACCCCCCGCATCTCCTGCTTCTACGCCCGGCGGACCCTTGAACGCGGTCGCCTGGCTGTATGCCGCGGACGCGACCCTTCATCCGCCATCCAAGGATGAAGGGTCAGCCCGGCTCGATGAGCCGACGTTCCGTGCGCGGGTGGGCAAGGGCATACAGACGAAGTGCGACATCGTCCGCAAGCAGGGCAACGCGGCGGTCCACAAGACGACTGCGATCCCGACGAACGCGGCGGTCGACGTGCCGCGCGAGCTGTTCCACGTCCTGTACTGGATCGCGAGGCACTACACCGTGATGCTGCCGAACAGCCGGCCAGCCAGATCGCAATTGATGCCGACCTGATTCGTCGGCCTGAGCCAGCCAGCGTTCGGGTGCGGACGCAGGCAGAGCTTGAGAAGTTCGCCCAGGACCTGGAAGACAAGGACGAACAGATCGAGGCTGGACGCCGCAGGAACGCGGACCTCGACGCGGATCTGGCGGCCGCCGAACGGGTGCGCAGGCAGGTCCAGCAGATCGCCTCGGGGCTGCTCGACCAGAGCGCCACCCCTGTCATCAGGGCTCAGCAGCACCTCTTTGACGAGGTCGCCGGCGACCAGTGGTGGGTGGACGTCACCGTGCCGATGCTCGAGCTCATGCGCCGGCGGCTGCGCGCGCTGGTCAAGCTGCTCGCCAAGACCAAACAGGTCATCGTCTCCAACGACATTGCCGACGAGGTCGGGGAGCTGAAGGAGATCGACCCGCACCGGGTCGCGGTCGGCGTCGACGCAGACCGCTTCCGTGCCAAGGCCCGGCAGTACCTGCAAGCCCACCTCGACCATGTCGCCCTGCAGAAGGTGCGCCGCAACCGCCAGCTCACTACCGGCGACCTGAGCGCGCAGGAGCAGATGCTGGTCGATGCCCGCGTCGGCGACCCGGAGGACCTGGCCCGGGCCAGTGAGCAGGCCCACGGCTTCGGCCCGTTCATGCGCTCTTTGGTGGCGCTGGAGCGTGACGTCGCGGCAGAGGCGTTCTCTCGGTTCGTGAGCGCCCGGACCTACACCCGGGCCCAGATCGACTTCGTCTGGGTCGTCGTCACCCGCCTGACCGAGCAAGGAGTCATGGACGTCGCACGTCTCTACAAGCCGCCGTTCACCGACCACACACCCCACGGCCCGGATGACCTGTTCAGCGGCTCCGACGTCGACGGATTGGTTGATGCGCTCACGGCGATCCGAGCAACGGTCGGACCTGCCGAGGGCGTGGCCTGACCCGTGCCAGCCCCCAGGCGGACAGATCTGCACAGAACCTTCACCGCACCTGCGCCGCACCTGCGCCGTACCCTCCCAACCTCTCCCTACGCTCATGGGGTGAGCCACCAACCCCGCGTCCTGGTCGTCGAGGACGAGCGAACCATTGCCGAGGCCATCGCCGCGCGGCTGGAGGCTGAGGGCTTCGCCGTCGACCAGGTGCACGACGGGCTCGCCGCCCTCGAACGGGCTGCCGCGTGGAACCCCGAGCTGGTGGTGCTCGACGTGATGCTGCCCGGCCTCAACGGCCACGAGGTATGCCGACGCCTGCAGGCCGACGGCCGGTCCCCGTGCTGATGCTCACGACCCGCGACGACGAGACCGATGTCCTCGTGGGCCTGGGCATCGGCGCGGACAACTACATGACCAAGCCCTTCTCCATGCGGGAGCTCGTCGCGCGGATCCGGGCCCTGCTCCGCCGGGTCGAACGCGACCGCTCCGCAGCCACTGCGGCACCCAACGTCAACATCGACGGCCTGCACATCGAGGGCGCCTCGCGCCGGGTGTGGTCCGGCGCCGAGGAAGTGCACCTGACGCCGACCGAGTTTGACCTGTTGTCCTGTCTCGCGGCAAGGCCGGGCACCGTGCTCAGCCGCGAGTCCCTGCTGGCGGAGGTGTGGGGATGGGCCGACGCCTCGGGCACCCGGACCGTCGACAGCCACGTGAAGTCGTTGCGGCGCAAGCTCGGCGCGAACCTGGTGCGCACCGTGCGCGGCGTCGGGTACGCACTCGAAATCAGGTACCCGCCGGAGCAGGGGGCGTGAAGTACGACCTGCGCCCCCTCGACCGGTTCCGCTCCATCAAGACGAAGCTCGGCCTGCTGGTCGCAGTGACGATCGTCGTTGCCTCGGTGCTCGCGGTCATCGGCACCCGGCTCGGCATCTCACCCACCGTGCCCGTTGCCGTCGTGTCGGCCCTGGCTGTCACCCAGCTCCTGGCCCGCGGCATGACCTCGCCCTTGCGGGAGATGACTCTCGCCGCCCGGCAGATGGCCTAGGGCGACTACTCCCAGCGGGTGCACGCCTCGTCGCGCGACGAGGTCGGAGAGCTCGCCCTGGCGTTCAACCGCACCGCAGCGACCTTGGAGATGGTGGACCGGCACCGGCGGGACCTGGTGGCGAACGTGTCGCACGAGCTGCGTACCCCCATCACCGCACTCCAGGCGGTGCTCGAGAACCTCGTCGACGGAGTGTCGGACCCCGGTCCCGGGGAGCTCCGCACCGCCCTGGCGCAGACCGAACGGCTGGGACGGCTGGTGGGGGATCTGCTCGACCTGTCCCGCGTCCAGGAGGGCGTGACCCCGCTGCGACTCAGCGAGGTTCGGCTCAGCGAGGTTCGGCTCAGCGAGATCTTTGACGACGCCGTCGCCCAGGCCCGCGCCGACGGGCTGCGCTACACGGTCGACGTGCGGCCCGAGAACCTCTTCGTTGCCGCAGATCCCGACCGCCTGCACCAGCTGCTGGCCAACCTCCTCGATAACGCGGCCCGGCACAGCCCCTCCGGCGGGGAGGTCAGGCTCAGCGCTGAACGACGGGGCGGCGCTCTACCGGATGCACCTCTACGCAGAGGCATTCGGCTTCACCCGGCTCCGCCTGCTGGTATCGGTCTTCGAGGGCTGGCTGGGCGTGGTGGTCGTGCTCATCATCGTCGCCGGCGTGGTCGGCGCGCGCCGCCTGCTGGTCCCGGTCGCCGTCCGCCTGGGGGCGGCCGCGCTGCTCGGGCTCGCCCTGGTCAACCCTGACCTCTACATCGCGCAGCACAACATCGCCCGCGCCGATGCCTCCTCTGTCCCAGTCGGCATCGACACCCATTATCTGGGCGAGCTGTCAACAGACGCCTACCCGGCCCTCGTACGCCTTCCCCCCGACCAGCTCGAGTGCGCTACCCGCTACTCCGCGGAGCTGGGCGATGACGACTGGCTGGCATGGAACCTGTCCAGCGAATACGCCCGGGACCTGCTGGCGGACCGGCCACCGGTGAGCGCGCAGATCAGGCCCGTCCCCTGCCCGTCGGGAAGCTGAGCGCTTGCGCTCACGAAGAATCAGAGCAAGGAGGGAGGCGCCGATGGGGTGCCCCGACCCGTGCCGTCCCCCTGACGGCCACACCGCTACAGGGGAGGAACGCCACGAAGCAAGCGACAGCAACAGCGCATGAGCCGCGCGAACGCAAAGATTCACTCTTCGCGTCAGGGACCGCTTTGTTATCCGGCCCGTCCGAGGGCGCTTGGTAGCCCCTTGCCTCGAGCTGGTGGAGTGCCCGGTTCTTGGCGCGTTCGGTGTGCAGTCGGGGATGTTGGTCGATGTCGTTCCTGCACACCAGCGTGGTCAAGGACGCGATGGACCAGCCCGCTGCTGCAGAGCTGTGCCAGGGGTCGTGCTGATGAGCGGGCGCATCGGCGCCCGCCTGGTGCCGGGGGGCGCAACGGAGGACCAAGCGAGGTCTTACTCGTCGGGGAGAGCGGCGAAGACCCTTTTGGTGTCGCGGTACCAGTCCATCGACTTCTTGGGGTGGCGCCAGCGGCTCTTCATGGCATCGCGGGACTCTTGGTGAGTCGCGTCGCCGGCCTTCTCCGCCTCCTTGAGGTGGCGGTCCTGGGCCTTGATCACCTCGTCGGCGCTCTCCGCCCGGTGCTCGAGGTCGCAGGGCCCTCCGAGGGCCTGGCAGGTCATGGTCTTCATGGTCGTCCCCTTCTGAAGTGGTGTCCTGATGTGCTGACGACCGAAACGGACAAGGTGTGACCGAGTCAGCCGCGCGGCAGGCCCCCGTCGCGGCGCACGACTCGCGTGAGCACGGCGGGCGCGGCGCGGAAGGTGATGGCCTGCACGAGGCCGCCGTCGATGGTGAAGTCGAAGACGACCTTGGCCGCGCCGAGGTGGAACCAGGCGGCACCGGGCCGGTCACCGACGAACACCGGGAGCGCGGCCCTGGCGCTGCCGTTGAAAAACGTCGCCACCTCGTCGCGGCCCTCGATCTGCCGCGGTGTGCCGACCAGCAAGGCGGCGTCGTCAGCGGCCGCGTCGGCGTCGGGTGCGAGCAGTCGAAGCAACCGGTCGAAGTCACCGTTCTTGGCTGCGGCCATGAAGGCGTCGACCACTTCCCAGTCGGCCAGGCGGTCCTGCAGATGGGGCTGGGTGACCTTGGCCCGTGCCCGCGAGGCCAGCTTGCGCGCCGCCGCCGCCGTGGTGTCCAGGACCGCCGCGATCGTCGGGAACCCGAAGCCGAAGCTGTCGTGGAGCACGAAGGCAACCCGCTCTCGCGGGGAGAGCCGGTCGAGGACCACGTGCAGGGCGAGGCCGACGGTCTCCGCAAGTGCGACGTCGTCGGCCGGATCGTTGACGGTCGCCTTGAGCCCGACGTCGCCTACGGGTATGGGGGTCCGTGATCGCAGCCGGTCGAGGCACAGTCGGGTAGTCACGGTCGTCAGCCAGGCCGGCAGGCTGTCGATCTCGGTGTCCGTCGCGTTCAGCCGCAGCCATGCCTGCTGCACGACGTCCTGGGCCTCGGTGTGGTCGCTGAGCACGCGGCTCGCGATCCCCACCAGGCGCGGCCGCTCGGCCTCAAACATGTCATTGTGGTCCATGGCCTCCACCCTTCCACCTTGCTGGTCACACCACTGACGAGCGCGTCGGGCCGAGTGTGACCACGACCGGCGAACGCGCCGTAGGCTCCGCTCGCTCAGCCGCACTCCACGATTCCCGCTTCAGGCCGCTATGCAGGCCGGTCATGGCGCTGTCCGGCATGGCGGGGCACCGTTGTGGCTTCATGCCGCAATCTGCCCGATCCACCCTGAGCCACCTGAGCGTCTCGCAGCTGAGGCTCATCTGGGCGGCGGACGTCGAAACGAGATCGAGGTCGAGGTCGAGGGACACCCGTGGCATCAGGTTACGGATCTCGCCGGCTCCGGCGCGGAGGCCCCTCGCCATCTCGTCAGCCGACGCGATGATGGTGCGAGCGTCAACGAGTTCGGAGACGGCGTGCAGGGTCGGCGACCGCCGTCCAACAACTCGATCGGGGTGCGAGCGAGGAGCCGGTCCGTGCCACGTGCGGGGTTTACCGAACCTCCGTGCTTGACGATGCAGACCCGCTCATGCACCGGCGCCTGCTGGTTCGGGTTCCCGACATCAGCGGTGAACCAGCAGGGCCCCACCGTCGGCGACGGGGTGTGGATCGCCCTCGAGTCGTGCGACCCGTCACGACCGATCTGGCTGGGTCAGCGCATTACCGATTGAAGTCGACCGCCGGCACGTTCATGCAGCACCCGACCGGCGCGGAGTCCTGCGGACTCAGAGCGACAGCCTGGGCTGAGCCGCCACGTGGGTCCCTCGCCGGAGTCACCTGGAACTCTGCTCGCGCGGGAAAACTGTTGGGGGCGCGCCGAGCAGATCCCCAAAACTCTGACTTCCACAGTTCCGCCGCACCGTACGAACACGAGTTCGCTCGGGCCTTTGATCGCGTCGCGGACCCTCGGCGGGTGCGGGTTGGACCACCCAGTGGCAGATGATGGCTGGCGGAGTGTTCGGCTGGTTCACTGGGTGGGTGAGCGAACTGCGACCTGTACCCACCGACTCTGCCGCGCTCAAGGATCGGGTCGCGAGCCTGGACAAGAACGAGCTCACGGCGCTGACCCAGCAGGTGGCCAGCGGCGCGTTCACCGGCCACCTCGGGCGGCTCGGAGAGTCTGGCCAGCGCAACCGCGAGATCGACCTCGCGCCACCCCCGGATAAGCCGAGCCTGCTGACGCTGACCATCGAGCTGCGGGGCTCCAAGCCCAGGATCTGGCGACGTCTGTCGCTACCGGGCGATCTCACGCTGGACGTGGTGCACAGCCTGTTCCAGTCCGCGATGGGCTGGTCCGATTCGCATCTGCACCGCTTCCAGCCCGGTGCCGGGCAGGGCTACAACCAGCCGTACTTCGTCACGGAGTTCGACGAGGACGAAGGGGACGAAGGCACTCGCGAGGACTGCGTCCGGCTGGATCAGGTTCTCCGCGGGCCGGGGGATCAGTTGACCTACCTGTACGACTTCGGTGACGGCTGGCAGCACCGGGTAACGCTGGAGTCGCTTGCCCTCCTGACCTCCGGCAACCCTGGGCTGGTGTGTCTAGGTGGCGCGAGAGGCTGCCCGCCCGAGGACGTCGGGGGGATCCACGGACACCACGCGGTCGCTGCCTGGCTTCGTGCAGGGGCCCCAGCCGATAACGTGCCCGAACCGTTCGAGGATGCAGACCAGGTCCACAGCTGGCTTCCCTTCGGCTACGACCCCGACGCCTTCGACACCGCCGAGGCGACCGCGGCGATGCGGATGTGGGCCCGTGGCGAGCACCTACCCTGGCACGGCGTTCCCGAGCCGCTGGCCGACCTGGTGCAACGTCTGCCTAGCCAGGGGTGGTTGGTCGCGACTGCTTGGCTGGCGGCCTTGGGTCCGCGGCTGGCCGTCGGCTTGGCCGAGGAAGACGTACGCCGTGCCGCGCGGCCCTGGGTGGCAGTGCTGGATGCCGTCGGAGCGGGGACGCGGCTGACCGCCGCAGGCTACCTGTCACCGGTCGTGGTCGAGCAGATCGGGCGGGGCGCCGGGGTGACGGAACGGTGGATCGGCAAGGCCAACCGAGAGGACCTCACCCGGCCGGTTGCCGCACTTCGGCAGAACGCTCAAGAAGTCGGGCTGCTGCGCAAGGCCAAGGGCACGTTGGCTCCGACCGCTCGTGCCCGCTCCGTTGCAGACCATCCCCGCGAGCTGGTCGCCTCGGTGCTCGAGCGACTGCCGCTCGGAAAGGGCTTCGAGGCCCAGGCAGGGTGGTTCCTGCTTCTTGGCCTGGCTGCAGGAGAGTCCGCCCAGCCCCTCGACACCGGCGTGGCGCAGATGCTGATCGACCTCGGCTGGCGCACCCACAGCAGCTCTAGGCTCAGCGCCTCACATGCACGCCACGGCGCACGCTCGACGCTCGAGGCATTGGAGTCAATGGCAGGCGGACACGGGGCCACCGATCCCGCGCTCGTCACCCGATTGGCCCGAGCCACCGTGCTGGGCGTCACCAACACCCTGTGAATCCACCGATCCTTGGCGCCAGCCCCGGTCGAGGCCGAACTGTCGGGTCGCTAGCGCCCGCTTGAAGTGCTGGTCATGGTGTAGGTCACGGTGTAGGTCATGGTCATGGGTTTGCTCCTTCGTGGGGCTCCCGTGCCAGGTCAGAAGTTGCCCGTTGCGACCTCCGAGGGCAGCAGGGCGAGAGGAAGAAGTCCGAGAGCGGTGGCAAGATGGACGACCCGGGCGTCCAGGTGGACGACACGCACCCGTCATACCGCCGTATCAGGGTGTCCAGAATGCTCTGCTTACGACGTGGGCTAGGCGCGCTGCGAACGCGTCCCACGGGCGCCTTCCGCCAACCGGGGTCAGCGGAGCGTCGATCTCAGGGACTCGATCGCAGTGTGCCGCGGTGTCCACCCGAGCTGGGTCTTTGCCTTGGTCGTATCCATGATCGCCGGGTGGCTCATCGCCTCTACCCATTGTGCTGCTGAGGGCAGGTAAGGCAGCTTCGTGACGGCTCGTGCCACAGCAGCGACGGGCTCGCCAGGGACCGGAACGGCCCGCAAGCCGAGTTCCCGGGCCACGTCGACGAAGGTGACCACGTCGTCAGCGGCGATGTTGTAGGCCCCGGGCGCACCAGCGCCGACGACACACAGGCGCAGCGCCTCGGCCACGTCATCTTGATGGATGAGCTGGAGCGGGAGGTCTGGCACGAGGACTGGCAAGCCAGGAAGACGCCGCAGCGCCCCGGCCACACCATGCACCAAGGGCGCGAGGATCGCGGGGATGGTGACCTTGGCGCCGACCGCGTCGGGGCCAAGGACGATCGGGGGTCGCAGCAGGTAGAGCGCGGTCTGAGGGTGCGTTGCGGCCTCCTGCTGCAACAGGTGCTCCAGTTCCGCCTTCTCCTGGGCATAGAAGAGGCGGTCCGCGGGCAGGGTTGCCCAGTCCTCACTCATGCCGACGGGGTTGCCACGGTGAAATCCGTAAGCCGCGACCGACGACGCGTACACGAATCTCCTGGCGCCGACCGCAGCCGCCGCCCGGAAAACGTTCAGGGTGCCCTCGATGTTGATCGCCCGCGTCGTTTCCTTGCCGCCGCTCAGGATCAGGAAGGCCAGATGCACGACCACATCGGCCCCCTCGAACGAGGTTCGTAGCGCGTCGGCGTCGCGAACATCACCGCGGCGGTACTCCATCTTCGTCCAGCCACGCTGCGCTGGATCGAACGGCCGCCGAGCGATGCCGATGACGTGGTCCACCCGATCGTCCTGCTGGAGCAGGGGCATCAGAGCGAGCCCAAAGGTCCCGGTGGGGCCGGTCACCGCCACAGTGAGTCGAGCTGAGTCCGGCACCCTTCCACCCTAGTCGCGCTCGCTCCGTCACTGAACGCCCTCCCAGATCGGGAGTTTGCAGGACGGTCTCGAGGCATCCCATTCCGCCGCAGACGACCACGGCATCCGACGGTGCTGGTCGAATATTCAGTTGCGCACTGCTCCGTGCGGCAGCGCTCGATTCACTCTGGTCGAACGATATCGACCGAGACCTCCACTGCCGGTACTGTTTCCCTGTTCTCGAGCCAGTGGGTCGTGTACCGGTCCTCAGGCCAACCCAACCCGGGCCCATACTCCGTCACGACCCCGTCTCGATGGTCGGTGATCATTCCCTGCAAGATGTACACCGTGCCTGGTCGGCCCTTGTGGTCGTGGATCGGGCCGAAGGCGCCTCCGGGCTCGGTGGTCACCATCCGCATTCGAAGCTGGTGCCGTTCCATACCCTCGATCACGCCGGCAAGGTCGACCGTTGCCAACACCTCCACCGCGACAACGTTCGTCTCAGCAGGTGTCACTCCTACCGCCACAAAGGGGTAGAAGGCGCTGTTCGTGGTGGTCCGCTCACCAGCGTAAGTCGTCTTGTGTCAAGCCTTTGGTCTGCCTCGCCTGTCGTCTGTCCCTGCATAGCCGTAATGGGGTTGGGCCCAACAGCGTGTCATCGGGTTGGTCAGACAACGGGCGGGGCCGCCCATGATAAGCGTCGCGGTAACTGTGGTTCCTCAATCCGCATGGGGTTCGCTCCGACGCATAGACAGGGTTGGCCTGGTGGGCTCCCCAGAGCGCCCACCAGGCACCCGGCCTGGCTCGCCCGGCACCTGAGTAGGATCGTTCTCGGGACGAAGAGGGACAACTTCGTCATACGACCAGCCCGCCGCTGGGTCGAGATCTTCGCCGACAAAGCCGCGTGGGCGCACCTGACCCCGGAAAGGGCCGCCGAAGCCGTCACCCTTCTGGCAGGGCTGCCCAAGGCCGAGCGGGACGACGACGAGCAGGCCAAACGGCTCGACTGGTTGGCTCTGCGGTTGCAGCTGAGCCTGCTCGCACCCGACCCGGGCGCCGAACGGGTGCGCAGGCAGGTCCAGCTGATCGCCTCGGGACTGCTCGACCAGAGCGCCCGACCACGCACCCCTCGGGCCCGGAGACCTGTTCAGCGGCTCCGACGTCGACGCTCTGGTTGACGCACTGACAGCAGTCCGCGCGACAGCTGGCCCTGCCGATGGGTCGCCTGACCGTGCGCAACCACAGCGGCTCGGGGAAGAACGTCACCAACCAAGCAGCAAGGACCGGGAGTGCGCCTCCGAAGCGAAACGTCACGGTGGCCCATGCGGGAGTTGGCTAGACGAGTCGCTAGACTGCCTAGGCGTATGAGTTCTTCTTTTGGTTCCGCCTACAGGTGTTCCCATACCC
>JACMPC010000154.1 GCA_014377705.1 Dermatophilaceae bacterium
CGAGCCGATGAATCGACCTGGTAGCGAACCGGATTCGGCGTTGTCCTGCGTACCACGAACGCTCCCTAGGACGCACCGCGAACACTCACAACGAGTCAATCAGGCGCTCGTAGCCACCGGCAA
Source organism: Dermatophilaceae bacterium (assembly GCA_014377705.1). Lineage (GTDB taxonomy): Bacteria > Actinomycetota > Actinomycetes > Actinomycetales > Dermatophilaceae > UBA4719. The sequence goes on from JACMPC010000154.1 coordinate 124, forward strand.
GGGTACCGCCGCGATGGGTACCGTCATCGTCAAACGCTCTGATTTCGCCCTTCAACGCGGGGCTCTGACGACCGATGAACTGGCTCGGCTTGCGCCGGTCGTTGCCGCGGTAGGCGGCCTTGTATGGGTGGGAGTGTCCTATTGGTGTTGTGCATTATTCGGTGAGGGAAGCCGCTCGTTGCGCGGTGTACTGGCTCCAGTCGTGCGCTGATAGGGCTGCCCATTTGGCGGTGTTCGTTGGGCTTCGGCCCAGGATGTCGGCCAGGACGGATGAGGGCATCTCGGAGGCGAGCTGGAACATGGCTGCCATGCGCGCGGTGGAGGGTTGGATCCCGCGTTCGACGAGCTGGCCTCGGATGTTCTCGGTGGCGAGGTGCTTGCCGGGGATGCCGCCGGGGAAGAGCCAATGGTCGGGGCTGCTGGCGTAGGACGCTTGACCGCGGCGGGCGAGGTGGGCCAGGACGAGTCGTTCCAGGGACTCGGGCAGGTCGATGGGGACGGTGTCGAAGGTGACGGTGACGTGCCCGTCGTCGCCGGTGGTGATCTGGTCGGCGCGCATCCGGGTGATCCGGGCCAGGGGTTGGGCGAACAGAAGGGTGAACAGGCCTGCGACGCGGACGTATGTGCGGATCGTGTCGTCGTGTAGGAGTAGCTCGACCTGGGCCCAGCGGTCCTGGTCGCCGAGGGTGACCTCGGGTTGGTCCTGGTGGGGGTTGGTGGGCAGTTTGATGCCCGAGGTCAGGCCGGTGCGCTCGGCCCAGGCAAGGAACACCACCACTGCTTTGGCCCGGGCAGGAAACTCGACGGCGTACTCCTCGAGCTCGGCCTGGGTCGCCGTGGTGATGCTGGTGTCGTGGGCGGCCAGCCAGGCCAGGAATCTTGCGGTCGCCACGATCGTGGCCCGGGCGCCGCTGATGGCGCCGTGAGTCGCGACTCCTGCCTGTTCCTTGTGGCGGAGTCGGCGCAGTACGTGCCAGCGGGCGAACCGGCCCAGGACATCAGCTTGGTCCTTGGGCAGGCCGGCCAGGATGTCGTCCAGCCACGGCCTCACCCGTTCCAGCTCGGCGTGAAAGGGCGGCAGGACCCCGACGGCAACCAGGAGATCGCGCAGATAGTTATTGGTCTTGTTCGACGCCATCGCCTCGAAAGCGGCGTGGGAGATCTCGATCTCGCCCCTGGCCATCGATGCCAGGATGCCGGGGCCGGTCGAGCGGTTAAACCAGTACAGGGTGGTCTGTGGGCGCGGCCCGGCCATGAGGGTGTCGAACACCGGTTGCAGCTGGGGATGGATGTGCCCGCTGGGGTCACTGAGCAGCTCGGCGGCACGTTCCTCGAGCATGCAGGGCCCGCACCTGCGCCCGAATGGGCTGTCTTCCCGCCCGCACCGCACGCAGGCATACCTGGGCTCGTTGCCGGTGCAGGTCGAGCACGCGGGGCGGTGTTGCGCGTCGTAGAACGCCAACACCTTGGTTCCGCCGCATCCCGGGCAGGTCGAGGCGGTACGTGCGAACCGCAGCTCGCAGGTCTCGCACACGGCCTTGTCCAAGATCAGCCGGGAGCACCGCCTTTCCTGGCCGCAGTGGGCACACGTAGTCCGCGGCAGGGGTTTGCGACCTCTCATGTCCCCTCGTGCGGGCGGCGGATCTTGGCCCGAATCGGGCGCAGGTCGCCGATACCCGGGCCGGTTTCGGTGCCGGTCTTGGCGACCTTAACCGTTTCGACCACGGGCTGGAGCAGGTCGTTTGGTTCGCAGTCCAAGATGTCGCACAGGGCCGCGAGGATCTCCATGTTCAGCCGTTGCGGGGTCCTGGTGACCAGCCGGTACACATGTTCGCGCGACAGGCTCACCCCGCGTTCGGCCAGCATCGGGACGAGCTCACTGGTCTGGTAGATCGCCCTGGTGGCCATCACCTGGCGCAGGTTCCACTGCATCGCGATACGTCTGGTCATCACTGGTCCTTTCTACCGTTGGGTGCATAGACACGCTTCAGCGCGGCCTGCAGGGTCTTGTTCTTGAAGTCGTTGCTGACCGAGGTGTAGATCGCGGTCGTGGAGGCGAAGGCATGGCCGACCTGTTCCTGGACGAACCGTTCCGGATAGCCGAACTCGACCAGATGGGTCACATACGAGTGGCGCAGGCAGTGCAGGCTCAGATCCTTATCGAGCCCGACCTCAGCGCGGAGCTGGGCGAAACGCTGGTCGAAGTAGCGCAGCGACACCCGGGTCAGCCGCTCGGTAACCCACAACGCGGGATGGTCGGCGACACCAAAAAGGGGCCGCGCCTGCTCCACCCACTGGCGCAAACCGGCCACCGCCCAGTCGAACTCCGGTACCGCCAACACCGTCCGCCGCCGTGGGATACCCCCGCGGACCGCCTTGCCGTAGCGCACATGGAGCGAACCGTAGGTGCCCCACTGGCGCACGTGCGGGTTCGGGCGCAGGTCGGCCACATCCAGGCGGCACAGCTCATTGCGGCGCAGCCCGAACGCGTACGCCGTCTTGAAGACCTGCGCATCACGCAGCGCACCCAACGACCCCTTGCGCCCCGACCCGGCGATCCGCTCGACCCGGTCATCAAGGTAGTCGAACAGCTGCTCCAGCTCGTTGTACGTCAACGGTCGTCGCCCCGGACGGCCCTCGTACGCGTTCAGATGCGCCACCGTGTTCCACTCATGACACACCTGAGCAGGCACCTGGTCGAACCGGTCCCGGCACACCCTGGGCCACTCGTAGCGCGCATCGGTGACGTAGTCACCGAACATCCGCAACGACAAGTGGTACCCCCGAATCGTTGACGGGGACCGCCGATCGCGCCCCGAAGTCAACGACACCGTGAAGTCCTCCACATCCCCAGGCCCCCACATCCACGGGTACGACTCGGCAAAATCAGCGAACCGGCGGACCAGCCGCAACCGGTCCGCGATGGTCTTCTCACCCAACAAACGGGACCTCTGCTGGCGCGCCCAACCGGTCAGCATCGCCTCGAAAACCGCCGCCTCCGGGTCCATGTGAACGACCCCGGAGACCATCACCAGCCCCGCCGAGCCCGGCATGTCGACCACGAAACCCCAACCCAGACTGTTACTTTAGAAGCCATATTGTTGCGGTTAAGGTAACAGACGCAAAGCCCTGCAGGTCAGCGCAACACCCCCACTACCAGTCGGCATCGATAAATCCCCTGATCAGGGCACCTGTGTTGCATCTGCCGCGATAATGCCCGGTCGCCAAACAGATGCCAGAGGTGTGGGGAGACTGGCTGGGTGATTTGACGGACTGGGGAACGCCGGAAGACAAAGGCAAGTTCATGGGCGTCGGCTGTCTCAGGACGGGTGGCGAGGCGGGCGGCGCCGGCATAGGAAAATTGCACGGGAAGGAGCCATCGGAGATGGACCCTCGGGGAGGCGCTTCTCATCATGGCGGAACCGAAGTCGAACCAGGCCTGCCATGGCCGCGAACTCGCTCTCTCTCGGCTGGCCCGACCTGCGTACGGCCAGGTTGGTGCCCTGCCGTTCTTCGGCAGGGATGACGCGAAACTTCATGCGGCCCGACCACTCAGCTCCTGGAAGAGTGTCGAGACCTCAGCAGTGCAGCAAGTGCAGCGACTCGACATCGACCTACACAACCAACACCAAGGCTCTATGGAGGGGAGCTGCACTTGCTGCACTGATCCGCGGGCCCCGGTGATCCTGGACCTGGTGTTCCCGATGGTGTACCCCCAGCCGGGTACCACAAGTGGAACTGGTCGCCAGCGAAGAACCGAACTGCAGTGGAACGCAAAAGAACTCGCGGACGATCTCGGCTCGAGACGGTGGAGGTACATATGTCCGACTTCGATAGGCTCAACGCGTTGAATTCGATGCCCATGGCCGCGCAGTTCGTTGGCGGCAACGATGAGCCGAAGCTCTTGCTCACCGTCACCTAGGCTGCGTCCCTGCTCAGCCTCGGACGGAGCAAGACGTACGAGCTGGTGCGGGCAGGCGTGATCCCATCCGTCCGCATCACCGGCTCCCGGCGAATCAGGGTCTCCGACCTGCTGGTCTACGTGGCCGCACTCGGCGAGGCTGCCTGATGGGCACGCTGCGTGACGGCGTGATGAAGCGCGGCAACACCTGGTCGTTTGTCATCCGGGTCACCGACGAACGGACAGGCGTCAGCAAGCCGAAGTGGGCCGGAGGCTTCGCAACGGAGGCGGCAGCGAAGGAGGCTCGCGACTCCGCGCGCGTCGCGGCCCGCCAGGGCGTCTACGTCGACAGGAGCCGAATCACCGTCACGCAGTACCTCGGCGACTGGCTCGACGCCCACGCCATGGAGATCAAGCCCGCGACCCTGTCGACGTATCGGTATCTCGTGACGCACTAAGTCAACCCGCACATCGGGCGCATGCGGCTCCAGTCCGTTCGGCCGGCAACGCTCAGCGGGCTGTACCGGGATCTCCTTGTGCATGGCGGGAAGGAAGCTCGGCCGTTGTCACGGGCGACCGTCGACTACGTTCACGCGATCCTGCGCAAGGCCTTCAACGACGCGGTTCGTTCCGATCAGCTACTTGTCACGAACCCTGCTGAACGCGCGAAACGTCCGCGTGGTGGCCCCCGTGGCCTTCGGGAGGTCTGGACGGCCGAGCAGCTCCGGACCTTCCTGAACGCCGCGAGCCACCACCGGCTGTCCGCCTTCTTCAGAGTCGCGGCGTACACCGGCGCCAGGCGCGGTGAAGTGAGCAACCTGCGGTGGGCGGACATCGACTGGGATGCACCAGCGCTTCGCATCAAGGGCTCAGTCGGCATCATCGCCGGCCAGCGGGTCGAGGGCACCACGAAGAGCGGACGGGAACGCCTCGTGAGCCTGGACGCTGGGACCGTCGACGTTCTGCGCGACCTGCGCCGCAAACAGGTTGAGAACCAGCTGGCCCTCGGCGATGCCTGGACCGAGACCGGCCACGTGTTCACCTCAGGCGACGGGGTGCCGATCAACCCCGACAGCATGACGGCACTCATGGCAAAGACCATCCGGGCTTACAACGCCGCGCTTCCGCCGGACGTCCCGGCCCTTCCGGTGGCACGACTGCACGACCTTCGGCACGTTCATGCCACCCACCTCCTGCTGGCCGGCGTGCCCGTGCATGTGGTCGCCGACCGTCTCGGCCACGCGGACCCGGCCATCACGCTCCGGGTCTACGCCCATGTCCTGCGCCAGCACGCGGCGGGAGTCGCGGACGTCTTTGCAGCCGCAATCGAGCCTGGGCACGACGCCACCCCCGCTGCAGCCAATGACAGCAGTGCCCACCCAGGCGCCGCGGCCCTGTTAGCACGACCGTTAGCAAGCCCGGATCTTGAACCCGAGAACCCCAGGTCGTTGAGCCTCTGACCTGGGGTTCTTCATGGAGCCGCCTATCGGAATCGAACCGATGACCTATTCATTACGAGTGAATCGCTCTAGCCGACTGAGCTAAGGCGGCGGGCACCCATGGGGCACGATGCACGAGTATACGGATGATCCAGCCGATGTCCGAACCGGTCAGCACCTGAGCCCTGGTGGCGGCACGACGCCCCTGACCAAGAACTCATCGACCGCGCCGTCCACGCACGAGTTGGACCGCATGTATGCCGTGTGCCCGTCGCCGTTGTAGGTGATCAGGTGGGCGTTCTCCAGCTCCGCGGCCAGGCCCTGCGCCCACTTGTACGGGGTCGCCGGGTCCCGGGTGGTCCCCACCAGCACGATCGGGCCGCTGCCGGCCGCCGTGATCTTCTTGGGGGCGTTGTTGGCGGGCACGGGCCAGTAGCCGCAGGGCACCGTGCTCCACGCCAGGAAGGGACCCCAGGTCGGCGCCTTGACGGTCAGCGAGCGCGCCTGTGACTCATAGTGATCCAAGCCCTTGACGTCGGCGCGGTCCAGGCAGTTCACGGCGTAGATGACCTGCATCAGGTTGGTGACGTACCCGCCCGCGGTGGTGCGTTCGGCATAGTCAAGCGCCAGCCGCATCAACGGGTCGCCACTGCCGGCGAAGGCCCCGCGAAGGGCGTCAGTCAGGTCGGGCCAGCGGCTCTGGTCGTACATCGGCCCAGCGATCCCGAGCGAGGCCCACCCCTCCGTGAGCCCTTTGACATAGGGGTCCTTCAGCGGGAGCGGCCTGGCGTCCACCTGCTTGAGGAACGCGCGCAGCCTGGCCATCCCGGCCTCGACGGATCCGCCCAGCGGGCAGTTCCCCTTGGCGACACAGTCCTGCACATAGGCCCGGGTCGCGGTCTCGAACCCGACCGCCTGGCCCTCGTTGACCTGGCTCGAGGTGAGGTTCGGGTCGATGACCCCGTCCAGGACGAACCGGCCCACCTTGCCGGGGAACAGGTCGGCGTACGTCGCGCCGAGAAAGGTGCCGTAAGACTTGCCCAGATAGTCGAGCTTCGTCTCGCTCAGGGCGGCGCGAAGGACGTCCATGTCCTTGGCCGCCTCGATCGTGGAGACGTGACCGAGCAGCCGGCCGCCCTCGGCTTTGCACTTGTCGGCGAAGGCCTTGGCCACGGCAGCGACCTTCTCCTGCTCCGCCTTGCTGTCCGGCGTCGGATCGCCACCGAGCAGACTGTCGAGCTCGCGGTCATCCAGGCACTTGACCGGCGCCGAGGTCCCGACGCCGCGAGGGTCGAAGCCCACGATGTCGTATGCCGCCTGCACCGGTTCGGTGAAGTCGGCACCAGCCGCGTAGAAGACGCCAGACCCGCCGGGGCCGCCGGGGTTGACCACGAGGGAGCCGATCCGTTTGCCCGGGTCCGTGCTCCGAACCTTGAGCACGGACAGCCGGATGGTGCCGCGGTCAGGGTGGGCATAGTCGATCGGAACCGTCAGCCTGGCGCACTGGTTCTGCCCGCACTCCGACCACGCCAGGTCCTGCGTATAGAACTTGGCCAGGCTCACCGGGCCCGAAGGGGGCACCTGGGCCGCGGACTTCTTGACCGGGTCGGGGGTCCTGGCCGGGCTGGGCGCGTTGGAGCTCCCCACGCATCCGGAGACGGTCAGCGCCACCGCCAGGGAGCCCACCAGCCCAAGGAGGATGCGTCGCGCCGCAGGCACGCCGATAAAAGAGGTGTCCCCCGCTGATGTCACGCGTGTGCTCCTGTCGTCGTTCGGCTGGCGGTTCGACGGTACCGCGATTCACTGGTCACCTTGTCAGCGTGAGGTCAGATGGGCGGATGCGAACATGAACACCCTTCACCGCGCAAGCTGTAGGGAGATCGCCATCGCCTCGAGGGCCAGCAGACTGTTGACGTTGGCGTCGATCCGCTCGCGAGCGGTGCCGATCGCGTCCATGCACCCCAGCAGCTGCTCGGGAGACATCACCCGGGCCAGCTGGCGGACCTGCTCGATCATGTCCTGGTTGACCAATCCGATCGAGGCGCCCGTGTGCACGACGAGGGCATCGCGGTATACGGACAGCAGATCCATCAGCGACCTGTCGATGACGTCGCAGACGAACCGGGTCGCCCGGGTCTTCTGCTCCTTCTCCAGCGCCGAGACCTGCGCCCGCACGTGCGGCGGCTGGACTCGTGCGGAAAGGTCGGCTCCCAGGATCTCCAACAGCCGGGCCTTCTCGCTCACGTCTCGCTCGGTCGAGGCCGCGCCCGCCTCTTCCTTGGCGATGGAGTCCAGGTCAGAGGCGGCGCCGACCGCGTCGCCGACGCTGCGGATCTTGGCCGCGAGCTGGATCACCTCATGGCGCCTGTTGCGCGCACCCTCGTCGCGGGCCAGCCGCCGGGCAAGGCCCACGTGGCACTGGGCGGCTCGGGCGGCGAACGTGGCCATGGCCGGGTCGATCCCGTCGCGGCGAACCAGCAGTGCGGCAACCGCCTCGACCGGCGGCGTGCGGAGCCGGACGTGCCGGGAACGGGACCGGATCGTGATGATGACGTCCTCGAGCGAGGGCGCGCACAGGATCCAGACGGTCCGGGCGACCGGCTCCTCGAGGGCTTTGAGCAACGCATCGGCGGCCCGCTCGTGCAACCGGTCCGCATCTTCGATGACGATCACCCGCCAGCGTCCGAGCGAGGGGCGACGGGCCGCCAGCAGCACGAGCTCTCGCGCGAGCTTCACCGTCAGGGTGAGACCTTCGGTGGCGATGACGTCGACGTCGGCATGGGTTCCCTCCAGCGCGGTGCGGCACTCGCGGCAGGTGCCGCAGCCACCGTCGGGGCACTGCAGCGCAGCCGCGAACGCTTTGGCCGCAACGGATCTGCCCGATCCGGGCGGCCCGGTGAGCAGCCAGGCGTGGGTCATCGAGCCCGGTTCGGTGACCGCCCGGTCAAGGGTGGCAACAGCTGACTCCTGGCCGATGACGTCGTCCCAGACGCTCACCGCGCCACCCCCGGCACCGTGGCGACCCGGTCCCGGACCAGCTCGTGGATCTGTCCGGGCGGTAGCTCGCCGTCGACGATGAGATACCGGGTGGGGTCGGCCCCGGCCAGCCCGAGGAAGAGGTCGCGAACAGCACCGTGGAAGTCGGCCGGCTCGGCCTCGAGTCGGTCGTGGACCCCTTGGCGCCGGGTCCGGCCGACCTCCGCCGGCAGGTCGACCAGCACGGTCAGGGTGGGCAGCAGCGCGCCGGTAGCCCACAGGTTGAGGTCGCGGACCTCCTCGACCCCGAGGTCGCGCCCTGCTCCCTGGTAGGCGATCGAGGAGTCCATGTAGCGGTCGGTGATGACGACGTCGCCACGCTCCAGCGCGGGCCGGATGAGGGTCTCGACGTGGTGGGCCCGATCCGCGGCGAAGAGCAGCGCCTCGGCCCGCGGGGCCACGTGATCGCCGTGCAGCACCAGCTCGCGGACGGTGCGGCCGAACGTGGTGCCGCCTGGCTCGCGGGTGACGACCACTGTGTGACCGAGCTCCTCGAGATACTCCCTCAGCAGCCTGACCTGGGTGGACTTGCCGGCTCCGTCGCCACCCTCGAAGGCGATGAACACCCCGCGCAGGGACAAGGACGGCTCAGGCTCGCTCACGCTTCCGACCCTATGCCAGAGCACCCACAGAGCCGGAACTCAGCGGCTCGCAGCCTTGTCCGACCTGTCCGCGTTGGCGTGGATCGCGTCGCGGACGTACTGCGCCATCCCGGCCCGAACGCCCTCGTAGTTCTTCAGGAACCGCGGGTCCGTGAGGTACGTGTCACCCAGCTTGCGATGCAGGTCCGGGGTGATGTCGTAGAACCACCTCCGGATGTGCAGCCGGTGCTGATCGGCGGCGTCCATGGCCACCGCGCTGGTGGCCGGCAGCCCGGCGTCCATCGCCGCCGCGAAGGCCGCACCGGACTCCTCCACCTCGACCTGGATCCGGGTCCAGTCCTTCTTGGTGCGCTCCGACATCCGCTTCTGCGAGTCCTGCCAGGGATCGCCCTGATCAGCGTCCGGCCCGGCCTGCCCGGGGTGCTCATCGAGGGAACCGTCGCCGAACAGCCCTTCTCGTTCTCCCTGCGCCATGCCATCCAGCCTATGTCAGGGTGCCTGAGGCGACCGCCGCCCGGTCGGCGTTGGCGTGGATCGCATCACGGACGTACCGAGCCAGCCCGGGAGCGATGTCCTCATTGGTCTTGGTGAACCGCGGGTCGGCGACGTACATCTCGGTCAGGTTGCGGTGGGACTTCGGAGTCAGGTCGTAGAACCGGGTGTGGATGTGGAGTCTGGCCTGTTCGGCCTCCTCGGCATACTTGTCGGAGAATCCATCGCCGAACATCTCCTTCTGCTCCTGCCTGGTCAGCTTGTTGCCCGACATCTCTTTCTCCAGTGCGCGGTCGATGGCCGTGACGAGATACTGCATCTCGTCCAGCCGCCGAGCTGCTCGGCCACCTGGACCCACCGTCAAGGCGGCAAGCCCAGGCCCGCTCTGTGTCGTCATTGCGGTCATGTCCCTTACCGTGCGGCCTCACGTCGCGTGAAGGTCGAGCCAAACCCCCACCAGGTATGCCGAGCGCGGCGTTCGCGGGCATGACGCCCGGGCACCTGGCGCCGGCCGGTCGAGCGGTCAGGCGGGTGCTGCGGGATCGGTATCCTGTTGGCTATGGCGATGAACCTGCGACTGACCGAGGAGGCCGACCGCGTGCTGTCGGCGCTGGCCCGGGAGGACGGCGTCAGCAAGAACGAGGAGATCAACCGCGCCATCCTCGATCGCGGGGCCTGGGTATCCCACGAGAAGAAGGTTCGCGCCGACGTCCACGACGCCATCAGCAACTACGCGCCACTGGCATCACTGGCATCATTGGCATCATTGGCATCACTGCCCGACCGCCAGGTTCAGTAACGGCCCACCCGCCGGGCCCGACAGCGCCTGCCCCACAGCCCCCGGGCCAGTCGCCGCCTGGTCGGCCGGCCTTGATGCCCCGAAGCGCCCGCCCTAGTGCCAGCCGGCGGGGTCGACGCCGCCGGGGATGTCGGCCGACGGGTCGTAGGGCGTGCGGGTGAACCGGAACGAGCCGAGGTCCAGGTGGCTGATCCGACCGGCGCCATCGCGCACCACCACGAGCGTCTCGCCCGAGTAGTACCCGTCGAGGCCGGTCCAGCCGTCGGCCGCCGGCTTGAAGCGGGTGCCCCGGCCCTCCCCCGGCTTGCCCAGGACCAGGTATCCGTCCCGTGAGGCGGACATGGTGAAGGCCATCGGCCCCCAGTACCATTCGCCGGCCAGCTCCAGGACGCGCCCCTGATCGGGGTCCGCCGACCACGGCCTGGGCGCGACCGGCTCGCGGTCGGCCAGGATGGCCAGCAGGTCGGAGACGATGAGGGGACCGAGGCCGGAGGTGGCGTTCGCGAAGACGACGACGCCGTCACCGGTCTCGACGTTGACCCGCACCCCGGCGAGGAACCCGGGCATCGAACCGCCGTGGCCGGCATACCGGGTGCCGTCGAGGTTCCAGAGCTGGCAGCCGAGGCCATAGGCACCGGTCCACGCCTCCCCTGAGCGGTCATCGAGGGCGATCGGCGAACGCATCTCGTCCAGGGTGTCGGCGGAGAGCAGGCCCGCGGTCTCCCCTGCCAGGAAGGCGGCCCAGCGGGACAGGTCCTGCACGGTGGACCAGAGCTGGCCGGCCGGAGCCATCGCGGCCCCGTCGTGCTCAGGCTCGAGGTGCAGCAGGTCGGCAAGCGGGTGCACTGCGAGGCCGCCGGCGGCAGGGTCCTGAGGCCGGGCACTGGTGCGCCGCATACCCAACGGCTCCAGCAGGTTTCGGCGCACCACGTCGTCCCACGGCTGGCCGCGAAGCCGGCCGACCAGCTCGCCGAGCACGGCATACCCGACGTTCGAGTAGTGGAACTTCGCCCCGGGCCGGAAGGTGAGCGCGGGCCCGGAGGCCATCAGCTCGGCCCAGGTCCCGCCGGCGGTCCGCTCCCACCACGGCCCGCTGGTCTCGGCCTGCAGGCCCGAGGTGTGCGAGAGGAGCTGGGCGATGGTGACGCGGCCGAAGGGGGTGTCGTCAAGGTGCCGGCTCAGGGGGTCGGACAGGTCAAGCAGGCCCTCGTCTCGCATCCGCATCACCTCGACCGCCACGAAGGTCTTGCTGATCGAGCCGATCCGGTACTGCGTCCGGGCAGTCGGGGCCGCCCCGGCGGAGCGCCCGTCGAGCGTGCCCGCCGCACCGGACCAGACCAGCTCGCCACCGCGCACCAGCCCGGCGGCCACCGAGGGCAGCCGGCTGTCCGACTGCTCGACCGCCAGACGGTGCGAGAGAGCCCGGGCGGTGGCCGGGTCGACGCCGGACACGGTCAGGCCTTCTTCGCCGCGGTGTTCTTGGCGGCCGTCTTGGTCGCTGTCCTTGTCGCAGTCTTCTTGGTCGCAACCTTCTTGGCGGTCGTCTTTTTCGTCACCATCCTTTTGGTCGTGGCCTTCTTCGTGGTGGCCTTCTTCGTGGTGGCCTTCTTCACGGCCTTCTTTCGGGTCACCGGCCCACGGGCGCGCTTCTCGGCCAGCAGCTCCGCGCCCCGCTCGGGGGTGATCGACTCAGGCTCGTCGTCCTTACGCAGGGTCGCGTTGGTCTCGCCATCGGTGACGTACGGGCCGAACCGGCCCTCCTTGACCACCATCGGCTTGCCGGACACCGGGTCGTCGCCCAGCTCCTTGAGCGGAGCCGCGGCGGCCCGGCCGCGCTCCTTGGGCTTGGCATAGATCGCCAGGGCCTCCTCGAGCGTGATCGTGAACAGCTGCGACTCGGTCTGGATGGAGCGCGAGTCAGTGCCCTTCTTCAGGTAGGGACCGTAGCGGCCGTTCTGCGCCGTGATCTCCTCGCCCCCCTCACCTTCCGTGGGGTCCTTTCCGATGACCCTTGGCAGCGTGAGCAGCTGGAGCGCCGTGTCGAGGTCCAGGGTGGCCAGATCCATGTCCTTGAAGAGGCTGGCCGTGCGGGGCTTCACCTTGGCCTTGCCCTTGAGCACGGCGACCTCCTCGGGCAGCACCTCGGCGACGTACGGGCCGTAGCGACCGGCCTTGGCCACGATGTCCCGCCCGGTCCCGGGGTCCTGGCCCAGGACCCGACCGTCCTCAGCCGCCGCCTCGAGCAGCTCTCGGGCGATCGCCGGAGTCATCTCGTCGGGAGCCACGTCATCCTTGATGGTGGCGCGACGCACCTGGCCGGCGGCGCCCTCGACGACCTCGCCGGTGATCTCGTCGACCCCGGCTGGAGTGGTCTCCTCGACGTAGGGGCCGTACCGGCCGACGCGCACGACGATGCCCTCGCCGATCGGGATGGTGGAGATCTCGCGGGCGTCGATCTCACCCAGGTCGTCCACCAGGTTTCGCAGGCCCTCGATCGAGTTGGCCTCCTCGCCGAAGTAGAAGCGCTTGAGCCAGTTTGCGCGCTGCTCCTCGCCGTTGGCGATCCGGTCGAGGTCCTCCTCCATGGAGGCGGTGAAGTCATAGTCGACGAGCTTGGTGAAGTGCTCCTCGAGCAACCGGGTCACCGCGAAGGCCAGCCAGGTCGGGATCAGCGCGGTGCCGCGCTTGTTGACGTAGCCGCGGTCCTGGATGGTGCCGACGGTCGACGCGTAGGTCGACGGCCGGCCAATCCCCTTCTCCTCCATGGCCTTCACCAGCGTTGCCTCGGTATAGCGGGCCGGCGGCGACGTCTCGTGCCCGGCCGCCTGCGCGCGCAGCACGTCAAGCGCAGTCCCGACCGACAGCTTTGGCAGGCGACGCTCCTCGCCCGCAGCGACAGCAGCAGCGGACCTTGCAGCAGTGTCATCATCGTCGCGGCCCTCCTCGTAGGCGGCCATGAAGCCGCGGAAGATGATGACCGTGCCGCTGGCGGAGAACTCCACCACCCGGGAGCCCGCACTCTCAGCCAGGACCAGGGTGGCGCCGAGCTTGACGGTGGCGGTGGAGCCGCGGGCGTCGGCCATCTGCGAGGCGACGGTGCGCTTCCAGATCAGCTCGTACAGCGCGAACTCCTCGCCGCGCAGCTCACCGGCCACCTGAGCCGGGGTGCGGAAGCTGTCCCCGGCGGGACGGATCGCCTCGTGCGCCTCCTGCGCGTTCTTGACCTTCTTCTCATAGCGGCGAGGAGAGTCCGGGACGTACTCCGCGCCATACATGTCCCGGGCCTGGCCGCGGGCAGCCGTCAGGGCAGCCTCCGAGAGCGTGGTCGAGTCGGTACGCATATAGGTGATGTAGCCGTTCTCGTACAGGCGCTGGGCGACCCGCATCGCGTTCTTGCTCGACAGGCGCAGCTTGCGGCTGGCCTCCTGCTGCAGCGTCGAGGTCGTGAACGGTGCCTGCGGGCGGCGGGTGTACGGCTTCTCGGCGACGTCGGTGATGGTGAACCGGCTGTCGTCGGTCGCGGCGTTGGCGATGAGGTTGGCCACAGCCTCGTCGAGCTGGGCCACGTTGGAGGCCTTCAGCACCCCGTCGTCGCCGAAATCCCGGCCGGTGGCCACCCGCCGGCCGTCGACCATGCTCAGCTTGGCGGTGAACACCTGTGCCGCAGCAGAGTCCGGCCCAGCGGAGCCCGGCGCAGCGGAGCCCGGCGCAAAATCACCCTCGACATCCCAGTAGGACGCGGCCCGGAAGGCCATCCGCTCACGCTCACGCTCGACCACGATGCGGGTCGTGACGGACTGCACGCGACCAGCCGAAAGTCCCTGGCGCACCTTGCGCCACAGCACCGGCGAGACCTCGTACCCGTAGAGGCGGTCCAGGATCCGGCGCGTCTCCTGGGCGTCCACCATCCGGGTGTCGAGCTGGCGGGTCTCGCTGGCGGCACGGACGATCGCCTCCTTGGTGATCTCGTGGAAGACCATCCGGGCGACCGGCACCTTGGGCTTGAGAACCTCCAGGAGGTGCCAGGCGATTGCCTCGCCCTCGCGGTCCTCATCGGTGGCCAGCAGGAGCTTGTCGGCATCCTTGAGCAGGCGCTTGAGCTCCGCCACCTTCTTGCGCTTGTCAGGGTCGACCACGTAGTACGCGTCGAACCCGTTGTCGACGTCGACGGCGAACTTGGCGTAAGGCCCCTTCTTCATGTCAGCCGGCATGTCCCTGGGGCTGGGCAGGTCCCTGATGTGCCCCACGCTGGCATCCACGTCGTAGTCCTTGCCCAGATACTCGGCGATCTTCTTGGCCTTCGCCGGCGACTCGACGATGACCAGGGTGCGTCCGGACGTTGTTGCCACGTTGCTGCCTCACTTCCCATCCCCATGTGCAGCGGATTCGTCGCTGCTCCGACATGACAATGCGCCTAGACCGTAGCCCCTCAGGGCCGGTTCCCGGGAACCGGTAAAGAAGATCACGCCCGAAGACACCTCAAACCTCCTCAATATAGTTGAATATTTAACTATTTTCGGGTAGTATCGGTTCGTGACCATCACCGCTGCCCCGCCCACCGAAACCGCCACGATGCCGGTTCTCTACCTCAGCCATGGCGCTCCCCCGCTCGCGGACGACTTGACCTGGACCAAGGAGCTCGCCTCCTGGTCGGCGGACCTGCCCCGGCCGGAGAGCATCTTGATGGTCTCCGCGCACTGGGAGCAGGCACCGCTGGCCCTGTCGGCAACGACGAAGGTGCCGCTGGTCTACGACTTCTGGGGCTTCCCCCAGCATTACTACGACGTGACGTATGACGCGCCGCCGGCCCCCGCGCTGGCCGCGGACGTCACCAGGCTGCTGCAGGCTCCCGGCAGGCCAGTGCACCACGACCTGACCCGCGGCCTGGACCACGGCGCCTACATCCCGCTCGTGGAGATGTTTCCGCAGGCCGACGTCCCGGTCCTGCAGCTGTCGATGCCGACCCTGGACCCGCAGAGGCTGTTCGAGATCGGCCGCACCCTGGCCCCGCTGCGCGACCAGGGCACGCTGATCGTCGGTTCGGGATTCACCACCCACAACCTGCGCTGGTTCAACCCCGCCGCCGGCGCTGGCGGCCCCGCCCCGGCCGCCTCCGCCGAGTTCGATGCCTGGGCCGCCGAGACGATGGCGTCAGCCGACGTCGACTCGATGCTTGACTTCCTGGCCAAGGCGCCGGCCGCCCACGAGGCGCACCCGCGCACGGAGCACTTCGCGCCGCTGTTCGTGGCCCTCGGCGCGGCATGCGAGAGCGGCGACCTGACGAACCGCAGCGTCATCGACGGCTTCTGGTACGGCCTGTCCAAGCGTTCCTGGCAGTTCAGCTAACGCTCACCACGACCGGTCAACCGTCGCACTCGAACGTGCATATCCCCGCGATCTCTGCGATCTCCTTTCGTGGAGCAGGTGAGGTGCCGGGTCGGTGCACGTTTGAACGCTTCCCCTGACCCGCCGATGCAGGCGGCCGACCACCTCGGGTGAGGTGACCGGCCACCGCTGTGGTCCCGCTCATGCCTCAGCCTGAGGTCAGGCCGATGCGGGCACGTGCTCGGCGGGCACGGCGTCGGCGTCGCCGTCGCTGTCGACGCCGATCCCGATCTCGCGGCTGCGGCTGATGAGCACGGCCACCACCACGATGAGCAGGGCGGTTCCGGCGATGCCGTAGCGAACGACGCTGTTGGCGCCGGTCCCCACGGTGAGGGTGACGATTGCGGGGGCGATCAGCACCGACACGAGGTTCATCACCTTCAGCAGCGGGTTGATCGCCGGACCGGCGGTGTCCTTGAACGGGTCACCAACCGTGTCGCCGATGACCGTGGCCGAGTGGGCTTCAGAACCCTTGCCACCATGGGCACCGTCTTCGACGATCTTCTTGGCGTTGTCCCACGCACCACCTGCGTTGGCCAGGAACACGGCCATCAGGCAGCCGGTGCCGATCGCACCGGCCAGGAACCCCGCGAGCGGGCCGATGCCCAGTCCGAAGCCGACCACGACGGGCATGAGCGCGGCCAGCAGCCCCGGTGTCGCGAGCTCGCGCAGCGAGTCCTTAGTGCAGATGTCCACGACCTTGGCGTAGTCGGGCTTCTCGCTGTAGTCCATGATCCCCGGGTGCTCGCGGAACTGACGACGCACCTCGAAGACGATGGCGCCCGCAGCGCGGGTGACGGCATTGATGGCCAGGCCGGAGAAGAGGAAGACGACCGACGCCCCAATCAGCAAGCCGACCAGGGTGCTCGGTGTGACGATCTGGAGGTCGAACATCGACTGGACAAAAACGCTCGGCTCCTCCTTGAGCCCGGCAGCGACGATCTTCTTGACCTCGGTCTGCCACGCGTCGGTGTACGACCCGAACAGGGCGGTGGCAGCCAGCACGGCCGTGGCGATCGCGATGCCCTTGGTGATGGCCTTGGTGGTGTTGCCGACCGCGTCGAGCTCGGTCAGGACCTGGACTCCGTCGCCATGGACGTCGCCGGACATCTCGGCGATGCCCTGGGCGTTGTCCGAGACCGGGCCGAAGGTGTCCATCGCCACGATGACGCCGACGGTGGTCAGCAGACCACAACCGGCCAGCGCGATCAGGAACAGTGACAGCACGACGGACCCGCCACCGATGAGGAAGGCGAGGTAGACGGCTCCGGCGATGATGACCGTGGTGTAGACGGCCGACTCCAGGCCGACGCCGATGCCTGACAGCACGACCGTGGCCGCACCGGTCAGCGAGGTGCGGGCAACGTCCATCGTGGGGCGCTTGTCGGTCCCGGTGAAGTGGCCGGTCAGCATGAGGATGATCCCGGCCAGCGCGATACCGGTGAAGACAGCCAGCGTTGCCGCGATCTGGGGGGTCAGCGTCAAGAAGATCAGCCTGGCAGGCTCAGTGGGTGGCTGAGCGGTCGGGTTGCCGTCCAGGTTCTTGATCGCCTGGGAGACGCCTACGAGGTCGGAGAACCTGGACGGCAGGTAGACGAACGCGGCGACTGCGGAGAGCGCTGCCGAGACCGCGGCCGAGATGTAGAACCCACGGTTGATCGCCCTGAGGCCGTTCTCGCCCACCCGGGGCTTGGTGATGTAGACACCGAGGATCGCGGTCAGCGCGCCGATGGCGGGGACGATGAGCGGGAACACGAGGCCCTGCTCGCCGAAGGCGGCCTTGCCCAGGATCAGCGCTGCAACCAGCGTCACGGCATACGACTCGAAGAGGTCCGCGGCCATCCCTGCACAGTCGCCGACGTTGTCCCCGACGTTGTCCGCAATCGTCGCGGCGTTGCGGGGGTCGTCCTCAGGGATGCCGGCCTCGACCTTGCCGACCAGGTCGGCGCCGACGTCAGCCGCCTTGGTGAAGATGCCGCCGCCGACCCGCATGAACATGGCCAGCAGAGCGGCACCGAACCCGAAGCCCTCAAGGACCGTGGGGGCGTTGCCCTTGTAGATCAGCACCACCGACGCGGCACCCAGCAGACCGAGACCCACCGTCAGCATGCCGACGGTGCCACCCGTGCGGAAGGCGATGCGCATGCCCTCGTCGCGGCCGGAGTTGTTGGCGGCCGATGCGACACGCACGTTGGCCTTGACCGCAAGACTCATCCCGAAGTAGCCGACCGCCGCGGAGAAGAGCGCTCCGAGCAGGAAGAACCCTGAACGTCCGAAACGGACCCCCTGAGTGCTTGCGGGAAGGACCAGCAGCAGGAAGAAGACGATGACCACGAAGAAGGACAGCGTCTTGAACTGGCGCGTCAGATAGGCGTGGGCACCCTCCTCGACGGCGTCGCCGATCTCCTGCATCTTGGCGGTGCCCGGGTCAGCGGCAAGAACCTCGCGACGGAAGATGACGCCCATCGTCAACGCCAGGACGGCGATCACGGCGACGACTATCACCAGGGTGAGGTTCGTGCCCGTCAGGGATAGCGGTGTTTCGCCGGCGGCTCGGATTAGGCCTGGCATTAAATCCTCCATGGGACATCTCAGATCGCAATGGACATGCGCACAAAGGACTCACGAGACGTGTAACCAGCGAAACCCCGTTGTGACGCTGCAACATACCGCCTGAGCGGAGTGTGCGGGTCAGTGTAACCCGCAGGGGGTGCGTATGCTCGGCTTGTTCACCGCACATCGCACGTTCCCTTCACCACACTGACGGCCAAAGTCTGCGTCAGGCGGTCTTCGCGGACGCAGCCAGAACCTCGTCGACGCTGGGGAAGATCTGGAAGACCTTGTCGAGGCCTGTGATCGAGAACACACTGAGAATGCGATCGCTGGAGCATGCCAGACGCAGCGTGCCGTTGGCTACCCGCACGAGCTTGAGGCGCCCGACCAGGACGCCGAGACCGGTCGAGGCCATGAAGGTGACATCGCCAAGATCGACCACCAGATCGGTGCGGCCGGCCGAGATGTGCTCATCGAGATGTTGACGCAGCATGGGAGCGGTGTAGATGTCGATCTCTCCGCCCACATGCACAACGGTCGTCCCACCCCGAGCCTCGCTGGTGATGGAAAGATCCACGTCCTGCTCCTCTCGTCGTCAACTGACGGCCAATCAAAAGTCACACTAGCCCCGGAGCGCAACCGGAGGCATACCGTAAATCTGATGGTCCGCGAAACTCTTCCCTCAACCCGCCGGCCCTTCGACCCCCCGGAGGCTCTCTCCCGGCTGTCCAGAGGGCGGCGCGGAGAGCGGCTCCTGCACGTACACGAGGTGCCGGCCCGCAGCGCCAGGACCGCACCATGGCCGGATTGGGTTGCCCCACCAGTCTATTCGGCCTTCAGCGCGGCGGGGATGGCGGGGCTGTGGTCCCACCAGCGCGAGGCCGCGGACGCTGCCCATGGCGGCACCCATGTCGTCATCTCCACGGGCACCGCGTCGGGCAAGAGTCTCGGCTACCTCCTGCCGGTGCTCTCCGACGTGCTGGAGGGCTCTGCCGCCGCCTCCGGCCGGGGTGCCACCGCGCTGTATCTGAGCCCTACCAAGGCTCTGGCCGTCGACCAGCTGGCCCGGCTGACCGCTCTGGCCATCCCCGGGCTGCGGGCCGCGACCTATGACGGTGACACCGCCCCGGACGAGCGCCGCTGGATCCGCGACCATGCCCAGTACGTGCTGACCAACCCCGACCTGGTGCACTACTCCATGCTGCCAGGCCACCCGCGGTGGGCCCCCTTCCTGAGGTCCCTGCGCTACGTGGTGATCGACGAGTGTCACGTCTACCGGGGGATCTTCGGCTCGCACCTCGCTGTGCTGCTGCGCCGCCTGCGCCGGGTGGCCGCGCGCTATGGCTCCGCGCCCACCTTCATCCTCGCGAGCGCCACGGTGGCCGACCCGCAGGCCCAGGCCAGTGCCCTGATCGGCATGCCGGTCCGGCCGGTCACCCTCGACGGCTCGCCGCGGGAGTCGATGACCTTCGGTCTGTGGGAACCGGGCCTGACCTACGGACGAGGCGTCGGTGGCAATGGTCGTGACGGTGACGGTGACCGTAGTAGCGCAGCTGGAGGCGGCGGCGTGGTCAGACTCGACGCACCACATCGGCGCAGCGCTGTCGCTGAGACGGCGGACCTTCTTGCAGACCTCGTGGTCGACGGCGTGCAGACCGTGGCCTTCGGCCGTTCCCGTGCCGGGGTCGAGGCTGTCGCGGCGAGCGCACGGCGGTCATTAGGCAACGTGGACCCGGCGTTGGGAGCCAGCGTGGCGGCATACCGCGGCGGCTACCTTCCGGAGGAGCGCCGCGACCTGGAGCGACGACTTCGCTCAGGGGCGCTTCGTGGTCTAGCAGCCACCAACGCCCTTGAGCTGGGCATCGACGTGAGCGGGCTGGACGCGGTGCTGATGGCGGGCTGGCCGGGGACCTGTGCGTCGATGTGGCAGCAGGCGGGCCGGGCCGGACGTCGCGGATCCCCCTCGCTGGCAGTCCTGATCGCCGGCGACGACCCGCTGGACACCTATCTGGTCCACCATCCGGAGGCGTTGTTCGACCGCCCGGTGGAGGCCGCCGTCCTCGACCCGCAGAACCCGTACGTCCTGGCGCCACATCTTGCCGCGGCCGCCGCGGAGCTGCCGCTCACCGAAGCGGATGCGCTCGTCTTCGGGCCGACCATGGTGGGGCTGCTGGAGGTCCTGGAGTCCCGCGGACTGCTGCGACGACGACCAGGCGGATGGTTCTGGACCCGGCCCGAACGAGCCACTGATCACGTCTCCCTGCGCGGCACCGGGGAGACGGTCCGGATTGTCGAGCGGTCGACCGGGCGCGTGCTGGGCACGGTTGACGGAACGGCTGCCCACTCCAGCGTGCACACGGGTGCGGTCTATCTGCACCAGGGCCAGTCGTTCGTGGTCGCCCACTTCGACGTCGAGGACTCCCATGCGATCGTGGTGGCGGGCGATCCCGGGTGGTCCACCCGGGCCCGGTCGGTGAGCGCCTTCGACATCGGCCAGGTGGAGCAGTCGAAGGCCTGGGGCCCGGTCGAGCTGTGTTTCGGCACCGTGGATGTCCGCTCCCGGGTCACGTCTTTCCTGCGGACGCTGCCGGGCGGAGAGGTGCTGGGTGAGCATGCTCTGGACCTGCCGGAGCGGTCCCTGCACACCAAGGCGGTCTGGTGGACGATGACAGAGCAGATGCTGGCCACTGCGGGGGTCTCTGAGGGCAACATCCCGGGAGCGGCCCACGCCGCCGAGCACGCGGCCATCGGGATGCTGCCGCTGGTGGCCACCTCGGATCGCTGGGACATCGGCGGCGTCTCGACCGCCCTTCATCCGGACACCGGCCGTCCGACGATCCTGGTCTATGACGGCCATCCCGGAGGCGCGGGGTTCGCCGAGCGGGGGTTCCACGCCGCCGCGACCTGGCTGACCGCCACCCGGGACGCGATCGTGGCGTGCCAGTGCTCGACGGGTTGCCCGTCGTGCGTGCAGTCGCCCAAATGCGGCAACGGAAACGAGCCGCTGGACAAGGCCGGCGCCATCGCTTTGCTGACGGCCGTTCTCGCCGGGTTGGCCGGAAGAGGCGAGGGCGTGTCAGGGCCCGGGTAAGGGCCTGGGAAGCCGGGCACTGGGTAGAGTCATCTCTCATAACGCAGTCACAGCTACTTCATCCGACGGACGAGTACCAGGAGGTTTCTCTCGTGATCGCGCTCGGTTTGGCACTTATCCTGATCGCCGCTCTATCCACCATTTTTGCGGTGGTCGCCTCGTCGACAACCTCGACAGCGATGGAAATGACAGCATTCGGCGTCACCGTGTCGCCCACACCCCTGGCCCTGTTCCTGGCCGGCGCACTGTCGGTGGCACTTCTCGGCCTCGGGTTCACCCTGGTCAGCCGTGGCACCCGTCGCACCGCGCGGACCCACAGGGAGCTCAAGCAGCTGCGCAAAGAGAATGCCAACGCGGCGACCAGCCCCGCTGCGGAACGCGATGAGGCCAGCAAGGCAGGCACCTCAGCCGACACCTCAGCAGGCACCGCTCCGCACAGCACGCCCAGCGGCACGAACACACGCACGAGCTCGAACACGAGAACGGGTTCGGGATCGGACGCGAACTCGACCAAGGACTCAGAGACCAACTCAGACCAGGTCCCGGACGGGAGGACTGAACCACCGGTCGAACGGCACCCGAACGCCTGAGCCTCCGCGCTCAGTCCGGCCAGACCTGTGCGAGAACTGCCCTCCCCTCGCGCCTGCCCAGCCCCTCATGGGCCGGGTCCAGCCCGCGACCTGGCTATAGCCACTCCCAGGCCCTTCACGCTCGCACGGACGGCAACGCTCAGTCGCACCTCGCTTCCGAGCGTCGTGCAGCTCCGCAGCTCCCCGTGGTTGGCTGAAGTCACCCGGGCAGCGCACTGGCATGCCGCTGCGGATGCTTCGCCCCGGACCAGCACGCCGGCCGCGGCCAGAGCCCCAAGATCAGCGGCTGCCCGGGCACGGTGGCTTGCCAGTGCGGCGCTGGCCAGCATGAGCCCTGAGACCGTCACCATCAGCACCACCGCGATCACTGCGAGCATCACCACGGTGGCCGACCCTCGCTCCTGCGACGAGCGTTGACTCATACCCGGCTTCGGCTTCGGCTTCGGCTTCGGCTTCACTGCTGCCAGTCAGCGGGCTCGCGAACTGCCGACACCGTTGAACCGGCATGAAGCCACCCGGGCACCAGGCGGGCGGCCACCCGGGGCGGGGACACGACCGAGACCCGAACGAGGTCACCGGACGTGGTCATCGAGACCAGCGACTGTGATGGAGCGACCCTGCGGGCGACCTGCGTCACCGCTGCGTAGCTGTCCCCCCGAGAGGCCGCCCTAGCACCGGCCCGCGCCGCATCCACGCACCTGATCTGGTCCAGGGCAAGACCCAGGGCGCCCAGCGACAACGCCAGCACCAGAACGACTGCAGGCAAGACGACCGCAAACTCGGCCGTGACCATTCCTCGCTCGCGGGTCCCGGGCGGGCAGCCCCGAACGCCCGACGGCCCTGTGCTCAGGAGCCTCGTGAGCATCAGGATGCCATCGACAGCGCGGACGTGATCAGGTCCGAGAGCGCGGACCTGATTGCCCCGGAACGCACCACGGCCAGCAGCGTCGCGGCGAACGCACAAGCGGCGAGTGTTCCCACAGCATACTCAGCGGTCGTCATTCCGGCATCGGCCCGGGCGAGGATGACCCGGCAGCGGAAAGAGAGTGAACGTGTCATTGAATCCCTTTGCTCGTCAATGCGATCCGAAGGAGCGCGAGGCCCAGCCAGTCCGAACCCCGAGCCCATCCTGGGCCCCGCGCTCTGCCGCAGCAGGACCCCAGCCCAGACCTGTGGACCGTGGGACTGACGCCCTTGCCCCTGTGGATAACGACCGCCGCCACTCAGGGACCTCCATCACTTCAGTCCGACGGCGGGAGGCGCTGGAAGCGAGGCGGTTGGTCACGGGTTGACCAGCACCTCCTTGGCCAGCGCCAGCACGACAGGCACGACCGTGGTGAGGATGAACGCGGGCAGGAAGACCAGGCCGAGGGGCAGCACGATGCGGACGCCCAACGTCGCGGTGGCCAGCTCGAGGCGTTGCTGCTCGGCACGCCGCACCTCTTCGGCCGCCCCGACCAGGGCGCTGGCTGGGGGCACACCGGCCCGGTTTGCCATCCGCAGGGCTCTGGCTGCCGGCTGCCACGCGGACGGGACACTGCCCCAGGCAGCAGAGTCCTCCACCCCCCAGCGACCAGCGGCGGCAACGGTCTGCAGATGCAGCCCCAGGGGCCCGCCGACGCGGTCGGCCACCGCCTCCATCGCCTCGACGAGGCCGACCCCTCCCCGCAGGGTCATTGCCAGGAGCTCGATGACTCCCGCCACAGCGGCCGCAGGCACGGCGGGCTCGCTCGACGCGTGCTTGTTCCACGCGTTCTCAATCGATGCGTGCTCGCTCGACGCGTGCAAGTTCGACGCGTGCTCGTGTGAAACCGTACCCGGGGAATGCTTGCCGATGCCCGCGCGGCCCAGCGCCAAAGCCCTGACGGAGCTGGAGCCGGGCCATACCAGGACCGCCACCGCGGTCAGCAACATCACCGCGACCCTCACGAGATCACCGGCCCCCGGGCCACGGCCCGCACCATCCGGTGGACCCACCATCGACCGATACCGGCCAGGAGGAGGCCCAGGACCAGGCTGGTCTGCGTCAGACGCGAGCCGCCGTAGAGCTCAGCCGGTCCGATACCCAGCAACAGGCCCAGCAGCGGGCCCCCGAGCGGCAGGACCGTCAGCACGTTCACCGTTGCGTTGGCTCCGGCCACCGCACCAGCCAGGCGTCGTTCATGGGCGAGGCGTGCCTCCAGCAGCCCCGCGGTGGTGCGAACCGCCTGTGCAAGGGGCACCCCGAGGTCCTCAGTGAGCGACCAGGCCTGCGACAGCAGTAACAGCTCTTCCGAACCCGTCGACCCGGCAGCGGCGCGCCACAGCGGACCGAGCGGGGCCCCCTCGGCCGCGGCCGCAGCCAGGTCGCCGGCCAGGACGGCCAGCGGGTCGGCCTGGCCGGCCCCGGATCGGGACTCGGCGGCGATCCGCAAGGCCGAGGCCGGGGCCATACCCGCCTCCAGAGCGGGCGCGATGGCCTCGAGGAGGCTGAGCAGATCCCGCGCAGTGACTCCGGCAACAGGTCGCCCAGACAGGCGACGACGCAACCAGCCACCTGCCGATCCGGGCACCAACCTGTGATCCCGGCCAGGACCAGTTCGGATGGGACGCGATGAGACCCAAACTGCGGGCCTGGCCGCCGAACTCGGGACACCCGCGGTCGCCGGCCCGGCGGGGGCGCCGGGCCGGAGCCGGGGCCTCGGCCAGCAAACCCGTTGCAGGATCGCCAGGCGACGCGCGTCGAATCGCCCGGGCCACAGCAAGATCCCCACGCCGGCGAGAATCCCCACCACCAGGCTCACGGGACCAGCGCTGACTCACGGTGCGGCAGGTCAGGAAGGCCCAGCAGCCGGGCCAGGGTCCGCCAGGCGGGCCCGGTCACCGTCTCACCATCAGCGTCTCTGCTGAGAGCCGACCTCACCTCGGGTCGACCGCCGGCTCCCCGGGCGAGCACGGCCACCGTGTCCACGAAGCGATGACCTGCGCTGCGACGCAGATGCACCACGACCTGGACGGCGCTCAACAGCTGCGCGTGCACGGCCGTCGGCGCCAGCCCCGCGAGCGCGCCCATGGCCTCGAAGCGGGCCACCACATCGACGGCAGTGTTCGCGTGCAGGGTGCCGCATCCCCCCTCGTGGCCCGTGTTGAGCGCAGCCAGCATCTCTCGAACTTCCGCCCCACGAACCTCACCCACGACGAGACGATCAGGGCGCATCCGCAAGGACTGACGGACCAGCGAGGTGAGCCCGACCTCGCCCCTGCCCTCGACGTTGGCGGGCCGTGACTGGAGCCTGACGACATGCGGGTGGACGATGGCCAGCTCGCGCACGTCCTCGACGATGACGAGCCGCTCGCCGACATCAACCTCGCCGAGCAGGGCGCCCAGCAGCGTGGTCTTCCCGCTGCCCGTTCCGCCGCTGACGACAAAGGAACAGCGCACCTTCACCAGAGCCTGGAGCACGCGCAGCCATTCGGCCCCGAACATCCCCCACCGAGCCAGCTCAACCAGGCTCGGCGCCTCCTGGCGCGGCACCCGCAAGCTGATGTGGGAGCCCTCGACAGCGATCGGCGGGAGCACCGCATGCAGGCGGACCCCGCCGGGGAGCAGCCCATCGACATACGGGCTGGTGTCATCAAGGCGGCGACCGGCGATCCCGGCCAGACGCACGGCGAGCCGGCGGACCGCAGCCTCGTCACCAACGTCGCAGTCGGTGCGGGTCAGTCCGTCGCCTCGATCGACCCACACCCCCGAGCCGGCGTTGACCAGGACATCGGTGACCTGCGGATCAGCGAGCAACGGCTCCAGTGGGCCGGCCCCCAGAACCTGGGCTGCCAGGTCGCTGCGAGCCTGCAGGGCGCCTGTCTGCCCCAGGACGACCGCCTCGCCATCGAGAACCTGGGCGACCAGCCCCAGCGTCGGAGCCCTGCCTGCCCTGATCTGTGCCCATACCGTGGGCGACACGCTCACGAGGCGTCCCGCCGCTCTCCGACCACACACCGGGACAGCACCGTCTCGGCCGCGGTGGCAAGCGCACTCCTGGGAGAGGACCCCGGCGGTATCCCGTGCAGCACATCGGCCGCCAGCGACGGCTCCTCGCGGACCACCGTCAGGAGGGGCAGGTCCAAAGCTGCCGCCACCGTGTCCGCGAAGTGGGTGCCCTTGCCGCTGGTGCGCAGGCAGAGCCACACCGCAGGACAGGCCTCGATCAGGTGTCCGGCGATCGCGCTGGCCCCCGCCAGATCTCGGATGCCCGACCCGGCCAGCAGCGCCATCGCATCGACCGAGGGCGCCAGCGCGGCAAAAAACTCGTGATCGGGGCGAGGGAGGTCGACCACCACCACGTCCGCCACCTCGCTGAGCGCCCGCAGGACCTCCTGGACGACCTCAGCAGCCAGCGCAACGTCACGCGCCCTGTCGAAGGAGAGCACGTGCACCCCGTCGACCGAAGGCAGCCGCCGCAGCAGCTCGGGCCCGTCGATGCACCCCCGGGCCCCGGCCAGATCGGGCCAGCGCACCCCCCGCTCCTGCTCGATGCCGAGGGTCACGTCCAGCCCCCCACCGAGCCGGTCCCCATCGAGGCAGACCGGACGCAGGCCCGCCTGAGCGGCCCTGACCGCGATGGCTGCGGCCAGCACCGAGGCGCCGACGCCTCCTGACCCGCCAACCACTCCGATGACCTGTGCCGTGTTCGTCCGCATCGCCGTGTTCATCCCCACAGGGTCGCTCCCTCATCACGCCGCAGCCCCGTACTCGGGGCAGTCTGTGGACGGTGGGACGAACCGGAGGGGGTTGTGGACAGGAGGACCCCGCCGACCAAAAGGACGGCCCCCGACGGGGGACATCGGGGGCCGTCGACGCTCCACACTCCGGGGGGAGGAGTTGGCGCGCCGGCACACTCAACCCCGAGGGGGAATGTGCATACCACGATAATGAGCCATGTGGGGGACCAAGTGCAAACGAGCCCCCGAAGGGCCTCCGCAAAGCCGCTGCGTGCTTTGGGTCAAGCTCGTCCCTGCCCCGCGCAAGTTGATGGCACCCCGCGAACGAGGTGCCATCAGACCGCGAGACTTGCGGGTTACCAAGCGTGAATCAACTAGTCGCAGTGGGACAAGCCCGCCACGATCGGTCCATCAGTGGACTGCCCGCGCGTGGGTGTCCCGCTTATCTCGCGGGGCCTTCGGACTCTCGCCCGTAAGCCATTTCCATGTCTACTCCCCTTTGCCTGCAAAAAAAAGACTTGACATTCCCGCCGAACAGGGGGCGGAAGCGGACTCTTCCGGAGGCTCAGGTGAGGCGACCCACGAGGACCGCATCCGCGATACGGCCGCCCTCCCCGGCACCCGCCACCACAGCCTGGGCGCAATGGGTGAGCCACAGGGCAACGCCCTGCGGGGTGCCGGAGCCGTAGGCCGCGAGCGCGCCCAGGTACGCCGCGCCCCCACCGGCGCCATGACCCAGCTCGACGACGGCAACCCCGGTGGGGTCCAGCCCGCTGGCCTGGATCACTGCCCGCTCCATCGCCCGGGCGACCAGCCCGTTGCCCCGGACGAAGGGCCGCACGGTCGCGATCTCCGCGTGCACCAGCGCCGCCACCACCAGCGCGGGTGCATCCCTGGCGTTGAGCAGAAGCTCCACAATCCCTGAGAGCCGTTGTCTGACAACGGTTTCGTCCGGCGCAGGGCCGAGGTCGGTGAACTCGCGCGAGATCTCCCCCACCTGCCGGGGCCGCCCGATCTGTGACTCCGGAAGCAGGTGGCCGGCGGCAGCGGTGTGCACCCGCGCGAGTGCCTGGGACGGCGCTGAGATCACCATCGAGGCGATGTTCTCGGTCTCAGCAGTGACCCTGGCCGCCCCCTGCACCACCTCTTCAAGCGGGTCGGGAGTCTCCGGCCAGGCCGTGGCGCCACGCATGAGGTCGCGAACCAGGTCCAGGTCCATCTCGGCGCCGTCCAGGACAGCGCTGGCACGAGCACCCCGGACCCGCGACTCGGCTGCGGCCTCAGGAATCCGACGCCGGAGCGCCTGGTGCCAGCGCAGCGTCGTGCAGGCTTGCCGGGCAGCGTCGGTGGCCTCGGCGACCCCGGGTAGCGTCGACAGCGAGATGAGGGAATCTGCGATGGTGGGCACGCACCGCAGCCTAGAGTTCGCCACGTGCCCCCTTCCATCGACCTCGTCGCACTGGCCATAGCGATCGCCGCGCCGATCGCCCTGATGACCCTGGCCTGGGCCTTCACCCGGGCAAGCCGACGCCGTCAGGAGTTCACCTCCCCGGTCGACCGCCAGACCTACGAGACGCTGCACACGGCATCGCGGGCCGCCAGACACCTTCAGAAGGGCCTCACCGCCGAAGGAGCCCCCAAGGTGGCCAAACACCTGCGCACCCTGTTGGGCACCCAGGCCCTCGCCCTGTGTGGCAGCACCTCTACTCTGGCGTGGGACGGCACCGGCACCCACCACCGGGACCAGGTCTGGCGGCTGGCCAGCGAGGTTCTCACCTCCGGCCACACCGTGGTCCTCGGCGCCAAGGAAGTTGCCTGTGGAGACCCGACCTGCCCCATCCGGACCGCGATCCTGGTGCCGGTCATCTCCGACGAGCGCGTCGTCGCAGCGCTTGCCGCCTATGGACCGGCAGCTTCCCCCGGCCTGGTCAGGGCGACCGAGGAGGTGGCCGGGTGGGTCTCGACGCAGGTCGAGCTCGCCGACCTCGGACCTCAGCGGTCCCGGGTGGTGGAGGCCGAGCTCCGTGCCCTGCGGGCCCAGATCAGCCCGCACTTCATCTACAACTCCCTGGCTGCCATCGCCTCGTTCGTCCGCACCGACCCCGACCGCGCCCGCGACCTGCTCCTGGAGTTCGCCGACTTCACCCGCTACGCGTTCCGGCGGGGCGGGACCTTCACGACCCTGGCCGAGGAGCTGGGCAACATCGAGCACTATCTGGCCCTGGAACAGGCCCGGTTCGGGGACCGGCTTCAGGTCTCGCTGCTGGTGGCGCCCGAAGTGCTCTCCATCGCCGTGCCCTACCTGGCGATCCAGCCGCTGGTGGAGAACGCCGTTCATCACGGCCTCGAGTCCAAGGAGGGCGTGGGACACGTCAGCATCACCGCCAGCGACCTGGGCTCCGAGGCTGAGATCGTGGTCGAAGACGACGGCATCGGCTCAGATCCCGACGTCGTGCGTGCGGTCCTGGCCGGAGTGCAGAGCGGCGACAGCGTCGGGCTGGGCAACGTCGACGCTCGCCTGCGACAGGCCTACGGCGATGATCACGGCCTGGTGGTCGAGACTGCGCCCGGCGCCGGCACCAGGGTGACGTTCCGGGTTCCCAAGTTCGCGCCCGACATACAGCCGTCGTCATCGTAGTCTTGCCTCTATGTCAGAGCTGACGACTCCTGCACCTGCCGGGCTGCGGGCGCTGGTGGTGGACGACGAGGCCCCGGCGCTGTCCGAGCTGACCTACCTGCTGCGCCAGGACGAGCGGATCGGTGTCATCAGGACGGCGTCCAACGGCGCCGACGCCCTGCGCGCTTTGGAGGCCTCACCTGTCGACGTGGTGTTCTGCGACATCAAGATGCCGGGACTGGACGGCATGGCGCTGGCCCGGGTCCTGGCTCGCTTCGCAGAGCGGCCTCAGGTGGTGTTCGTGACCGCCTACGACGAGCATGCGGTCGACGCCTTCGAGGTGCGTGCCACCGACTACGTCATGAAGCCGGTCCGGGCTGCCCGGCTGTCCGAGGCCGTACGCCGCGTGGTCACCGCACTGGCCACGGACAGCGGCACCAGCACTTCGGGCCCCCCTGCCGCAGACGAGACGATCCCGGTGGGCCTGGGCGGGGTCACGACCTTCATCAAGCGCTCGCAGGTGCGCTACGCCCAGGCCCACGGCGACTACGCCCGGCTGCACACGGCCACCGGGTCGCATCTGGTGCGCACGTCCCTGACGACTCTAGAAGAGCGCTGGGCCGAGGCGGGATTCGTACGGATTCACCGCAGCACCCTCGTGTCTCTGCCCCACGTCGATGCTGTGGTCAGCGGGCATGGGGGCTGCAAGATCCGTCTCGGCGACGTGGAGCTCCAGGTGAGCCGGCGGCACCTGAGGGACGTGCGCGAGCGGCTCTCCCTGTCAGGAAGGGCAGCCACCGCGCCACCGGCGGGGTCACCGGCCCCGCCAACGCAGACGCCGCCTTCCCCGCCACCCGCTCGACCTTCCGCCCCCCCGGCCAGCTGATGCCAGGCACCCAGGACCAGCCGGCCGGACCCCGGAAGCGGGTACGCGTGACCGCTCCCCGAGGGGGCCCTCCGCGTCGGGAACCAGTGCGCCCGGCTACGAAGGACATCGACGAGCAGACCCGCCTTGGCGAGCTGTACATGGCCACCCTCATCCGCGCGCAGTGGCGGCTCTCGATGTCCGTGCTGGCGTCAGCGACGATGATGATCGGCGGACTGCCGCTGCTCTTCCTCATCGTGCCCGCGACCCGCAGTCTGAGCGTCGGCCCCGTCCCCATGCCCTGGCTGATTCTGGGGGTGCTCATCTACCCTGCGATCTGGCTGGGCGCGCGGTACTACGTGCGGGCGAGCGAGCAGATCGAGCGTGAGTTCACCGAGCTCGTAGCGCATAGATGAGGTCCGGGTGAACACCTCGTTCGGTATCACCGCCATCTCTGCGGTGTGCCTTGTCACGTTGACGATCGGCGCCCTCGGGTTCCGGCTCTCCAGGACGACCAGCGACTTCTACGTCGCGAGCCGGATGGTCACCCCGGCGTGGAACGCGTCGGCGATCGGCGGCGAATACCTCTCTGCCGCCTCGTTTCTCGGAGTTGCCGGGCTGATCTACTCCCTCGGCGCGGACATGCTGTGGCTTCCCGTCGGATACACGGTGGGCTACCTCGTCCTGCTGCTTTTCGTGGCTGCTCCGCTGCGGCGTTCCGGCGCCTACACGATCCCCGACTTCGCCCAGGCGCGGATGGAGAGCCCGGCGGTGCGCAGGCTCTGCTCGGTGATGGTCCTGGCTATCGGCTGGCTGTATCTGCTACCGCAGTTCAAGGGTGCCGGCCTGGTGCTCCACACGGTGAGCGGCGCACCGCTGTGGGTGGGCAACCTCGTCGTGGCGGTGGTCGTGCTGATCAATGTCGTGGGCGGCGGAATGCGGTCGATCACCCTCGTTCAGGCCGTGCAGTACTGGATCAAGGTGACCGCCATCAGCGTCCCCGCCTTCGTCCTGGTCTCCTGGTGGCTGCATCACGGCCAGCCGGTTCCGCAGGTGACCGCCCTCCGGCCAGATCAGGGCTGGGCGCTTCCGCTGAGCGGGTTCGGCGGGGTGGAGCACCCCGTCTATGCCACCTACAGCATGCTGCTCGCTCTCGCCTTCGGGACCATGGGCCTTCCGCACGTGCTGGTCCGCTTCTACACCAACCCCGATGGGCAGTCGACCCGCCGAACGACCCTGGTGGTGCTCGCCCTTCTCGGCCTCTTCTATCTCTTCCCCCCGCTCTACGGCGCCTTCGGCCGCATCTACCTGCCGAGGCTGCCGGCCGGCATCTCCCCGGACTCCATCACCCTGCTGCTGCCCACTGTGGTGATTCCCGGAGTGGGCGGCGAGCTGCTGTCTGCGATCCTCGCCGGAGGTGCGTTTGCCGCCCTTCTGTCCACGGCCTCGGGTCTGACCATCTGCGCGGCCGGCGTCGTCGACCAGGACCTGGTCCGGGGCCGCCTGCGGCGGGTCACCGGCAACGACGCCCGGGCGATCAACGGCTTCCGGATCGCCGCGGTGGCCGCCGTCGCCGTCCCCTTCGTCCTGTCCCTGGCGGCGAGGGACCTCGGGCTTGCCGACACGGTGGGACTGGCCTTCGCCATCGCGGCATCCACCTTCTGCCCGCTGCTCGTGCTGGGCATCTGGTGGCCCCGGCTGTCCACCACGGGCGCTGTGGCCGGGTTGCTCTGTGGCGGGGTGCTGGCGATGTCAGCGGTCCTCACCACCGTGATCGGCGGCCTGCACGGCGGATGGGCCGGCGCGTTGCTCGCCCAACCCGCAGCCTGGACCGTTCCCATCGCTTTCGTGGTGACCGTGGTGGTGTCCATGGCGACACCTTCCCGGATCCCCCGCGGCACCGCACGCACCATGGTGCGGCTGCACACCCCGGAGAACCTGGTCCTTGACCGCGCACCACGGTGAGCCGGCGCAGGGACAGGGACAGGGAAAGCTGCGGTTGACCGACCGCGATGCCTGACCGGGTGCTCACCACGTGCGGCATGAACCCCTCGGCACTGTTCGGGGTTGCCGTGGACAACTCGCAGAAATGCCGGCGAGAAGCTGCCAGGCCCCGGCCTGCAGTACGGCAAGTCCGGCCTGTCGAAGCTTGACTTCAGCTCTCCGGCGCTCGCCCTGGTATTCGGCACCGCAGGGCTACCCCACGTCCTGATGCGCTTCTACATGGTGCCCTCGAGCAAGGAGGCCCGCCGCTCGGTGGTCTGGGCCATCTGGATGATCGGCGGGTTCTATTTGCTGACCCTGGTTCTCGGGTTCGGGGCGGCGGCACTGGTCGGGCAGGAGGCCATCCTGGCTGCTCCGGGCAAGGCAAACTCGGCCGCGCCGCTGCTGGCCTTCCACCTCGGCGGAACGGTCCTGCTGGACCTGATCTCCGCAGTGGCGTTCGCGACGATCCTCGCGGTAGTGGCAGGCCTGACGATCACGGCGAGCGCGATCTTCGGGCACGACGTTTACGCACAGGTGGTCAAACAGGGCGACATCAACCCCGACAGCGAGGTCCGGGTGGCCCGTATCTAGGCGTGAGTGGCCCTGTCAGCAGACCGGGCCCCTCACGTGCGTCCAGGGGGGTGGCTACGGCATACGGGGGCCGACGATCCGGGTGGCATTCGGCCTCCATCCCCAGGCATTGCCCGGGCGGGCGGGCCGACGTATGTCGACCCGCCTCAGCCGCTTGGCGACGCCAACCGACCACTGGGCGATGTCAGCGCATCCGCACGGCGAGACCGGGCAACCGGTGGCCGAATCGTACGACGCGAAGCCTGATGGGCGGCCACTCGCCCTCCTAACCTGTGAATTCACCGGGCGGCCTGCGCCCCAGCGAAAGGACTGTCATGACACAGGTTCTGAACAACACACCCTCCCCCACGACCACACCGGCACCCTCATTTGCTGCCGGCATCGCCGACCCGGCTCCGCTCGGCCTGGCGGCGTTCGCCCTCACCACCTTCATTCTCAGCGTGTTCAACGCCGGACTCCTGCCCAAGTCCGCCGAGGTCGTGATCCTCGGCGTGGCGTTGTTCTACGGCGGCCTCGCGCAGCTCTTCGCCGGGATGTGGGAGTTCGCCAAGGGCAACACCTTCGGCGCCCTGGCGTTCAGCTCGTACGGCGCGTTCTGGATGTCGTTCTGGTATCTGGTCGCGCACTCGGGCCTGGCCAAGGCTGACGCGCCCAAGGGTGTCGGAATCTTCCTGCTCGCCTGGACCATCTTCACCGCCTACATGACGTTCGTTACCCACAAGATCTCCGGTCTGCTGTTCGTCTTGTTCTCCGTGCTGCTGGTGACCTTCGCATTCCTGACCATCGGTGCGTTCGCCTCAGCCCCGACCATCACTCACATCGGTGGCTACCTGGGCATCGTGACCGCGTTCGTCGCCTGGTACGCGTCCTTCGCCGGGGTCCACAACGGCACCGTCAAGACCAGCGTCATGCCGACCTGGCCCCGATGACCCTGACTGCAACGACCCTGACTGCACCGTTGTCTGTCAACGCAGCCGGGCGGTTCTTCTCGGCACCTGGAGGAGCGCTGCTAGGGCCGCAACCCCGTTGAGTCGCAACGGCCTTGCCCAACCTCTGCAGGGACTCAAGACTCCTGCCCGCCGGTGTGAGCCGAATCGGCGGGCAAAGCGTCTCCACCGTGTCCGAAAGAAGTGACTGTCCGCAAGGGGGACATCATGAACAGCAACAGTCCCAGCAGGAAGCTCATTCGCCCGCTCGTGGTGGCTTTCGCCATCGCAGGTATGTCGGCCGCGGCCCTGGCCCCCGCCTCCGCCGCCTCCACTGCAGCCACCTGCGCCGCGACCGCCGCGAGCTGGGGCTCGCTGCCCAAGTCCCTCAACCGGATGACCTCGGCGCCGATCACCAACGCCCATGCCGGCCGTCAGGCGTGCTTCGACCGGCTGGTCGTCGACCTGCGGGGCAGAGGCTCCGGGTACAGCGTGCGGTACGTCTCCCAGGTGCGCAGTGAGGGCCAGGGCGCTGTCGTCCTGCTGCGCGGAGGTGCCAGGCTGTCGGTCGTCATCACGGCTCTGGCCTACGACATCAACACCAGGCGGTCGACCTACCGCCCCGCCAACCGACTCGCGCTGGTCAATGTGGCCGGGTTCTCGACCTTCAGGCAGATCGCCTGGGGCGGCACCTACGAGGGCTACACCACCATCGGGCTAGGCGTTCGCGGGCGGCTACCGATGCGGGTCTTCATCCTCAACCGACCCGGCACCGGTAGTCGTGTCGTCATCGACGTCGCGCACCACTGGTGACCCGCGGCGCTCAGAACGCAGGCGTGCGCAGGCGCCCCGGCGCTCTGAGCGCCCTTGAGCCCTGGCATGCCGTGCCGGTCAGCTGCCCACCGGACCGGCGCGGCGCCAGGCGAGCTGGGCGCCGATCACGAGCCCGGCGATGACCGCCGCCGGCCAGAAGACGTCCCAGCTGAGCCCCAGGAGCACTCGCCAGGCCGATCGGGCCACCCCCAGCATCGCCTCGGCGACGAACCAGGCCGAGACGCCGCCGCCGCGGTAGCGCAGGGTCTGCGCGCCGTTGTCGACGGCGGTCATGGTGAGGGCGAGCAGCCAGTAGAGAACAAAGAAGACCGGCCAGAGCAGAACAGCCGACCAGTGCCGCCAGGCGATCATCACCAGCAGCACCACCAGGGCCGTGCAGGTCAGCCAGCGACTGTCAGAGCGGGCGTCCAGCAGGAGCACGGACAGCATCGACACGGCCGGGGAGACGGCCAGCAGGGCGAAGAACCCCAGGCGTTGCAGTGACCCGACCGCGAAGGCGCCGATCCCCAGCCCGGCGACGCCCGCCACTGCTGTCACCAGGAGCATGATCATGCGTTCACTGGGGTTGACGTAGAAAGGCGTCGGTGGCAGGAACTCGAGCAGGAAGAGGCCGCGAGACAGCGTCAGGGCCGCCGGGATCAGGAAGCCCAGCAGGACGGACAGGACCGACAGCCCCCATCGCCGGAGCAGGGCGATCACCACCAGAGAGGCGCCCAGCGGCCCGAAGATCGCGACCCCGAGATCGGAGAGCAGAACGGGCAGCGTGGGCCGCAGGCTCTCGAACGCGATGGACAGGCCCGCGGTCTGCCACGCCAGGAATCCCAGTGCCCACCAGAGCAGTGCCATGGCCGGCACGGCCAGCACATGCGCCACGCTGGACATCCAGGTGGGCGGCTCAGGCATCCGGTCCCTGCCGGGCACAGCCCAGCCGGGCGCTCGCTCCATCATGATTAAGGGTATTCTCGCGCGGCTTGCCGTGAGCCTGGTTTAGCCAGACGGCCGCGCGCCGTGCGGGCAGGTGGGCGACCGGCATACAGTCCTGAGGTGGAACTGATCCCGCGTCTCTACGGCCATCCGGATGTCGTCGCGCTGACCCTGGAAGTGCAGGCGCACTACCGCAGGCTGTACGGCGGGCCCGGCGACGTCAGCCCCGTGGAGGTTGCCGACTTCGAGGCGCCCACCGGGCACTTCCTGGTGGGCTACCTCGATGGCGTCCCTGCCGCGATGGGTGGATGGCGGAGGCTGGGAGAGCGGCCGGGCCTGCCATCCCTGAACACCGCCGAGATCAAGCGGATGTATGTCGCCCCGGACGCCCGGCGGCGCGGCCTGTCCCGGGTGATCCTGGCCGAGCTGGAGACCAGCGCCCGGGCGGCCGGCCTCGACTGGCTGGTCCTGGAGACCGGACAGCCGCAGGCGAGCGCGGTCCGGCTCTACCGCACGTCCGGGTACATCGAGGTCGACGGCACGGCGTACGGCCACTAC
This sequence comes from Dermatophilaceae bacterium, assembly GCA_014377705.1. GTDB lineage: Bacteria > Actinomycetota > Actinomycetes > Actinomycetales > Dermatophilaceae > UBA4719. The sequence goes on from JACMPC010000154.1 coordinate 36,014, forward strand.
CTGGAGGAACCGGACGCCATCCACCTCGGCAAGTCACTTCACCTCGGCAGCCCGGCTGACCGACCGCTCAACGCGGCAACTGCCCGCCCGACGTCCCGGGAGCCCGAGGGGCCTTGATGCGGCAGGCATTAGCGGCTTGAGTGGTGCGCATCACCCCCGCTTGTGATCTGGAGGATGTTGTGAGCCACGAGGCCCTTGAGAACCTGTCCCATGAGAACCGCACGTTCCCGCCCAGCGCTGAGTTCGCCGCCCAGGCCAACGGCAAGGCAGAGCTGTATGCCGCCTCTGCCGCCGATCACGAAGGCTTCTGGGCCGAACAGGCGCGGTCCTACCTGACCTGGGCCAAGGACTTCGAGCAGACCCTTGACTGGAGCGACGCCCCGTTCGCGAAGTGGTTCGTGGGGGGTGAGCTGAACGCGTCGTACAACTGCGTCGACCGGCACGTCGAGGCCGGGCGCGGCGACAAGGTGGCGATCCACTTCGTCGGCGAGCCCGGCGACACCCGGGACATTACCTACTCCGACCTGCTGGACGAGGTGCAGCGGGCGGCAAATGCGTTGCAGAGCCTCGGTGTCCGCAAGGGCGACCGGGTCGCCATCTACCTGCCGATGATCCCCGAGGCAGTCATCGCGATGCTCGCCTGCGCGCGAATCGGGGCCCCGCACTCGGTCGTCTTCGGTGGCTTCTCCGCGGACGCGCTGAGGTCCCGGATCGGTGATGCCAAGGCCAAGGTCGTGGTGACCGCCGACGGAGGGTACCGCCGTGGCGCGGCTGCCGCGCTCAAGCCGGCCGTCGACGACGCGGTCAGCGGCGAGTCCAGCGTCGAGAAGGTGCTGGTGGTGAAGCGCACCGGCACCGAGGTGGCGTGGGACGACAGCCGGGATGTGTGGTGGCACGAGGCACTCGCGGCGGCCGACACGACCCACGCCGCGGTCGGCCACGACTCCGAGCACCCGCTGTTCATCCTCTACACCTCCGGCACGACGGGTCAGCCCAAGGGCATCCTGCACACCACCGGCGGCTACCTGACCCAGAGCGCCTACACGAACTCGGTCGTCCACGACGTGCACCCCGACACGGACGTGTTCTGGTGCTCTGCCGACGTGGGCTGGGTGACGGGGCACAGCTACGTGGTCTACGGGCCGCTGGCCCTGGGCGCGACCCAGGTCATGTACGAAGGCACCCCTGACAGCCCGCACCAGGGCCGCTGGTGGGAGATCATCGAGAAGTACGCCGTGACCGTCTTCTACACCGCGCCCACCGCGATCCGCACCTTCATGAAGTGGGGCGAAGAGATCCCGGACAAGTACGACCTGTCGTCCCTGCGGGTGCTGGGCTCGGTCGGCGAGCCGATCAACCCCGAGGCCTGGATGTGGTATCGCCGGGTGATCGGCGCCGACCGGTGCCCCATCGTGGACACCTGGTGGCAGACCGAGACCGGCGCCATCATGATCAGCCCCCTGCCCGGCGTCACCCACACCAAGCCCGGCTCGGCGACCGTCGCGGTGCCTGGCATCGGCATGGACGTCGTCGACGACCTGGGCAAGCCGGTGCCCAACGGCTCCGGCGGCTATCTCGTCCTCACCAAGCCGTGGCCGGCAATGCTGCGTGGCATCTGGGGCGACCCCGAGCGCTACAAAGAGACCTACTGGTCGCGTTTCCCCGGCCTGTACTTCGCCGGTGACGGCGCCAAGAAGGACGAGGACGGCAACATCTGGCTGCTCGGGCGGGTCGACGACGTCATGAACATCTCGGGCCACCGCCTGTCCACCACCGAGATCGAGTCGGCGCTGGTGTCCCACCCCAAGGTCGCTGAGGCCGCGGTGGTCGGCGCGAGCGACGACATGACCGGCCAGGCCGTGTGTGCGTTCGTCATCTTGCGCACCAACGCCGACGAGGGCGAGGACATCGTCGCCGAGCTGCGCAACCACGTGGCCAAGGAGATCGGTCCGATCGCCAAGCCGCGCCAGATCATGATCGTCAACGAGCTTCCCAAGACACGCTCGGGCAAGATCATGCGCCGGCTGCTCAAGGACATCGCCGAGCACCGCGAGGTCGGCGACGTCACCACCCTGGCCGACTCGAACGTGATGGAGCTGATCAAGACCGGCCTCACGTCGTCCTCCTCTGGCGAGTAGCCGGCCGCAGCGCACATCACAGTCAAGGGCATGGGGCGCCCGCACTCATGCCCTTGACTCTTGTCGTCCTGGCTGTCAGACCGTGTGGTCGCCGACGTCTAGACTTGCCGTGGTGTGCCGGGAAGTCTGGTCGGCGTGGTCCGAACGACCCCAAACCCAAGGCGGCGCAGTGAGTCAGGCAGCACCCATCACCGTGAGTGCTCGATGAGTAGCCTGCGCCCTCCGGCCCGACGCATCTTCGGCCGGTCAAGCTGGCCCGAGGCGCAGTACGTCACCAATGCGCTGCGCACCGAGACCGTGGGTGGTGCCCTGCTGCTCGTCGCCGCAGTGCTGGCCCTGGCCTGGGCGAGCTCTCCGTGGTCTGCGAGCTACTTCGCACTCCGGGGCTTCGAAGTCGGGCCCGAGTCGCTTCGGCTGCATCTGTCCCTGGGCGAGTGGGCAGCCGATGGCCTGCTGGCGATCTTCTTCTTCATCGCCGGGCTGGAGCTCAAGCGGGAGTTCATCGTCGGAGACCTGAGGGACCCGGCGAAGGCAGCACTGCCGGTGGCCGCCGCGCTGTGCGGGGTCGCGGTTCCTGCCGTCCTCTTCGTCGCGGTGGCCATGGGCGTGGGCGGCGACGGCTCGGATGGCGACCTGCTCTCCGGCTGGGCCATCCCCACCGCCACCGACATCGCCTTCGCACTGGCCGTGCTAGCCGTCCTGGGCACACACCTGCCCTCAGCGCTGCGCTCGTTCCTGCTCACCCTGGCCGTGGTGGATGACCTCGTGGCCATCACCATCATCGCGCTCTTCTACACCGACACCGTTGACGTCGGGGCACTGCTTCTGGCCCTGGTTCCGCTGGCGTTGTTCGGCCTTCTGGTCCAGCGGCGGCTTACCTTCTGGTGGCTGCTCATCCCGATCGCCGTGGCCGCCTGGGCCCTGGTCCACGCCTCCGGCATCCACGCCACGGTCGCCGGCGTCGTGATGGGGATGCTGGTGCCGGTGCGTCGGGACGCCCAGGACAGGACGAGGGGTGTGCCTCCGGCCGAACAGTTCGACCACGAGCTTCGGCCACTGTCGGCAGGGTTCGCGGTGCCCGTCTTCGCCTTCTTCGCCGCGGGCGTCAACGTGATGCCGGACGGGCCGGGTGGCGGGCTGCCGGCGGCCTTCCGGGACCCTGCGGCCCTCGGCGTCATCGTCGCCCTGGTCGTCGGCAAGACCATCGGGGTGTTCGGCGGGACCTGGCTCTTCGCCCGCTTCACCCGGGCCGAGCTCGACGACGATCTGACCTGGTCGGATGTGTTCGGTCTCTCCTTGCTGGCCGGCATCGGCTTCACCGTCTCCCTGCTGATCGGCGAGCTGGCCTATGGCCCGAGCGCGATACGCACCGAACATGTCCGGCTCGGCGTGCTCGTCGGCTCCCTGATCGCGGCCGTCCTGGCCGCCGCGGTCCTCCAGCGGCGCAACCGGGTCTATCGCCAGATGCACCTGGCTGAGCAACGTGACGACGACGGCGACGGCGCCCCGGACCTGTTCGACCGCAACACTGAGTAGGGTCGTACGGACACATCACCGGAGACGAGGTTCGATGACCGCCACGAACGACGACACCACCATCGACGACACCACGAACGACGACACGCTGGAGCGCTCCCTTGGCCAGCTCGTGGCCGACGCGACCAAAGACATCTCGTCGATCATCCACAGTGAGATCGCGCTGGCAAAGGCCGAGATGAGCGCCGACGCGAAGAAGGCCGGTCTCGGTGCCGGCATGTTCGCCGCCGCCGGGCTCATCGCCTTCCTCGCGCTGATCCTGCTCCTGATCTCGGCGGCCTACGGGCTGGTCGCGGTGGGGCTGGCTCCCTGGCTCGCCTTTCTCATCGTGGCGGGCACCCTGCTTCTCATCGGCGCGATCCTGGTCTTCGCCGGCAAGCGCAGCTTCGACAAGGTCCACGGCAAACCGGCACGCGCGATCAAGAGCACCCAGGATACGATCGCCGCCGTCAGACCCAGCGGCGCCTGAAAGCGCGCACCGCCCAGTGCCCACCCGTCCAGTGACCACCTATGCCAGTGCCGAAGCGAGACCTCCACACATGAGCAACGATGCGTCCTCTGTGCTCCTCGAAGGACCGTGGGAGCACCGGTTCATCACCGCCAACGGTGCCCGCTTTCACGTGGCCGAGGTCGGCGAGGGCCCACTGGTCGTGCTGCTGCACGGCTTTCCGCAGTTCTGGTGGGCCTGGCGTGACCAGCTGATCGCCTTGTCCAAGGCGGGCTACCACGTGGCCGCCGTCGACCTGCGCGGCTACGGAGCCTCCGACAAACCGCCCCGCGGTTACGACACGTTCACCCTGGCCGCCGATGTAGCGAGCATCGTGCGCTCGCTGGGGGAGGGCAGTGCGGCGATCATCGGTCACGGCTGGGGCGGCTGGATCGCCTGGTCCATGCCCACCATGCAGCCCGCGGTCACCAGGGCCATCGGCGCACTGGGCATGCCACACCCGCTGGTCCTGCGCCGAGCCGCAGTGCGAAACCTCGCTCAGATCCGGGCGAACGCCTATCTGGGCGGGCTTCAACGCCCCTTCGTGCCCGAACACCAGATGAACAAGAGCCCCGCCTACGTCCAGGGGCTGCTGAGTGCGTGGTCGGCCCCCGGTGGGTCGTGGCCCCCGCAGGACGTGTCACTGCGGTATGCCGAGGCGATGGCCCTGCCGTTCGTTGCCCACTCCGCGGCGGAGTACTACCGCTGGGTGGTCCGCAGTCAGTGGCGGCTGGACGGCCGGCGGTTCGCCCACTGCCTCAAAAGCCCCATCACGGTGCCGGTTCTCCAGCTCCAGGGTGACCAGGACCGGGCCGTGGTCCCTGCTCTGGCCCCGCTGTCCTCGGCGTATGTCGAGGGCTCGTTCGAGCAGCACCCCATCGCGGACGCCGGACATTTCCTGCCCGAGGAAGCACCTGATGAGGTCAGCGCATGCCTGGTGAGCTGGCTGGACGCCCTGCCCTGATCCAGCGCCGCCGCCAGCAGGGCCCAACCTGTCTGGAGGTCCCGGGGTGGTCCGGGCGACCCAGCTGGGCCGAACCTGGCCAGCCATCCCGGAGTGGTCGACCGGGTGACGCCTGCTCAACCTGCGACGCAGTCTCCGGTGCTCACCGGGGAGGAGGAACTGTCGGCAGCGTCGAGCACCGGGCGGGCCTCATCGAGGGTGAGGGCATATCCGGTCTTGTCGTCATCGATCGACCGGGCGAACACGATCCCGACGACAGCACCGGAGGGAGACAGCAGCGGCCCGCCGGAGTTGCCCGGCTGCACCCTGGCAAACAGCGAGTAGACCTCACGGACGGCCCCGGGGCTGCCGTAGATGTCAGAACCGGTGGCCGTCAGCACGTCGCGCACCCTGGCCGCGTCCAGACGGTAGGGCCCGTTGAGCGGGAAGCCTGCGACGACGGCACCGCCGGCCCGTTTGAGATCAGGTCCCTGGGTCGACGAGCGCGCCGGTAGCCCCGGCACTGCCAGCACCGCAAGGTCACGCCTGGGGTCGAAGATGACGACCCGGGCGCCATACGTGCGCCCCACGCCCTGGATCCGCACATGCCCGCTGGTCGTCCCGGCGACGACGTGGGCGTTGGTCACGACCCGCTCGGGCGAGACGACCCAACCGCTGCCCTCCTGCTCGCGGTTGCACGAGGAGGCCACGCCGGTGATCTTGACGATCGACTCGGAAGCACGGGCCACCCCCGGGCCGAACGCCAGCTGGCCGTCCGGTGGCGCGATGGGAGTGATGGGCTCGGCCCGAACACCCTCGAACACCCGGGGGAAGCCCTCACGGTCAAGAACCGTCTGGAACCCGGCGAACAGCTTCGCCGTCTGTGGCGGCACGAACCGGTCGATGGTCGAGACGATCCGTGAGGTGCCTATCGCTTTCGCCAACGGCGTCTGGGCGCCCCCCCGGACAGCCCCGGCCAAGAACCAGACGAGCACGGACACGGCAAGCACCGTGGCCACGGCGCCCAGCAACGAGTCGGCGATGCGTTCTGGCTTCTCCTTCAGCCCGCTGCGCATCCGGGAGCCCAGGCTGACCGCGATCCCCTGGCCCAGGGCAGCGAGAACGAACACCCCGATGATGAGCACCACTGTGCGTGACAGGACGTTGCTGTCCACGGTGTCCCAGTGCCGGAGCAGCTCCGGGATCAGCCACATGCCCAGGGCCCCGCCGGCCAGGAACCCGATCAACGACATCACGCTGACCACGAAGCCGTGCCGGTAGCCGATGACGGCATAGCTCACCAGGACGAGAGCCAGCACGACGTCGAGAGCTCCCGCCATCGTCGCACCCGACATCATGACGTGCCCTCCGGGAATACTGGCGACGGCGCAGGGCGGTCGCGGCGGTCGCTGGACCCGACGAGGTCCGGGGGCAGCGGCCGGCGATCGGCAACATCCCACGGCCGCTCGAGCCCGGCCAGCTCGATCACCTTGGAGAGCAGTCCGGCGGTGAAGCCCCACACCAGCAGGCCATCGATGTCGAAAGCGGGGCCGGCGAAGCCACTGGGGTGGGTGACGGTGAACCGTCGTGCCGGGTCTGTGAGCTCGGATAGCGGCGCGCGCAGGACCCTGGCAACCTCGAGATGGTCGACGACGCTGATCGGCGCGGGCCGGGCCCACCAGGCCAGGACCGGGGTGACCACGAAGTTGCTGGGCGGCAGATAGAGAGCCGGCAGTTCGGCGACGACCCGAACTCCCGCCGGGTCCAGGCCAACCTCTTCCTGCGCCTCGCGCAGAGCGGCAGAGACCGGTCCGGAGTCACCGGGGTCGATCGCACCACCGGGGAACGAGACCTGACCGGCATGCGAGCGCATGCTGTGGGACCGCTCGGTCAGCACGACGTCCTCGCCACCCTGGGCGCCGGGCCCGAACAAGATCAGCACGGCGGACGGGCGACCGCCCTCATCGGGGGGCAGGAACCTGCTGAAGAAGGCAGGAGCCTGCTGACCCAGCCGGGTCACCAGATGCGGGATCCACCCGGGTTGCCGGGCGTCCGGCCACCTGCTGCCGGTCACTGCTCGGCCAGGGTGAGCTCGTACCTCAGCAGTTGCGCAGCCTTGGCCGGATCGGTCTCACCGTCGCCAAAGGACGGACACCAGCGGGCCACCGGGCAGGCGCCACAGGCAGGCCTGCGCGAGTGGCAGGTGCGCCGTCCGTGGAAGATGACGACGTGGGAGAGCATGGTCCAGTCCTTCTTCGGGATCAGGGCGCCCACCTCGTGCTCGACCTTGACCGGGTCATCCTTCTGGGTCCAGCCGAAGCGCCTCGCCAGCCGCCCGAAATGCGTGTCGACGGTGATTCCCGGGGTCCCGAAGGCGTTGCCCAGCACCACGTTGGCTGTCTTGCGTCCCACCCCGGACAGGGTGACCAGGTCCTCAAGCCGGGCCGGAACCTCACCGCCGAAGCGCTCCACCAGGGCCGCGCCGAGCGTGATCAAGGAGTTGGTCTTGGCCCGGTAGAAGCCAGTGGACTGGATCATCGTCTCGAGCTCGGCGCGATCGGCCCCGGCATAGTCTGCTGCGGTCCGGTAGCGCAAGAATACCTGCGGCGTAACCAGATTTACCCGGACGTCGGTGGTCTGGGCGGACATCACGGTGGCCACCAGAAGCTGCAGCGGGCTCTCAAAGTCAAGCTCGCACCGGGCATACGGATAGCGCTCGACCAGCGTCCGATAGATCTTGCGGGCACGACGGGTCAAGGCGACCGGAGTCTCGGGTTTTGAGGGGTCTGGCATCTTGTAAGACTAGAGGCCATGGCGGACGGTCCTTACCGCACATACCGGCTCTGGCAGACTGTGGGGCGTGGACATCGATGTCGTGAGAAAAGCGCCCCTCTTCGCCTCCCTGAATGACGAGGCGGCGAACGCCCTGATGGAGTCGATGACGGCCTCACGCCTGGAGCGCGGCGACGTCCTCTTCCGCGAGGGTGACCGCGGTGATCGGCTGTACGTGATCGGCGAGGGCAAGATCAAGCTGGGCCTGACCAGCATCGACGGCCGCGAGAACCTCCTGGCGATCCTCGGCCCCGGAGAGATGTTCGGTGAGCTGAGCCTGTTCGACCCCGGTGCCCGCACCGCAACCGCCACCGCTGTCGCGGAGACGCAGCTGATCGCGCTGGGCCACGAGGACCTCAACTCCTTCCTGGTGGGACGCCCGGCCGTCGCCACGACCATGCTGGCGGCCCTCGCTCGGCGCCTCCGTCGCACCAATGAGGCGCTGTCGGACCTTGTCTTCACCGATGTGCCCGGTCGGGTGGCCAAGGCCCTGCTGGACCTGTCCAGCCGATTCGGCCGATCTTCGGAGGACGGCATCCTGGTGGCCCATGACCTGACCCAGGAAGAGCTCGCGCAGCTGGTCGGCGCCTCCCGCGAGACCGTGAACAAGGCCCTGGCCGACTTCGCGACCCGCGGCTGGATCAAGCTCGAGGCCCGCGCCGTGGTCCTGATCGACATAGAACGCATCCAGCGCCGAGCCCGCTAACCCCCCACCCCCCCCGCCACCCCCGCCCCGCGCCCCCGCCGCTCCCCTCCCGCCTTCGCTTGCTGCCCCTAAACCACCGTTAGCGAGTCCAATAGGACCAATAAGGGTGGTTTCGGGGCAGCAGGCGGGTTTGGGGCGGGCGGTGGGACCGGGGGGTGGGACTAGGGGTGGGACTGGAGGTAGTGGAGCTGGGCCTGGAGGCTGAGGCGGGCGGCTGGCCAGAGGGTATGGGGGACGTCGGCATAGACCGTCTTCAGGACCGCCTCGACGTCCGCGGCGCCGAGCGCAACGGCCGCGCGCACCTGCTCGAGGCGTTCCGCACGGTGATCAAGGTAGTACCGCACCACACCAGCCGCATCCGCCACGGTGGGACCGTGACCGGGCAGGATCTGGGTCACCTCGAGCGAGCCGGTCATCGCCTCGATCCGCCGCAACGACGAGAGGTATGCCGCGAGCTCGCCATCGGGCCACGCCACCATCGCGGTGCCCCGGCCCAGGATGGTGTCCCCGGTGAGCAGAGCATTCCCAGCCGCCAGCAGGAAGGACAGCGAGTCGCCGGTGTGACCTGGGGTGGCCACGACAGCAAGGTCCAGACCGTCGACGGTGAGCCGGTCACCGTCGCCAAGATCGTCGTGACCGGTGCCGATCGCTCGGACCGGCGAACCGGTGAGCTCGCCGAAACGCCCGGCCGACTCGGCATGGTCGGCGTGGCCGTGCGTGAGCAGGGTCAGGGCGACCCGCGCCCCGCGGCCGGCCACCAGATCCAGCACATGGTGCAGATGCTGCTCATCGAGCGGCCCCGGATCGATCACCACGCAGCCCTGTGCATCCGGCTCCGTAAGAACCCAGGTGTTGGTGCCTTCCAGCGTCATCAGGCCCGGATTCGGCGCCAGCACGCAGGTTGCCCGCGACGTGACGACGCCACCGGCCCAGGCCGGGTTCACTCCCCCACCTCCTTCTGGTGTCCCGGCCCGGCTTCCCCGGCGGGCGGGAGGTGTCCCGGCCCGGCCTGACCAGTCCGCGGGAGGTGACCCTGCGCGGTTTCCCCCGCCGTCTGGAGGTGTCTCGCGGGAAACTCCGGGAGGGTGCAGCGCATCACCACGGCGTCGCCCACGCGCGCCGGCACCGGGGTGATCGGGGCGATGGGGACCTCGGTGGCGAGGAACTCAGCAACGGAGCCCGCGGCGGCCACCTGCTCGACACAGACCACCGTCGGCGGCAGCATCAGGGCGGCGCCGCCGGCATAGTCCTCCAGCAGGGCGACCGGATCGGCCCAGTCTGCGTGGTCGGCCTCGGTGGACCGGTCGTCCGCGATCTGACCGGCAGGCAGAAGTGCGGCGAAGAACCTCGTGTCGTAGCGCCTGGGCTCGAACTCGGGAGTGACCCAGTGGGCGCGGGCCCGGAGGAGGTCCGAGCGGAGCACCAGCCCGCGGGCGATCAGCACCTGGGCCAGTGAGCGCTCATGTGACAACAGCGAGGCACGCTCGGCCTGCCACCCTGGTCCGCTCACGTCGCCCACCACGGAATCGACGTCGGGCCCGGCCAGCAGGACCCCGCACTCCTCGAACACCTCGCGGACTGCGGCGACGACCAGCTCGCGAGCAGTGGCCTCATCCGCCACGAGCAGCCGTCCCCACTGCGCCGGCGAGGGCCCGGCCCAGGGGAGGGTCGGGTCGGCATCACGCGGGTCCACGCCGCCGCCGGGAAACACCATCATCTCCGGCGCGAAGGCCATGGTGGGCGAGCGGCGCAGCATGAAGACGTCCACTCCCCGGCCGCTCGGGCGTCCGCCACTCCGAGGGGCGACAGGGGTGTTCACGCCGTCGCGGTCCCGCAGGATCATCACCGTGGCGGCGGACCTGGGGGCGACCACCTCGGGGCGCCGGCCCTGCAGCCACTCCTCGGCCCGGCCGGCCAGCGCCCCGACGGTGAAATCGCGAATATTGCTGATAATGCTCAGTCCTGGACCGAGACGATGATCTCGACCTCGACCGGGGCATCGAGCGGGAGGACCGCAACCCCGACAGCCGAGCGGGCGTGGACGCCGGCGCCGCCAAAAGCCGCACCGAGCAGCTCGGAGGCACCGTTGACGACACCGGGCTGACCGGTGAAAGCCGGGTCGCTGGCCACGAAGCCGACGACCTTGATCACCCGGGTCACCTTGTCGAGGTCACCGACGAGGGCCTTGACCGCGGCGATCGCGTTCAGGGCGCAAATCTGGGCCAGCTTCTCGGCGTCCTGCGCGGAGACAAGTCCGGGCCCGGTGCCGACCTTGCCGGTCGCGGCCAGGGCGCCTGACACCATCGGAAGCTGGCCGGAGGTGAAGATGTGGTTGCCGTCGCGGACGGCAGGCAGGTACGCCGCCACCGGCATGGCGACGTCCGGGACCCGGAGACCGAGCTCGGCGAGGCGGTCCTCGACTGCGGACATGTCCTCAGGCCTTCTCTCGCTTGAGGTAGGCCACCAGACCGTTCCCGTCGGGGCCGGTCACGACCTGTACGAGCTCCCAGCCGTCCTCACCCCACTGGTCGAGAATCTGCTTGGTGGCGTGCGAGATCAGCGGAACGGTGGAGTACTCCCAGGTAGCCATAGATGCAGCCTAGACCGGGCCCACGCCATACCCGCAAGCTGATCCGGGCCGAGTCTCCCACTGCTCACGCGGGCCCTCTTGCCCTTAGGCTCAGGGAATGGGACCAGACGCGGGGCCAGTCCGCGACACTGACTGGGACGGCGTGCGGCTGCATATCGTCACCGGCAAGGGTGGGACGGGCAAGACCACGGTGGCCGCCGCGCTGGCGTTCGCCCTCGCCTCGGAGGGCAGGCGGGTGCTGCTGGCCGAAGTCGAGGGTCGCCAGGGCATCAGCCAGACCTTTGACGTGGCCCCGCTGGCCGTCACCGAGGCCCGGATCGCCCACGCACCCCACGGGGGCGAGGTCTTCGGCCTCTCGGTGGACGCGAAGGCAGCTCTGATCGAGTACCTCCAGATGTACTACAAGCTGGGTCGGGCGGGCGGTGTGCTGGAGAAGTTCGGTGCCATCGACTTCGCCACCACGATCGCGCCCGGCGTGCGCGACGTCCTGCTCACCGGCAAGGTCTATGAAGCGGTCGGGCGCCGGCGGGACCACAAGGCCAAAGGGCCTGGCGCCGCGCCGGCCTACGACGCCGTCGTCCTGGACGCCCCGCCAACCGGCAGGGTGGTGCGCTTCCTCAATGTCAACCACGAGGTCGCCGGCCTGGCCAGGGTCGGACCGATCCGCGCCCAGGCAGACTCGATCACGGCAATGCTGAAGTCGCCGCAGACGGTGGTCCATCTGGTGACGCTGCTGGAGGAGATGCCGGTCCAGGAGACCGTGGACACCATCGCCGACCTTCGGGCCACAAACCTGCCGATCGGCGGGATCGTCGTCAACCAGGTGCGCGAGGAGATCCTGGCCCTTGACGTGCTGGAGCTGGCGGCCCGGGCCGCGATCCCCAGGGATGACGTCGTGGCGGACCTGAGACGGGTCCATGTGCGGGCCACCGGTGCCGTCGTCGACGGACTGCTGCTCGAGGCCAGAGACCATGCCGAGCGGGTCGCCCTCGAGCGCGACGGGTCCAAGGTCGTCGCCGGTCTCGGCCGGCCGACCTACCGGTTGCCGTCGATGTCAGAGGGCGTTGACGCGAACGGCATCCGCGAGATGGCCGAGGCCCTCATGGCACAGGGGATGGCCTGATGACCCCTGCTCTCAACGTCGACGCGCTGATCGGCGACCCGCAGATCCGCATCATCGTGTGCTGCGGCGCCGGCGGCGTCGGCAAGACCACCACTGCCGCAGCCCTAGGACTTCGGGCGGCCGAGTCGGGTCGGCACGTCGTCGTGCTGACCATCGACCCCGCCCGGCGTCTGGCGCAGTCGCTCGGCCTGACCACGCTGGACAACACGCCGAGGCCGGTCAGTGGCATCGACGAGTCCGGCGGAGGCTCGCTCGACGCGATGATGCTGGACATGAAGCGGACCTTCGACGAGGTCGTCGAGGCTCACTCCACTGCCGAGAAGGCAGAACAGATCCTTGCCAACCCGTTCTACCAGGCGGTCTCGAGCTCTTTTGCCGGAACACAGGAGTATATGGCGATGGAGAAGCTGGGACAGCTGCGGCTCGAGGCGGACCGCGACCCGGACAACCCACGCTGGGACCTCATCGTCGTCGACACCCCGCCATCCCGATCGGCCCTGGACTTCCTCGATGCTCCCAAGCGCCTCGGGTCGTTCCTGGACGGCCGGTTCATCCGCATCCTGACCGCGCCCGCGAAGGTTGGCGGCCGCGCTTACATCAAGGTCTTCAGCGTCGGCGTGAACGCCGTCACCAAGACCCTCACCAAGGTGCTGGGCGGCCAGATGCTGAACGATGTGCAGACTTTCGTGGCCGCCCTGGACACGATGTTCGGCGGGTTTCGCAAGCGCGCGGACCACACCTACGCCCTACTGAGCGACAGCTCGACGACGTTCATCGTGGTCGCCGCTCCCGAACGGGACGCGCTGCGCGAGGCCGCGTACTTCGTGGACCGCCTAGACGAGGAGGAGATGCCCCTGGCCGGGCTGGTGGTCAACCGGATGTATCGCGTGTCCGCACCCGGCCTGTCGGCTGCCCGTGCGCTCGGGGCAGCCGAGGAGCTGGGCGACCTGGACAACTGCGGCGGATCAGGTGACACCGATTCCGACTTCGGGGGCACGGCGATCACCATCGGGCTGTTGCGCATGCATGCTGTTCAGGCCGAGATCGCGGCCCGCCACGAGTCCCTGGCCAAGAGGTTCGCCGCCGGCCACCCCGACATACCACTAGTGGAAGTCCCAGCCGCCTCAGGCGACATCCACGACCTGGACGGCCTCCGAGCCGTCGGCGCCGCCCTGGCATAACCACCCCGCACAACCCCGGACATCCCCCAGCGTGCTTGTTGCCCCGCAACCACCTAATTGGCACCTCGAGAGGCGCAAAACGGTGGTTTCAGGGCAACAAGGCGGGTGGAGGCGGTGGCGACGGGGATCGCCGCGGCGTGCCACCACAAGAAATCAGGACGCCGGGTTTTCCTGGCGCATACGGTCGGCTGCGAAGAGGGCAGGCCAGGAGGTGACGCCGGGGCGGCGCTTGAGCAGGGCGCGGCGCCCTCGTTCCGTCATACCCCCCCAGAC
>JACMPC010000155.1 GCA_014377705.1 Dermatophilaceae bacterium
CATGCCCGCCGGCGGGATGCAGACCGGCGCCGGCGGCGCCTCCTCCGGAACCTCCAACGAGGCCATGATCGCGCTCGGCGGTGGGCTCATGCTCATCGCGGCCGGCTCCGGCGTGTACTCTGTGCGCCGCAACCGCGCCCGGAGCTGATGACCGCCACCCCCCAGCACACTGGCCGCCGCCGCAGCATCATCGCGGCTGCGGCCAGTGTTGTGCTGGCCCTGCTCGGCGCCGTCGTCCTGTTCATGGCGACTCGCACCTCAGATGGCCCTCCGCAGCCACCATCGGGCGCCGGCCAGTCCCTGTCGGCCTCAGCATCACCCACCCAGGCCCCCCTCGCCCCCGCCAAGGCTGGCCGCACGACCGCCTCGCCGCCGGCAACGGCGAACCGCTCGGAGGACACCAGCCTGGGACCGGTCCTCACCCCCTCCCCACCTGCCGCCATCAACATCCCCAGCATCGGTATCCGCACCAGCAACTTCGTGGACCTCGGCCTGGGCGCCGATGGCAGCCTGCAGGTTCCCACGGACTTCGCCTCCATCGGCTGGTATACCGCGGGACCCTCCCCTGGTGAGCTTGGCCCGGCGATCCTGGGTGGCCACGTCGACAGCCACAACGGCCCTGCGGTCTTCTTCCGCCTCGGCGCCCTGCGACCCGGAGCCCGTGTCACCATCGGCCGTAAAGACGGCTCGACGGCGACGTTCAGCATCGACCGGGTCCAACGCTTCCCCAAGAACAACTTCCCCACCGCACTGGTCTACGGAAGCACCAAACGGGCAGAGCTCCGCCTCATCACCTGCGGCGGGTCCTTCGACCAGAAGAGCGGGCACTACGTCGACAACGTCGTCGCCTTCGCCCACCTGGTCACCTAGAGACTTACCGCAGACGGCATCCGCGGTCGGGACGGCTCCGGATCACCTCGACATGACCACGACAAGACCACGACAACCGAACCCTCCCGATGGAGAACAGCACGGAATCCCTCACTGCGGCGCACAGATATGGCGCGACCTCCCGCTCAACGGTGTCCCGCTGGCGCCCTGGCATGAGACGACGAGCACCCAGCACCCCACCGATAGCGCATCATGGTCAACATGACTCTGGTTCCCGGCGGCGAGCTCTCCCCCGTCCCCGAAACCCGTGCGCTGTCAGCCGGCGGGGGGCTCGCGGGGCTCCTGAAGGCGTGCTCCCTGGGCGACGAAACTGCCTTCGCGAAGCTGTACGACGCCACGGCAGCCCGCTTG
This sequence comes from Dermatophilaceae bacterium, assembly GCA_014377705.1. GTDB lineage: Bacteria > Actinomycetota > Actinomycetes > Actinomycetales > Dermatophilaceae > UBA4719. The sequence continues at coordinate 1,243 of JACMPC010000155.1, forward strand.
TTCGGCCTGGTCCTTCGCACGGTGCGGGATCAGGCCCAGGCTGAAGAGGTCACCCAGGACGCCTATCTCGACATCTGGCGCAACAGCGCCAGGTTCGACCCCGACCGCGGCAGCGCAACGAGCTGGCTGATGATGATCGGACACCGAAAGGCGGTGGATCGGGTGCGTTCTGCAGAAGCAACCAGGCGCCGGGACACGGCCTACGAGGCCCGCGAACAGGCCGCTCCCTTCGACCAGACGACAGAGGAAGCACACCGCAACCTGGACGCACAGCGGGTCCGCCGGGCACTTGAGACCCTTACCGAAACCCAGCGCGGCGCTCTGGAGCTGGCCTACTTCGGCGGGTACACACATCGAGAGGTGGCCATCATGATGGACCTGCCGCTCGGCACGGCCAAAACTCGCATCCGTGATGGACTCATCAGGCTGCGCGACACGCTAGGACTTGAGCCATGAACGACGACGACATCCACAGCCTCTCGGGGGCATACGCCATCGACGCCGTCGATGATGCCGAACGAGCCCGGTTCGAGGCCCACCTGGCCGGTTGTTCTCAGTGCCAGGCAGAGATCGCCAGCCTGCGTGCCGCAGCCGGCGAGTTGAGCCTGACAACCATCACGGCTCCGCCACCCTCGCTGCGCGCGGCCGTGCTGCGGGACATCAGCTCCATCCGCGTCTTGCCACCCGAGGTGACCTCCGAGGCAGCGCCAGCACCCAAGTTGGTCACTCCCTCGACTCCCTCGACTCCCTCCGCTCCCGCGAGCCTGGAGTCCAAACGGGCCGAACGCGCCCGTCGGGCGCCCTTGTTGCAGTGGCTGGCCGGCGCTGCCGCGGCAGCGGCCCTGGCCACCGGCGGCCTGGTATGGCACCCCTGGTCCTCCGGGACGCCCGCCGTGCAGCTGACCGCTACCCAGCAGGTGCTGCACGCCAAGGACGCCGAGCGCTTCCAGAAGAAGCTCGACGCAGCCACCGCAACCATCGTCCGATCGCCCAGCCTCAACAAGGCCGTGATCATCACCACCAACTTGCCTGCCGCGCCCGAAGGCAAGGTCTACGAGCTCTGGCTCCAGCAGGGCGCGACCATGGTCAAAGCAGGATTCGTACCCGCCGGACCGTCCAACACCGTTCTGCTTCACGGCAATGCGGCCACTGCCGCCGGCGCCGGCATAACTATCGAGCCGGCCGGCGGCTCAGAGACACCCACCCTGCCCCCCGTAGCTCTGATCAGCTTCGTCTGACAACGAAACCGGATCGAGCCCAGATGGCTCGGCGGAGCTCAGCCAACCGCGCAACCTGGTAGCTCCAACGGCCCTCCGTGGCGCACAAGATTGATAAAGCGTCATCCAGCAAGTGACGCGGACACCGTTGTCCCCCAGGGGAACAGGGCGACTTTGCGGTTGTTTTGTGCTTTTCTAGGAGCATCTGTACACGCGTCGCGGGTGGGGGGGTGACCTTGGTGGGCTCACGAAAAAACAGCGCGTCGGTTCCAGAGCTGGCCTCGACCATTGACAAGGCATCCGCCCTGGCGGCGTTGCCCGACCCGTTGTTCATCATGAAAGCGGTTCGTGACCCGGACGGCACAGTCGTCGAGCTGGCCTACGCGTTCCTGAACGAGGCTGCGGCCCGGCTCTATGGCATGCAGGTCGATGAGGTCTTGGGCCATGGGCAGTGCGAGCTCTTCCCGTCCGTCAGGGAGCTGGGGATCTGGGACGCCTACCTGGGGGTCATCGACTCAGGGTCACCAACGTCCTTCGACGTGCCGTATTTCAACGAGCATGGCGTGGAGGGCTCCTTCCGGCTCACAGCGGCGAAGTTCCGTGACGGGCTCCTGATCTCGGCCAATGAAACCACCGAACAGGTGAAGGCGGAGAAGGAGCGAGATGCGGACCAGGCAGCCTTGCGTGCGACGGTGGACTCGCTGCTTGACCCCCTTGTCCGGATGCAGGCGGAGCGCGATGAGTCCGGCAAGATTGTCGACTTCATTTTTCAGGAAGCGAATCCAGCCGCATGTGAGTACAACAAGCTGACCTACGAGGAGTTCATCGGAGCCCGGCTGCTCGACCTGTTTCCAGGTCAGGCTGGCAAGGGTCTGGTCGAGATGTACCGCCATGTCATCGAGGCCGATGAGTTTCTGGTTCTGGACGACTTCGTGTACTCGCATGAGCTCTTGGGCGGGGAGGAACGCCATTACGACATCCGGGTATCGCTCGTTGCCGGAGATTGTCTGTCTTACACCTGGCGCGACGTCACCGAACGGCAATTCCGGCGAGAGATCGTCGAACAGGAAGGCAAGGACAGACAGCGACTGGACGAGCTCGAGAGGTTTCACCGGCTGACCTTGGGGCGTGAGCTCAAGATGATCGAGCTGAAGAAGGAGATCGAGTATCTGAAGAAGCACGGCTCAGCGAGCGGCAGCGACCCCGACAACCAGTTCGAGCCCTGACCGAGACCTGACGACATTAATCCGGCGACCGGTCACCGATCAGCGTCCCACGCCTGGCAGCTCACCGCGTACGCAGGGGTGAGGTGTCCGGCCAAGGCATAGTACTGCTGCGCCTGCTCTGGTCGGCCGGTCAGCTCAAGGGTCTTCCCGAGCATGTGGAGCGAATCCGCATCGAGCGGGTCGGCATCGACTAGTCGCCGCAGGAGGGGTTCGGCGGCGGTGAAGGAC
>JACMPC010000156.1 GCA_014377705.1 Dermatophilaceae bacterium
CGGGCGACCCACCCCCACGGCGACCTCCCCGACGACGCACTATGCAGCGCATCCGCTGGAAGCACACACCTGCTCGTGTGCGACGCTGCGGTGTCCTTCCGACTGATGTCCGCGGCGTTCACCGCCGAGCTGGGCACGAACGTGTGCATCGCCGACGCGTACCGCTCTCTCGCTGGCCAGACGGCACTCACCCCGAAGAAGCCAGCACTCACAGCGGCCCCCGGCACCTCCGTTCACGGGGTCGGACGAGCGGTCGACCTGTGTGGCGGAGCGGAACGGTCCAGCACGCCCGAACACCGTTGGCTGGCGACGCATGGCCCCTCTTATGGCTGGATCCGCCCCACCTGGGCGGCGGCTGGTGGTTCCCGACCAGAGCCCTGGCACTTCGAGTTCCAATCCGAGGACACCGTGTCGCATGAGCACTAGTGTGACTGGTGGGGTTGGCAAATCGAGCCGGGCCCACGTTCTGACGAGGGGCGGTGTGATGGACGATCTGGAAGCCCAGGGCAGCATCGAGCGGCTCTGGCAGAACTACAAGGAGACCGGCGACCCCGACGCCCGGGAGCGACTGATCGCCCAGTACGCCCCCTTGGTCAAGTACGTCGCCGGCCGGGTCCGCTCCCGACTACCTCCCCACGTGGACCAGGCCGACCTCGTCTCCGACGGCACCATCGGGCTCATGGACGCGATAGACAAGTTCGAGCCGGCTCGCGGCCTGCAGTTCCAGACCTACGCCGTGCGCCGCACGCACGGAGCAATCATCGACGGCCTCCGACGGTCCGACTGGGTGCCCCGGTCCGTGCGCGGCAAGTTCCGCGAGATCGACGCGGCGCGGGGCGCACTCGAACGCCGCCTCGGACGTACTCCCGAGGACAGCGAGGTGGCCGCGGAGCTGTGCATCACCGTGGCCGAGCTCAGGTCCACGTACAAGACGATCTCCTACACGTCCGTCGGGAGCATCGACGAGATGGGGGCGGCCAACGAGAACTCCCCTGCGCAGGGCTTGACGTTCCTAGCCGAACACGACATGGACGACCAACCCGAGGAGTTCCTCTGGGCCGTCGACCGACTGCCGGAGCGCGACCGCATCGTCGTGGCGCTGTACTACTGGGAGCGGATGACGCTGGCCGAGATCGGTCTGGTCCTCGGCGTCAGCGAGTCTCGCGTGAGCCAGCTGCACACCAGAGCGATGCTGACCCTGCGTGGTCACTTGACCTCCTCCGTCGCTTGAGGGCAGCGGCCTGTCGAGAAGAACACCATCGCTACGTGTTCTGACCACGCACCGCTGGCCACAGCCACGTCACTCCGCGAGCGCAACGAACCAGTCCAACGGATGGAATGGTGTACGGCGTCGCGAACGCCACCGCCTCTGGCGCCATCAGATTTGACGTCGGTGACACAGCCCGGGGGATTCATCGCGGCCGTGGATGGTTCAGGCTCCGCCGGCGATGACGATGGCATCGGTGAGGAAACCGGCGATGATGCCGATCAGTAGTCCGGCGGCTACCAGGTCCATACGCCGCGCGCGGGACGCGACTGCGAGAAGCTGGGCGATCACGTAGACGATCGAGCCCGCGGCGAGAGTCAGGAAGATGGCGCTCACCGGTTCGGAGGTGAAGTTGTGCCCGACGGCAGCCCCGACGACCCTCGCCGCTGGACCGTCTCAAGAACCGCAACGTCGGGCTGAAGCGATCGATGGCGCGGCGCTTTCCCAGAGACCGGCTGCCTTCACATCCTGTGCGCAGCGGCCGTTCAACTCCGACCGGAACACCTTGCCCATCGCGACCGACAGCAGGAAGGACGCCACATGTGGTCGATCGTTCACATACTGGCCCAACACGAATCCGACGTTCGAGCCGGACCTCCCGCGCACCGACGCAACCGGGTCGACCTCGAGCATCGTTGCGGCAAGAAGCCAAGATCTGCCGGATTCTCGAGAGCCGGCACGCGGTCAGCGGAGATGGTCAACAGCATTCGCACTGTCTGCCGCAACGCGACGTGTCGCCCACAGACAAACCCTTGATCGACCTGTGATCTGGTGCGCCGAACACATCACTGCTGCCTTCGGCGTGGCGGCGGGCCAGTCGTCGACTGCTCAGTGCGCCGAGATGGGGGCAGCGCGGACGTGGGCACGTTCACCCTGCTTGCCGACGAGGCTCAGGAACTCGACCGGCCCAGAGCTGGTCGCACCGAACCAGTGAGGGGTGCGGGTGTCAAACTCCGCGGCCTGTCCCGGCTGGAGCATGAGGTCGTGCTCGCCGAGGACCAGGCGCAGGGTGCCGTCAAGGACATAGACCCAGTCGTAGCCCTCGTGGGTGCGCAGGTCAGGCTCGGCATCGTCCTTGCCGGCCGGCTTGATGAACTTGTACGCCTGAATGCCCCCCGCGCGGCTAGTCAGTGGAAGAGCGGTCGAGCCGTCGCTGCACTCGATGGGACGCAGGTTGATGCGGGGGTTGCCTGTGGGGGGCGCGTCGACGAGCTCATCGAGGGTGACCCCGTAAGCGCGAGCCAGTGGAAAGAGCTGCTCAAGCGTGGGGCGTCGAAGACCAGCCTCAAGCCGGGACAGGGTGCTGACCGAGATGCCGGTCGTCTCCGCCAGGTCGGTCAGCGTGAAGTCGCGGCGTTGCCGCCGCTGTTTCAGCCGCGGTCCCACGGCGTCGAGCATGCGATCCAACGAGTCATCCATGGCAAGATTTTCCATTCGGCAAACTTATTTGCTTGTCGAAAACCATCGTTGCACGCTTGTCAAGGACGACACTCGGCAGGAGTTGGAGATGGCCGGACAGGGCAGCGGTGGTGGGCGACCGGACGACGCCGAGCGGAAGATCGCCACAGCCGAAAAGCCCCACCGAATGCTCGCGGGCCCAGAGGGCCGCGAAGTCACGCTCCACGACGACGACGTCGTCCGTGCCACGCGTCGCATCTCATCTCATCGCATCTCATCATGGCGATCACATCTGCACCGAGGCGAACTGCAACAAATCATCGCGTTCAAGTCACATTGCGACCTCGAACGCTCACTGTAAATCTCTTTTACATTAGTTTCGCAATTCCACGAACAGGCTCGGTGAAACGCCCTTATTCTCACCGAGGCGGTGAATGACACTGCCAGATTGGAAGTCCAACATCATGCGTAGAACTCCCGCGCTCATCGTGGCCGGCCTCGTCGCCGCCGCCGTCACCGCCATCGGTGCTCCCGCGCAGGCCGCGACCAACACGGTCACGATCCGACTGATCGCCAGCCAGACGACCGCAGTCGACAGCTCCGCCTCGAAGGTCACCATCAAGCCCTCGGTCACCAAGTCCGGCAAGGTCAGGCTCAGGGCCTCCCGCCTGACCGTCACCCAGGGTTCCGGGACACTCGTCAGGAACAAGAACGCCGCCGCAGTCGCCGCCGGGTCGTACAAGGTCACCACGACCGTGAAGTACAAGACCTACACGACCAAGAAGGGCAAGAAGAATTACTCCCACATGAAGACCAAAGCCTTCACCCAGGCGCTCACGATCTACGGTCCGTGTGCCAAGCCGGCCGACTTCGCCTCGGTCAAGGTCCAGCCCGTACC
>JACMPC010000157.1 GCA_014377705.1 Dermatophilaceae bacterium
CCCACAGGAGGCAGCGAACAACGACCTGGTCTGGACCGCCGTGGTGCCAGGTGCCCGCCACTGCCGCCGCGGCGACCAGCCCACCCGGTACCTCCGGGCCTTCGACGCGTTCCTCGCCCAGGTTGCGCGGCCATGGCAGGCACGGCGCTCGACGAATGAGACTCATAAACCGACGAGCTGACGGTCCGTGTCAGGTCTCTGCTGCCGTTGACGTCCACCCCGAACTGGGGATACCGATTGCGTCGCGGGATGATTCCGCTGGATCCTGCCGATGTCGACGTGCTGTGCCGGGCTATGCAGCTTGACGAGGCGCGTTGACTCGCGCTGAGCAGCGACTACACCGACGCCCGGCACAGCCCGGGTCTGCTGCTGTGGTGGCTGACCAACACCTGGCAAGCCGCGCAACGGGCGGCGCTCGCCAACGCTGCCAACGCCGCTGTCGAAGCCGTCGGCCAGACGTTCCTTTCCCGCCTCGGGGACCAGCAGCCACACTTCGCCGCCATGCTCAGGCATCTCACCCAAGCTGACTGACGCCTCGCGTGTCCCGGGACATCGTGCCACGGCGTTGTCCACAGAACGATCGGCCAGAGCGACGACTCGATCTGCGGCTGGCAGCTTGACACGTCAGGCTAATGACCTTAGCGTTCCGGTTATGAACATTAGCCACGTCGAAGAGACACGGTTCCTTGACCTTCCCGGCGGTCGCCTGGCCTATGAAATCAGTGGCCCGAAGCGCGGCCCGCTCGTTCTCTGCACGCCGGGGATGGGCGACCTCCGCCAGGCCTACCGCCTCATGGTTGCGCCACTGGTCGCCGCCGGGTTCCGGGTGGTAACGATGGACCAACGCGGCCATGGCCGGTCCTCCTCGCAGTGGGCCGACTACGGCAGTCCGCTCACCGGGCAGGACATGATCGCGCTCATCAAACACCTCCAAGAGCCGGCCACGATCATCGGCCACTCATCGTCGGCTGCCGCTGCGGTCTGGGCCGCGGCCGAGGAGCCCACGCTGGTCAGTGCCGTGGTCCTGCTCGGTCCCTTCGCCCGACAACGCGATCTTCCTGCCTGGATGCGGCTCGCTCTGGCGGCAGTCACCAGCCGAGCAGCGATCTGGAGCCGGATCTACTACCCAACGATGTACAAGGCGGCCAAGCCTGGCGACTTCGCGGCGTACGTGCGAGCCCTGCAGGCCAACCTTGGCGAGCCCGGAAGAATGGCGGCGACCCGTGGAGCAATGAAAAGGCAGCGCGAGTGCTATGACCGTGTCGCCGAGCTGGACTGCCCCGTGCTGGTCGTCATGGGGTCACGTGATCCTGACTTCACCGACCCCGCAGCCGAAGCCGCCTACGCCCACGAGCTGATCGGCGCCCACACCAGGACCGACACCGCTATGGTCGACGGCGCTGGGCACTACCCGCACGCCGAGCTGCCCGACGTGACGGCGTCAGCAGTCCTGCTCTTCCTGGCGGCGGCCAACAATGCCTAGCGTGCAGCTCCCCGCCACCCCAAGGACCCCACTGTCCACCGCCTCCGTCGTTGATGCCGCGATCGAGCTGGTCGACCAACAGGGGCGGGGCGCTCTGACCCTCGCCGCGGTCGCCAAACGGACCGGGGTGGCAACGCCTTCTCTCTACAAGCACGTCAGCAGCCTGGAATCGTTGCGGCAGAAGGTATCTGCGCGAGTGACAGGCGAA